>JAFYLI010000028.1 GCA_017537165.1 Oscillospiraceae bacterium | reverse complement strand
GAAGATCCGCTCCGTTCTCCAGAAGATGGGCCGCAAATGAATGGCGCAGAGTGTGAGGAGTTATCTCCTTCTCTATCCCCGCCTTTTTCTGATAGGCCTTGACTATCTTCCAGAATCCCTGCCGCGACATTCTCTCTCCGCTCATATTGACGAACAGCGCTTCTTCATCCATATCCGAGATCATGCTCATGCGCACTTTTTCCACGTAGTCGGACAGTGCCTTGACCGCCATGGTATACATGGGGATAACTCGCTCCTTATTCTTGCTGCGGCAGCGAATTATACCAACGGAAAGGTTTATGTCGTCAATGTCAAGGTCAATCAGTTCCGTAACGCGCATACCCGTTGCATATAGGAGTTCCAGCATTGCACGGTCGCGAATGCCCTTCATATCCGAAGGATCAGGCTGCTCAAGGAACAGTTCAACTTCCTTACTGCTGAGTATTTCGGGCAGCTTGCGCGGCTGTTTTTCCAATTCTACTCTCTTTGCGGGATTTACGGCCACTCTTCCCTCGCACACCAGCTGTTCATAAAGACATTTTACAGAGGCAACCGTGCGCGAAATCGTTGCGGCCGAACGGCCTTCCCGCCTAAGGGACTGCACGTAGTCGGCGATATCATCATTCCTGACCCGCAGCAGCTCCAGCCCGCAGGTTCCGCTTATGTAGCTTTGGAATCTGTTTACATCTCTCATATACGAAAGAAGGGTGTTATCCGAGACCTTTTTTTGATTTTTTAGATATTCTTCAAAGCTGCGAAGAATTTCACTGTCACTCACGGTCTCCCCTCCTTTCTCTGTTATGCAGCCGAAGCCGCCAGCGCCAGCAGTACCGCCAGCGCAGTGGATATCATGAGTATTTTAAAGAAATTGCCGAAGGTTTCCCCGTCGACCCTGCCTCCCACAAGAAGCGCCCTGCAGGCAGACATTGACGCCCGCGCGGCACATACGCAAAGCACTGAGAACATCGGCAGCGAAAAAGCGATCATCCAGCCGCAGCGGGCAAACGCACTGCCCCAGCCGCCCTCAATGAGCACCGCAGCAGACATCAGAAATCCGCATATAAAGCCTGCCGCGCCGTTGAGAACAGGCAAAAGAACAAAACCAATGCCTGAACTGCCCAGCAGAAACACCAGACTGATTCCCGCCAAATTTATGGCAAGGCAGCGGCCGAAGCTTCTGCCATACTCGCCTAAAAAAAGAGTATCGGCTGCCACATGAGAACCCGAATAGCAGCCTGCGGCAGCGCCTAAAAGCAAGAACAGCGAGCACAGCGCAAAAGATAGCATCCCACTGCTGCGACCCGCGTTATCATTTTTCTTAGTATATTTCATACCTGTCCACCTCCATAGCTTATCCTATGCGGAGACAGACAAATAATTCCCTAAAGCGCAGAGCGCATTGGGAACATGTAACAATATATTACAAATCCGCCTACACTTCAAGTAATACCGCGAATTATATTTATTTTTGTCTATTTTGTCAATACATTATGTAAACTTAATTATGTCTACCGATTGTGTGCATTTTTTCGACATTGCGCATAAATCAGCCGTTTTCCCAAGATATCGGTCATTTTGCAGGCAGCTATCGCAATATATAGCAAAGGCATTCTTTTATTTATGTAAACTCATGCTCTTACGGCTCTGCGGCGCTTTTTTCCCGTTTTTCCGAAAACGCAAAGTATGCCTCCCACGATCGCCCCGCTCATGAATGCAGCGGGTATAAGCGCCGTAAACCCACCGCTTTCCCCGATAAGCAGACCCAGCAGAAAATTGACCGCAAATTCCACTGCGCCAACGCAGACAGCGATGGGCAATGACAGTTTCGCCGCACTCCGCCCGCCGACCAAGGCACCCGCGAAAGCGCTGACGCAGGCGCATACCGCCGCGGCCACAGCCATATTTTTCTCCGCTACCGCACCCGCCGAAGTGAGGGCTGCAGACAGCGCAAGAAGAAGCGCCTCCAATATCAGCGCAACTGCCACTCCCCGCCTGAAGGCGGAATACAAGCTCTGCTCGCCCTTTCGCATTACGCTCTTAATATTTTTACCCATAAAAAAACCTCCCGAAGAATAAGGATATAACATCCTATTCTTCGGAAGGCGATAAAATTCAGCTTACTTCTGGTTGGTGTCCTTGCCGGTGGTGGAAATAGCCCACTTTGCAACCTGCATGCGAACGCGGTCTTCGCCGGTCTCAAAGGTGATGGTGTCATCCTTGATGCTGACGATCTTACCGATGATGCCGCCGATGGTGGTGATCTCATCACCTACGGTCAGCTGATTTCTCATGTCCTCAAGCTTTTTCTTCTTCTTGTTTTCGGGACGAATAAGGAAGAAGTAGAATACTACGATAAGAACAACGAACATCAGAATATAAGAAAAGTTGCCCACAGTACGTAACCTCCATTTATTTTTTGTATAACAGATTGATTATATATGCTTGTACCTAAAATAGCAAGCTTATTTTTGCAAATACTTGGCATAAAATTCCGCGCGGAACTCTTCAAATCGGCCTTCTTCTATTGCTGCACGGATTTTTTCCATAAGCTTATTGTAGAAATACAGATTATGCATAGCACCGTGGCGCATTGCAAGCATCTCGCCCGCTGCGAAAAGATGACGCAGATAAGCCTTGGAATATCTGCGGCAAACGGGACAATCGCAATCGGGATCGATGGGAGAATCATCGTATTTATACTTCTCGTTCTTGATATTAACAACGCCGGACCATGTGAACAGCTTGCCGTGGCGGCCGTTACGGGAGGGCATTACGCAGTCAAAGAAATCAATACCGCGGCGCACGCCTTCGATGATATTCTCGGGAGTTCCGACGCCCATAAGGTAGCGGGGCTTATCCTGAGGCATCTCGGGGGTAACTGCCTCGAGAACTTCGTACATTTCCTCAGCCGTTTCGCCAACGGCGAGACCGCCGACGGCGTAACCGGGAAGATCAAGATCGCGGATGCGCTTCATATGGTCTACACGCAGATCCTTGAAAACGCCGCCCTGGTTGATGCCGAAAAGCACCTGACCGGGGTTTACCGCATCGTCCATGGAATTAAGGCGGGCAAGCTCCTTTTTGCAGCGCTCAAGCCAGCGGTAGGTTCTGTCGCAGCTGTTCTTGAAATACTCGTAGGGAGAAGGGATTTCAACGCATTCATCGAAAGCCATGGCAACGTCGGAGCCGAGAGCGGACTGTATGGCCATGCTTTCTTCGGGGCCCATGAATATCTTGCGGCCGTCTATATAGGACTTGAAGGTTACGCCCTCTTCCTTTATGTTTTTGGTTTCCGCAAGAGAATATACCTGAAATCCGCCGCTATCGGTAAGAATAGGCTTGTCCCAACCCATGAACTTATGGAGACCGCCAAGGGATTTTACTACATGGGGGCCGGGTCTGAGGCTGAGGTGATATGTATTGGAAAGCTCTATCTGGCAGCCGATCTGATCCAGATCACCTGCGGAAAGGCCGCCCTTGATGGCAGCCTGAGTGCCTACGTTCATAAATACCGGGGTCTGCGCAGTGCCGTGAGGAGAAGTAAACTCGCCTCTGCGGGCATTGCCATCGGTGCATAATACTTTAAAAGCCATGATTTACCCTTTCGTACTTTCAGTTTTAGTAGCAGGTTTTACTTTAAGTTTAAGGAAATTTGCTATCTGTGCGCCCACGAAGTTACCGGCAGCGGAACAGAGCCACCACACGAAGGTGTAGCCGTCAAGCTTTCCGGCTCCGATAAAGAACGCATCTGCGATACAGTGCTCAGCGCCGATACCAACGAATGCGGCAACGGGCAGAATTGCGGCAAGCAGGTGTCCCGTCTGTTTCCAGCCTTCAACCGCGATGTATATAATAACGCCGCAAACTATACCGCTGAGGAAAACGTGGTACAGCGGCTTGGCAAGCTTTACTGCCATTGTGGCAGCTTCACCGTTGCAGGCTTTATAGAGCACACCGCAGATATAGGCCGCTATACCGTTAACAAAAAGAGCTATGATCGCATTTATGGCAGATTTACCGTTGTTCACATATCCGAACATACCGGTGCAAAGTCTGCCGCCAAGGACGAAAACCGCCATAAGGCCTATGCTGAAAAGAACCGTTCCGAATCCGTTGCCTTGTTTAAGCAGAGCCATGCCGCCAATGCTTATGGTAATGCCCGCAAGAACTGCAGCACCCACATTGGCAAGCTGTGTCTTTCTATCTGTCATAACGTGCGCTCCTTTCTTCTTTGCCGTCAAACGGCACAGCAGGTATCACATTTTCTAATTTTATAACTAATTTCGGTTTATTGCAATAGCAAAAGTTCCTTTGCCTCGGGCATACCCTGCCCTAAAACGGAAAGGCGCGGTATCGGGCACCGCGCCCTGTATTATTTATCGCAGTTTTTCCGCAGCGATCTTCGCTGCATTTACAACGTGAGACATAAGCACAGACGTTGTAACGGAGCCTACGCCGCCGGGAACGGGAGTATAGGCAGCAGCTGCCTCGTCTGCAGAAGAACTGTCCACATCTCCGCAAAGCTTACCCTCGGCATTTACGTTTATTCCAACGTCAATAAGTATCTGACCTTCGGAAAGATAACTGCTGTCTACCATACCAGCCTTACCAATGGCCGCAATAATTACATCCGCCTGTCTTGCGTGGGCGGGAGTATCAACTGTAGCGGAGCTGCAGACAGTAACTGTAGCGTTTCTGCCCAGGGCCATCATGGCCACGGGGCGACCCACAACAAGGCTGCGGCCTATTACACAGACATCCTTGCCTTTAAGGTTTATTCCGTAGTAGTCAAGTATCTCAATGCACGCCTGAGCGGTGCAGGGAGCGTAACCTACGCTATTGCCCGTAAAGACGCCGCTGAGCGAAATATCCGTAATACCGTCTATATCCTTCTCGGGCTTAAGGGCCGCGCGAATATTATCATCATTGATATGCGCGGGCAGCGGGCGAAGAATAAGAACGCCGTGCACGGCAGCATCCTCATTGAGTTCATTTATCTTTTCTATCAGTTCCGCCTCGGAAATATCCGCTGCAAGGGCAACATCTTTGACAGCTACGCCGGAGGAGGCACACTTTTTCTTTGCGCTGGTGGCGTAGGCAGTATCAGCATCGTTATTACCGAGCTGAACGATAGCAAGGCAAGGCTCGACGCCCTTACCCTTCAGCATTTCCACATCGGCAGCAGTTCGGGCATTGATTGCCGCCGCAACCGGCACACCCTTCAATAATTCAGCCATTGTTCCCCTTTCCGCGCGCAAAACGGCGCTTTATCATCTGTAAATTACCGCAGCTTTCCCAGCACGATACCGTATGCTTCATCCGCAAGGACGGAGCAGCGGCTCATAAGCTCATCCGTTTCCTTTTCAACGGCAGCTGCGTATTCACGGTCTTTCATGGATCTCGTGTTGATATACACGCTCAAACCCGCACTTTCGGCCGCAGCCTTGCAGCACGCAGCAGCGCAGCCTACGTCGCTTATCGCCGTGGAGTTGCCTTTTTCCGCAAGTAGATGCAGTGTTTCGGCAACGGTAGCCGCGGCGCGCATTATCTCCAGCGGCGCGGTGCAGGCAATGCGCAGACCCTCTTCTATATCATCTGCGCGGTGGGGAGCATCTTTTGGGATGGCATACGCCTTTATCAAAGTTTCAAAGGCTTCGGCATCCTTATCCATCATTCCAAGCAGCTGAACGCGCAGCTCTTCGGACTTTTCAAGGATGCCCTTTACCTCTTCCTCGCAATCGGCGTATTTCTTCTTGCCTATGGTGAGATTGGAAACCATTGACACAAGTGCTGCACCCAATGCTCCGACAAGGGCAGCCGCTCCACCGCCACCCGGCACCGGTTCTTTAGATGCCAGTAAAGCCGAAAACTCGGCGCAGGTCTTACCTGCAAAATCAGTCATCGGATAAACCTCCTTTGCCCCATGACATTCGGACAGATACGCCCGAACACAAAAACTCAATTACATATCCTTTATGCCGGACATTTCCACCAGACGGGCAACGTGCTCATACTTATTGAGAGCGTAAAGGTGGATACCCGAAATTCCGCATACGCGGTATTCGTCTATAAGTCTTACGGTGTACTCCAGACCTGCCTCAAGGAACGCAGCCTTCTTGGCGGCAATGGACTCCTCGGATTCGTTGGGAGCAAAGGGATTGGGGAATATCCAGTGCTTGGATATTATCTCGCTGAGTGCTCTGGGAATAACGCAGCCGTTTCTGGAAAGAGCCATATTGATAGTGGAATCCATGGCAAGAACGGGCATTATACCCACGTCTACGGGCATGGTAATACCTGCCTTGCGGATAGCGTCCATCCAGCGGCGGAACTGATCCATATCCCAGCAAAGCTGAGTCATTATGAAATCGGCGCCTTCGTCCTGCTTCTGCTTGAGGAAGGAAATATCGGCCTCAAGGCTGCGGCAGGCGATGTGGCCCTCGGGAGAACCTGCTACGGCGATAGTAAACTTATCGCCGAATTCATCGCGAATGAATTTTACAAGTTCGGTTGCATAGCGCAGATCACCACCGGTACCTGTCCAGCCAAAAGGCAGATCGCCGCGAAGAGCGAGGACATTGTCTATACCGTGGTCAAGATAATTCTGCAGCTGCTCACGGATACCCTCACGGGTATTGCCGATGCAAGTGAAATGAGCTACGGGATCACATCCCTTTGCTTTTATAGCATCCAGAACGGGCACCTGCAGACCGACGTTGGTACCGCCTGCGCCGTAAGTGCAGGAGATATAGTCGGGCTTCATGGTCATCAGCTTATCCAGAACGCCACCTTCACCAAGAAGAGTTTCCGTTCCCTTTTCGGTCTTCGGGGGAAACAGCTCAAAAGAGAATGCCATACGTTTTTTCATGATATCGGTAATTTTACTCATGGGTCATACTCCTCTCCGTAACACCGTTTTTTTATTTATGATCATTTTGCGTATTTACTCGTCATCAACGCTCTTTAACAATACCGAAAAAAAGCGTACTAATCAAGGCGCAATATAGCCATTTATTGTTATTTTACAAAAATATTTTTCGGTAATAAATCCAAACGGGATGCTGCATGATACAGCATCCCTTTAACTATAGTCAGCTTATGAACATGGCATCGCCAAAGCTGAAAAAGCGATAGCCTTCTTTTACTGCCGTATTGTACGCATTAAGCACATTTTCTCTGCCTGCAAGGGCGGAAACCAGCATAATGAGGGTACTTTCGGGCAGGTGGAAATTGGTTACCAGCGCATCTATGCACTTAAAACGATAACCCGGGTAGATATAGATATTGATCCAATCGGAAAACTCTCTGAGCATTCCGTTTTCATCGGAAACGGCTTCCAGGGTACGGCAGCTGGTGGTACCGACAGCGATAACTCTGCGACCCTCGCGCTTTGCTCTGTTTACCTTTTCCGCGGTATCGGCATCAATAACGCAGTACTCTGCGTGCATTTCATGCTCTTCAACGGTTTCTTCCTTTACGGGGCGGAATGTGCCGAGACCAACATGGAGAGTAAGGTAGCAAACTTCAACGCCCTTGGCTTCCAGCTGTGCCAGCAGTTCCTTGGTGAAATGCAGACCTGCTGTAGGTGCTGCGGCAGAGCCGATATTGCGGGAATATACCGTCTGGTAACGTTCGGAGTCCTGCAGTTCTTCCTTGATGTAAGGAGGCAGGGGCATTTTGCCCAGTTCTTCAAGGATCTCAAGGAAGATACCTTCGTAGAAGAACTTTATAAGGCGGTTGCCGCCGGGCAGTTTTTCAAGCACTTCGGCAGTAAGTTTTCCCTCACCGAAAATAAGCTTTACTCCGGGCTCGGTTTTTCTGCCGGGGCGGGTCATGCATTCCCATACTCCGCCGCCTTTATCATTGAGCAGCAGCACCTCCACGGCGCCGCCCGTTTCGCGCTTTCCGAAAATTCTTGCGGGAAGAACGCGGGAATCGTTGAGAACCAGGCAATCACCTTTCTGCAGGAAATCGGGCAGTTCGTAGAACATATGATGCTCCAGCGCGCCGCTTTCCTTGCCAAGGAGCATAAGGCGGGAGTGGTCACGCTTTTCAAGAGGAGTCTGCGCTATCTGCTCTTCGGGCAGATCATAGAAAAAATCACTTGTTTTCATCCAACTGTAACTCCGGTAAAGTAGAATTCAAGAATATCTTTATAGCTGAGGCCCTGTTCAGCCATAGCCTTTGCGCCAAACTGGCTCATACCAACGTTATGACCCCAGCCGGAGCCGCTTATAACGTACTTGTCGGCAGTGATCGCAGCGCCGCTGCCAATGATGGACACTTCCTCCACACCGCTGCCGGTAATGACGCTGAGGGTACCGGTAGCAGCGATCTTCTCCATGGTGCCGCTGCTGCCGATGGCGTATACCTCGCCAATATCTTCAAGGACGTTTCCTGCGCCGTTTGCATAGAGCATCGTGCTGTCAGGCTGGCCTTCTCCCTTTACGGTAAAGCGCATACTGTAGGTATACTTGCCATACTGGGAGCTATAGAGGATAGAGCTGGCATTATACTTGGAGAAAGTCCAGTTCTTGCCGTTGGCATCGGTAAACTTGAGAGAATAGATATTGCCCATGGCGGTATATGTGGGCGTTACGCTCACTATCTTGGCGCAGTTATAACCCTTTGACTGCAGAATACTGGTTATCTCATCGGCGGTATAAGTAAACGACCAGTTCTTTCTGCCGGTTTCCACATACTCTTCGTAGGGATCGTAGACACCGCGCAGATAAGGTATAGTCTGGGTAAATACGTTTTCGCAGTTTTCGGTTGCACCGCCGTCGGAGGAGAAGTAGAATACGTTGCACAGTTCGCCGTTATAGGTTATGTATTCGCCCGCGGTTTCATCGACGGCACGGTCGCTTCCCTCACCGGCAGCGTTGGTACCCAGATAGCTCTGGCAGCATACCGTGCGGCAAAGGTCGAAACCGTAGCTCTTATGAGCGTCAAAGCGCATAGCCGCATAGGTTCTTGCGCAGATGGCCTGAGCTTTAAGGGCTTCGAGGGGCCACAAGGTATTCATCTCGTAAGGGATAACGCCCTTGATGTAATCTTCCATATCCAATACGTTTACTACGGTAATATTGCCGCCGTTCAAACGCGTATACTGGAATGCGCCGTAATATTTGTAGTTTCTGAACCAGGTCTGAGGCTTTGCGCCGCTCTCATCGGGGCGAGGCATTACAGCCAAAGATGCATTGGCTCCGCAGTCAAACTGAAAAAGTACGCGCGTTGTTCCCGTAGCAACTACGGTTACACAGGCAGAGCTGGCAGTCATAGCCACTCCATCAATACCTCTCTCTGCAAGAGCTGTTTCCGCATCTGCGGCAGAGGTATAGCTGCCTACGCAAACATACCACACGCCGTTATGGAAAGCGGGGAAAGCATCAGGATATTCCCCGGCCACAACCGCAGCATCCTCAGCGGACGCAAATTCCGCATTAAGGCGGATATGGTAGCAACCAACGACTTCGCAAGCACGGGCACTTCCGTCATTGGCCAGAGGCCGCTCATCCTCATACTTGCCGTCAACCAGATACATAGTCCAGTCTTTGATCATCGTGATAGCGGTTTCATCGGTCTGTCCTACGGGATGGAATTCACGCTGGGCATCAAAGTATCCGAACGTATAGCCGCTGCCTATATAGTTGAGCAGGTTGGCAGCTTCCATTTCGTCGGCACCGTAATAGAGGCCGATTTTTATGATCTGATGCTCGGGTTCATACGCCGCAGAGGCAGTTCCGCCCGCGGGAGCGAAGATCACACCGGCAAGCACTGCTACCGATGCAATTATTGCCATTGCGGCTCTTTGAATACATTTTCTATTCATTTTACTCTCCAAACACTATGCTTTTTAGTCATTTACACCGTTGACACATTATTTTACATAAGTTATAATTCTTTAGATATTATGTGCGCTTTATACGCACCGTCAAAATCCGACATCTTTCTTATTATAGCAAAAATGCAGTTTTTTGCAATATGTACTATAATATTTACCCTTATTTGTCAGGAGGTTTTCACATATGGAAAAGTACAAAGTAGGTATAGTTGGCGCGACAGGCATGGTCGGCCAGCGTTTTATCACCCTTATTTCCGAGCATCCCTGGTTCGAGCTCACCGTTCTTGCCGCCAGCACCCGCAGCGCAGGCAAGACCTATGAAGAGGCCGTAGCAGGCCGCTGGGCAATGGAAGCTCCCCTGCCCGAAAAGGCAAAGTCCATCGTTGTTATGGACGCTGTTGAAGACGCAGAAAAGATCGCCGATGCAGTTGATTTCATCTTCTGCGCCGTTGATATGAAGAAAGATGAGATCCGCGCCCTTGAAGAGCGTTACGCAAAGCTGGAGTGCCCCGTTGTTTCCAACAACAGCGCTCACCGCTGGACTCCCGACGTTCCCATGGTAGTACCCGAGCTCAACCCCGAGCATCTGGACGTTATCGCCGCCCAGAAGGAACGCCTGGGCACCAAGCGCGGCTTCATCGCCGTCAAGTCCAACTGTTCTATTCAGAACTATGTACCCGCGCTGCATCCTATGCGCGAGTTCGGCATAGATAAGATCCTCGTTTGCACCTATCAGGCTATTTCCGGCGCAGGCAAGACCTTTGAGCGCTGGCCCGAAATGGTTGACAACGTTATCCCCTACATAGGCGGCGAGGAGGAAAAGTCCGAGCAGGAGCCCCTCAAGATTTGGGGTCACGTTGAGAACGGCGAAATCGTAAAGGCAACCGAGCCTGCCATCACCGCTCAGTGCATCCGCGTTCCCGTATCCAACGGTCATATGTCCGCTACTTTCGTAAGCTTCAAGAACAAGCCCACCATTGAGGACTTCACCTCCCGCTGGGCAAACTTCAAGGGTCGCGCTCAGGAGCTGAACCTCCCCTCCGCTCCCAAGCAGTTCCTCCATTACTTCGAGGAAAACGACCGTCCCCAGACCAAGAGCGAGCGCGAGATCGAGCACGGCATGGCTGTTTCCATCGGCCGTCTGCGTCCCGACAGCCAGTATGACTATAAGTTCATCGCACTTTCCCACAACACTCTCAGAGGCGCTGCAGGCGGAGCCGTACTCCTTGCCGAGCTTCTTTGCGCCGAAAACTATATCACCCGCAAGTAATACAAAGGAGATGAATTCAAATGAAGCAGCCTTTGTTCAAAGGTTCCGCAACCGCACTCATCACACCCTTTAAGGATGGTAAAATAAACTTTGAGGCCATGAAGCGCATCATCGACGAGCAGATCGAGGGCGGCACCGCCGCTTTGGTAGTCTGCGGCACCACCGGTGAAAGCGCCACCCAGACCCTCGAGGAGCATATGGAAACCGTCGACTTCTGCGTGAAGTACGCCGCAGGCCGTATCTGCATCATCGCAGGCGCCGGTTCCAACGATACCGCAGCTGCCGTCATGCTCGCTCAGCACGCAGAGCACTCCGGCGCTGACGGACTTCTGGTAGTTACCCCTTACTACAACAAGGCAACCCAGAAGGGTCTCATCCGTCATTACAATGTTATCGCAGACAGCGTAAACGTTCCCATCATCCTCTACAACGTACCCGGCCGTACCGGCTGCGGCTTTACCGCCGCCACCTACAAGGAGCTTTCCGCTCATCCCAACATCATCGGTGTCAAGGAAGCCAGCGGCAACTTCGACCTTATAAACGAGACCCGCGCTATCTGCGACGATGATTTTTACATTTGGAGCGGCGACGATGCTCTTACCCTGCCCATGATGGCCATGGGTGCTCAGGGCGTTATTTCCGTCCTTTCCAACTTCCTGCCCCGCGTAATGGCAGATATCTGCAGCCACTGCTTCAGCAATGACTTCGCCAGCGCACGCGAGCTCAACCGCAAGTATCTCCACCTGATGAACGCCATGTTCTGCGAAGTCAACCCCATCCCCGTAAAGACTGCCATGAACCTTCTCGGTTACGATGCAGGCGAACTTCGCCTCCCCCTTTGCGAGATGGATCCCAAGAATCTGGAGAATCTCAAGGCAGAACTGGTCAACGTAGGTCTTGAAATCGTAGGCTGATACAAAACGAGGTAACAAAATGATAAAACTGATTATTTCCGGCTGCAACGGAAGAATGGGTCAGGTAGTAACCCGCCTTGCCAAGGCAGACGGCGGCTTTGAAATAGTTGCAGGCTTCGACCAGAACACCGCAAAGCTTTCCGATTACCCCGTATATTCCCATCCGCTGGAGTATGCAGGCAGCGCCGACGTGGTGGTCGATTTCTCCAGCCCCGCCGCTCTTGATTCCCTGCTGAGCTGGTGCAAAAACAAGAAAGTTCCCGTCATCCTCTGCTCTACCGGCTACAGCCCCGAGCAGCTGGATGCCATCAAGGCAGCCTCTGCTGAGATGCCCGTTTTCAAGTCCGCGAACATGTCCCTGGGCATCAACGTGCTCACCACTCTCATAAAGAGAGCCGCAGAGATCATGGGCGAAACTTTCGACATAGAAATAGTCGAGAAGCATCACAATCAGAAGAAAGACGCTCCCAGCGGCACCGCTCTCATGCTTGCCGATGCAGTTAAGGAGGGTCTTGACTACGAGCCCGAATACGTATATGACCGCAGCAGCGTCCGCCGGCCCCGCGATAAGAAAGAGATCGGTATTTCCGCCGTACGCGCAGGTACCATCCCCGGTGAACACACCGTAATTTTCGCAGGCACCGACGAGGTCATCGAGTTTAAGCACACCGCTTATTCCCGCGAGATCTTTGCAGCAGGCGCAGTTAAGGCCGCCAAGTTCATGGCCGGCATAACCGCCCCCGGCATGTACGACATGAGCGACGTTCTCAAAAACATCTGATAAAAACACAGGCCCCGCGTCTATGACGCAGGGCCTGCGGTGTATCATCCCGAAGGAGTGGCAGCATGAAAGCCGCATATGCAAAATATATAGCAGCCCTGCTGCTTTTCGGCTCAAACGGCCTTGTGGCCAGTTTCATTGACCTCAGCAGTCAGGAAACGGTACTGTTCCGCACCCTGCTGGGCAGCCTCACCATGGCTGTAATATTCCTCATTAACCGCCGCAAGTTCACATTCACAAAGAAGAAAAGGGCATTTCTCTTCCTCATTCTTGCGGGCATCTGCACGGGAGCAAGCTGGCTTTTCCTTTACGAAGGCTACGTTCGTTTAGGTGTCAGCATAGCAACGCTTTGCAACTACTGCGGCCCCGTCATCGTAATGGCCCTCTCCCCTCTCCTTTTCAAGGAGAAGCTGACTCCCGTAAAAATAATCGGCTTTGCCGCCGCGCTCTGCGGCGTATGCTTCATTAACGGTAAAGTTGTGGGCAGCGGCGACGTGTTGGGACTTATCTGCGGCATAATGTCCGCTGTGACCTACGCGTTCATGATAATATTCAAAAAGCTTTCCGCCGAGATCGACGGCATAGAAAGCACTATGCTCCAGCTTATTGCCGCCTTCGTTACCGTGGCTGTATTCGTCGGCCTTACCCGAGGGTTTGCAATCGAGATTTCCCGCGCAAGCATCCCCGCAATACTCATCCTCGGCATTATAAACACGGGCATCGTCAGCTATATGTACTTCTCCTCAATAGGCAGGCTGCCCGTTCAATCCGTGGCCATCCTCGGCTACATAGAGCCCCTTTCCGCAGTATTCTTCTCCGTGCTGTTCCTCAACGAAGTACTGCTCCCCATGCAGATATTGGGCGGCATACTCATAATTGGCGGCGCGGCAGCAGCGGAGCTTTTGGGGAAGAGGAAAAATCCCCATACATCGGAGGTATAAATATGCCGTATCGCAAAAAAGATTATTGGGATAATTATTACATTGGGAAAGATACACGGTCTATTGATAAGAATGACGGTTGGCTTGAAAAATACCGCCATTTATTTCACTGCGATTCTTCTGTTTTAGATTTGGGTTGTGGGGCAGGTTCAAATATAGACGCCTTATTGAAAATGTGCAAGAAAGTAAGTGCCGCCGATTTCAGTGCACCGGCACTCGACCTACTCGTCCAAAAATATACATTGGGAACAATATCCACACACTGCTTTGATATGCGGGATAAATTTCCGTTTCCAGACGTATATTTTGATGTGGTCATTGCAGATTTGGCAATACACTATTTCAACTCCTTGGAAACTCAGCACATATTATCTGAGATAAAGCGTATTCTAACACCACACGGAACATTGTTGGCAAGAGTTCATTCTATAAAAAATATACCGCAGTTACATACTCCAACAGCAGAAACCGGGCTTGTCATTGCAAACGGATATCAGCGCAAGTATTTCACTTTAATTGAAATAGAAAACTTTCTTACTGAATGGGATATTCAGGTTTTGGAAGAAAATTCTATTTATAGATTTGAGAAAGTAAAAGAAATTATTGAATTTGCAGCAGTAAAGCGTTAACAGCAATAAACTTTTACGTATGCTCGTTACTGCGAATAATGTCGTTGTATAACGGAGCGCCGGGGGCGGCGCTCCCTACAGTGGTGCAGTGCGTTTCCGAGGTAGGGAGCGTCGCCCTCGACGCTCCGCGTAATTTTACCGCCTCTGTAATCGGGCGACCACGCAGGGTCGCCCCTACGCGAAAACCTTACATTTATGGGTAGGGGCCGCCCTGCGTGGCGGCCCGCAGATACGACAGGCACCAAATCAACAAACGGAACCGTCAAGACCGTTCCCTACAATACACATCGCCATAAAATAAGCGGAGGGTTTCCCCTCCGCTATTTTTCATTCTCCTGCAAACGCATCCCAAAGCGCGTCTATATTCTCCTGCGAATACTCTATTTCCGCCGAATAGAGCCGCACAAGCTCGCAGCGCTCGTCAAACTCAAAGCTGCCTTTTTTCGTATACTCCATTGCACCGATTGCGTAAAGCAGCTGCAGGCTCACGGCCGCAAGCCCCATGGCTCCCGCTATACATCCGTCAAAAATTTGAGCCCCCATGTGGCGATAAACGAAATACACCGCCAGCTGCTCGTATTCCCGCATAAACTCTTCGGCATATTTCCCGAAGCCTTCAAAATCCACATTTTCCGCCTCTATCAGTTCTCCAAGAACTTCCGTCCACTTTTCGTCAAGGCGTTCAAGAGAAAGGAAGAAGCGAGCCAATTCACTGTTCTTAAGCTTCGGCAGTTCCGCTGCGCACATCGCCAGTGCCTTTTCAACCCTCTCGTAAAGGGAGATACTTCTGTTTTGCAGCAGGCCCAGCAGGTCATACTTGGTTTTCAAAACGGCCTTTTCAAGTTCATCGGCCTTTTCGCCCTCCTCATCGTCCTCGCTGAAAAGGAAACGCACGGGCTCCTCCCTGCTCAAAACAAGGGCAGACACCGCCTCGCAGCAAAGGCCAAGACCTATTTCCGTGCTGTTTGAGTAAAAATTACGGAATCGCGGATGGTCGGCGCATATTTGGCAGAGGGCATCTTCCCCCAATTCCGAATAAATATCGCAAAGGTTACAATCGTTCAAAAAGGGGCACCGTTCGTTTTCCCCGAGAATAAAATGAGCTGTGGGACGGCGGGCAATATTCTTTTTAAGGCGCTTGCCGAATTCGCCGCCTACGGAGCGGTAACGGGCAAGGCTTTCGTCATCTATATCTATCTCCCAGCCTATGCAGCAGTTATGGCGGCAGGCCGAGGCAGTGCATTTGAAGTCATCGTAATAATCGGGAAAAACTACTTTCATATTAATCCTCCATGCGGCTCACCCGCACAAATAGTAATTAAAAATCCTCACACACGGAGGATTATTGCCGTCAACGCCGTTTGTCCGCAGGGCGAGGCGTTGGGTTTTTAAATAAATGATAGTGCAATCTTTAGCGCTATACCTCTTGACATAATTTAAAAGCGTATTATAATGCATTAACAGCGGTATGAAGAAGTCGGGAGAGACCGTCAAAGGCGGCACCGAAGGGGTAATACTCTCAGGTAAAAGGACCGATTTTGGACCGCCCTCTGTAAACATATTCGCGGAGTACATTTTGCCTTAAGGCAGAGTGTACTTTTTTTATTTGGAGGAAAACAGCATGGCTATTTTCATATTGATTTTTGAAATAATCGGCACCCTTGCTTTTGCCGTTTCAGGCGCTATCACGGGTCTTAAAAAGAACATGGACATTTTCGGAGTATGCATATTGGGTCTTACCACGGCAGTAGGCGGCGGAATTATCCGCGACCTTATTCTCGGCATTACTCCCCCCGCTGCTTTCCGCGATCCCACCAACGCGCTGCTGGCCATCGGCATTTCCATTGTAATCTTCATCCTTGACCTGCGTTACGATGACGCGGAGCACAACAAGGTTTATGAGCTTACAATGCTCATAAGCGACGCGGCCGGTCTTGGTATCTTCACCGTATGCGGAGCGAGAATTGCCATTGACGCAGGCTTCAGCAGCAATATTTTCCTCACCATCTTCGTTGCCGTTCTTACCGGCGTAGGCGGAGGTGTAGTCCGCGACATTTTCGCAGGCGACAGACCCTACATATTCGTAAAGCACATCTACGCCTGTGCAGCCCTCGCCGGTGCCATCCTCTGCAGACTGCTCTGGAACGTGGCAGGTTCGGGCTTCAGCATGGCAGCGGGTTTCGCCCTTGTTGTTATCATTCGTATGCTGGCGGTAAGATTCAACTGGAATCTCCCCCACTCCAAACAGCGCTCCAAGCAGTAATATCGCAAAGAGGCCGGGTCAATCCCGACCTCTTTTTCTTTTTGCTATGGGGTTGGCCCGTGCTGCTTCGCGCAGGCTCGTATCCTCAACGTGGGTATATATCTGCGTCGTATTAAGGCTCTCATGGCCCAGTACATCCTGCAGCGTACGCACGTCCACGCCGTTCTGCAGCATAAGGGTCGCGGCGGTATGCCGCAGCTTATGGGTGGATATGCGGCTCGTATCCAAGCCCGCTATCTTCAGGTTCTTCTCCACCATTTTCTGCACTCCGCGCACACTGATGCGGCAGGCATTGCGGCTTATGAAAAGCGCATTCTCATGGCCCGGCTCGATTTCTTTTTCGCCGCGGACAAGAAGATAATCGTCTATGGCCTCCCGCACCTCGGGGGTAATGAACACCAATCTGTCCTTATTTCCCTTACCGTGGACACGGATGGAGTCCTCTGAAATATCATTCAGGTCAAGGCCGACCATCTCGGAAACTCGCAGACCGCAGCTCATAAACAGCAGCAGTATGCAGTAATTGCGCACTTCGTAGGGGCCGCTGACTGCATCCAGCAGACGGTCGCACTCATCTTCATGCAAAAAGTGGGGCAAGGCCTTTTTCAGTTTGGGATTGCTCATGCTCTCGGCAGGGTTATTCTCCTGCACATGGACTACCTTGGTCAAATATCCGTAGAAAGAGCGTATTGATGCCAGCTTTCTCGCGCGGCTTACGGCGGTAAGACCGCTGTTGGTTTCGTCCTTGGTTTTCAGCTTATGCACGCCCGTGCGCTCATTGGAGAGGAAGTCCAGAAAATCAAGGATATCCGAAGACGTAACGCTGCTTATAAGCGATTCGTCCACATCCTTGATGCTTATCTCGTCAAAGGGCTCATCAACGGTCGCAAGGTCGCGGGATATTTTGATAAAGCGGAAGAACAGCCGCAGGTCAAGGTAATAGCCCTCAACAGTGCGGGGAGAATGGTTAAGTATGTTCTGATGATATGAAAGAAAATCCTTTATAAGGCGCGGTGCTTCAAGTCTGTAATTTGCAGCCATTTCCCTTCCTCCCTTCGCGTTTTTCTCATTATACTAAACCATGCATTTGGTGTCAAATACAGACGAGTGTTTTCGTTGCACATGAGGCGCAATTATGGTATAATATTTTTTATCCGCAATACATTTGGAGGACGCCAATGGAAAACATCGAAAAACTCCTTGCCGCCGAACTTGGCGCAAAGGAAGAATATATCGTAAACGTAGTCAAGCTTCTCGATGAGGGCAACACCATCCCCTTCATCGCCCGCTACCGCAAGGAGCTCCACGGCGCTATGGACGACACTGCGCTGAGAACTCTTGAAGAGCGTCTTAACTATCTGCGCAATCTGCAGAAGCGCAGAGATGAGGTCAAGCACTCCATAGAAGAGCAGGGCAAGCTCACCGACGAGCTGTCCGCCGCTATCGACGCAGCAAAGACTCTTGCCGAGGTAGAGGATCTTTACCGCCCCTACAAGCAGAAGCGCCGCACCCGCGCCACCGTCGCCCGCGAAAAGGGTCTCGGCCCTCTTGCCGAGGAAATATTCCGTCAGGAAAAGGATATGCCCGAGCTTTCCCAACTGGCAGCCGCTTATATAGACCCCGAGAAGGGCGTGGAAACCGTGGAGGACGCACTGGAAGGCGCCTCCGACATTATTGCCGAAATGGTCTCCGACAGTGCCGAAGCAAGAAAGCTGCTCCGTGAAACCATCACCCGCAAGGGCACTCTCAATTCCAAGGCCAACACCGAGGAAGACACTGTTTATCGCCTTTACTACGAGTTCTCTCAGCCCGTTTACAAGATGCAGGGTCATCAGGTGCTTGCCATAAACCGCGGCGAAAACGAAGAAAAGCTGAAGGTCAGCGTAAGCATAATGGACACCGACGCTATCCCGCCCCTTGTCCGCATGTTCGTTATCCCCGGCCGCAAGGCATCCGAATTTGTCCGCTCCGCCGTAGAGGACAGCTATTCCCGTCTGCTCTTCCCCTCCATCGAGCGCGAGATCCGCACCGTTCTCACCGACGAGGCCAGCGAGGGCGCAATAAAGAATTTCGCTCTCAACCTCAAGCCTCTGCTCATGCAGCCGCCCGTAAAGAACAAGGTTACCATGGGCTACGACCCCGGCTACAGAAACGGCTGCAAGCTTGCTGTTGTTGACGGCACGGGCAAGGTTCTGGACACCGCAGTTATTTATCCCACCCAGCCTTTCAACAAGGTAGCCGAATCCAAGGCCACCCTCACAAAGCTCATCAAGAAGCACGGCATTGAGCACATAGCCATCGGCAACGGCACCGCCTCCCGCGAGTCCGAAAAGCTGGTAGCCGAGCTTCTCAAGGATATTCCCGGCGTAAGCTACGCCATCGTAAACGAAGCGGGTGCTTCCGTCTATTCCGCATCCAAGCTGGCTGCGGAGGAATTCCCCGAATATGACGTAAACCTCCGTTCCGCCGTTTCCATCGCACGCCGCCTGCAGGATCCTCTTGCAGAGCTGGTAAAAATCGATCCCAAGGCCATTGGTGTAGGTCAGTATCAGCACGATATGCCTCAGGCACGCCTTTCCGAAACTCTCGGCGGCGTTGTGGAAGACTGCGTAAACGCAGTAGGCGCTGACCTCAACACCGCATCCCCCTCCCTGCTTTCCTACATTTCGGGCCTTAACAAGACCACCGCTAAAAACATCGTTGCCTACCGCGAGGAAAACGGCGCATTCACCAAGCGCCGCGAGCTGCTGAAAGTGCCCAAGCTCGGTCCCAAGGCATTCGAGCAGTGCGCAGGCTTCCTGCGCGTTCCCGAAAGCAAGCAGGTGCTGGATAACACGGGCGTGCATCCCGAAAGCTATGAGGCAGCGGAAAAGCTGCTGACTCTCTGCGGCTACTCCCTTAAGGACGTAAGCGCAGCAGGTCTTGCGGGTCTTGCCGCCAAGGCCGACGAGCTGGGCCGCGAGAGCCTTGCCGAACAGTGCGGCGTAGGTCTGCCCACTTTGGAGGACATTATCAAGGAGCTTATGAAGCCCGGCCGCGACCCCCGCGACGAGCTGCCCGCCTCCATTCTCCGCACCGACGTTATGGAGATAAAGGATCTCAAGCCCGGCATGATACTCAGCGGCACCGTCCGCAACGTTATAGACTTCGGCGCATTCGTTGACATCGGCGTTCATCAGGACGGACTTGTCCATATCTCCCAGATAGCCAACAAGTTCATCAAGCACCCCTCGGAGGTTCTTTCCGTAGGTGATATCGTCAAGGTAATGGTGCTTGAAGCCGACGAGAAAAAGCACCGCATCAGCCTTTCCATCAAGCAGGCAAAGGAATAACCAATTACTACTCGCCAAAAAGTCTATTAAAGGTTAACCTTCTCCTATGAGGAGAAGGTGGCATTTGCAAAGCAAATGACGGATGAGGTGGCAAACCCAAAGATTTCTTCGCTTTTTACTATTGTTTATATGCCCCTCATCCACCGCTTACGCGGTCCCCCTTCCCCCGAGGGGGAAGGTTAAACATTGTGTCTCATGGAGTATCATCATGGAAATACTTTATCGCGACAACTGCATAGTGGTCTGCATAAAGCCTGCAGGCGTTCTTTCCACAGATGAGGAGGGCGGCATGCCCTCCCTGCTGCGCGCCGAGCTGGGCACCGATTGCGTGCGCTCTGTTCACAGACTTGACCGCGTTGTAAGCGGCGTGATGGTCTATGCGCTGACGCCCCAAAGCGCCTCCGAGCTCTCCCGCCAGATCCGCGAGGACAGCTTCGGCAAGGAGTATATGGCGGTCATTCACTGGCGCCCCCGTGAGCCTGTGGGAACTTTCCGCGACCTGCTGGCCCGCGATCCCGTAGAGCGAAAGACCTACGTTGCAAAGGAGCCGGGCAAAGACGTCCGCGAGGCTATCCTCGACTATGAGACCCTTGCCTCGGCGCAGGGTATGTCGCTGATGAAAATACAGCTCCGCACGGGCCGCACCCATCAGATACGCGCCCAATTCTCTTCCCGCGCTCTGCCTCTTGTTGGCGATAAAAAGTACAGCCGCTACCCCGATGAATGTCCCATCGCCCTTTGGTCCCACCGCATAGCCTTCGACCACCCCGAAACGGGCGAACGGCTGGAATTTTCCCATACCCCGCCCGAAATTTATCCTTGGACGGAGTTCGGCACAAACTGTTAATTTATAACTGCAAAGCAAAAACAGCAGGTACGATGTACCTGCTGTTTTTCAATGCTTACTCAAATATTCAATCAATGCTGCCTTTTCATTATCCACGCTTTCGTCCATGACGGCTTCAAGGAGCAGGTCAAGGGCCTTTCCGATTTCCTTACCCTTATATCCCAGCGCCATGAGGTCATGTCCGTTGACGGCGAGGTTTTTCAAGGTAAAGCAGCTGTCTCCCCCCAGTATCTCACGGGCGAT
>JAFYLI010000027.1 GCA_017537165.1 Oscillospiraceae bacterium | reverse complement strand
ATATCAGTGTTCAGCATGGCATGTCCCAATGCCTTGATGCCGGATAGATCTGTTTCTTTTCTCATTAGGATAGGCCTCCCATTTGAAAGTCCATCTGCGGCAAATCTTCCATCATCAGCTCATCGAGACTCATAGCGCCGTGGTAAGAGATGTATCCACGGTCTACGAATTGGCCAGATAACTGTTCCATGCGCTGCAGGCCATACTTTTCATAGTCGTAGAACTCATCAAGATTGGGGTCATACTCGAAATGACCTGATTCCTGGATTATGTACTTTCCGTACTCGGCAGGAGTTCGGACACCGGGGGCGAACTCGAACTGATCCAGATTCTCCGCAAGATGACGGATCTGAAATGCGTATTCAGGTTGAGCCATAGCGACGACGGCACCGAGCTTGGCGATACCATCCGGAGTCAGTCTCTCAATTGCATGAGCAAGGTCATTCAGTTCGAAAATGCTCTCCTGTCTGAGTTCAAGAACCGCTTCGACCTCGCTGGGCAGCGCACTGTCTTCATACATAAACCGCATATCTTCGGGGTCAGCGATACCGGAACGCTGCAGAGCATGTTCTATTTGCAGTTTGGAGCAAGGGAGGTATATCCAAGTCAGATTAGACGAGTTTTCCGCATCCGATTTGGGTGCGATAACAACGGCAAGTACATTCTGCTCATAGAAGTAGCCGGGGAAATGTGTGCCGTCATAATGTTGCTCCAGCTTCATTCCGTTATCATAGACCACACCGTAGCGGGTGATTGTGCCACCGCCACCGTCAATGAGCAGGATGGCAGTTTCTTCTCCGTCCAGATCCTCCAATTCCTGTGTCCTGGCACAGCCGCCATGCAGGTTCATATAATGGTCACGGCCTACTGCATTCAAATCAGAGAAATCGGTGATTACAGTGGCCTGCTGACAGCAGAAGGTCAGGTTAATAAGATCAGGGACACTTTTCAGCTTGAGTTTATCAGCCATAGCCTGGAACTGAGCCGCCTCCCCAAAATCAAAGCTTTCCAGCCGCTTGGCAAGGTAGTCGAGTTCATCTACGTTGACTACCGTATCCTCGAGGCATTTCAGCACCGGCCAAGTTCCATTGATCTCTTTTACCTCCAAATCGGTCTGCACCGCATCGCCAACTTCCAGATCTTCGAGGAGCCCGATGCTGTGGTCGTATTCGTCGTTGGGAATGGGGAACGGTATTGTGGCAACACCATACTCGGGGTGAGAAGGGTTGCCGACAACAGCTTGAAATATCATGTTTTTTCCTTTCTGGCATTACGCCTTTTTTCTTCGTCAGTACGCATGCATTCATCCATGCTGTGCCAGCAGATAAATCCATGCGACGGATAGGGACAGCCCTTACATCGTTCAAACAATGTGCATACTTCTTTGGGCTGCGGTTCACGTGGGTACTCCGGACTGCAGTACTTTATAGCGACCTTAATGGGCATCGGCATCCTCCTTTCCAAGAAATAAAAAAAGGGCTGAAGTCTTTTAAACTTCAGCCCTTATCAGTCGCTACATTGTCTGCGTCATCTGCTGTTCCTGCTCCAGCGCCTGCTGGTCATGGAGTTTTATGCGCTCCAGCACATCCGGAATGGCATCTTTAATTTGGTCCTGAACACCTTCGATGCATTTCCGCTGTTTAGCGGTTAGCTCGTAGGTATCTTCCAACGTGTCCTCACAGCATCGGTATATTTCAATGAGCTGCTCGTCTGTGAACAGTCTTTGCCGATCCATGAGACCGGAGCGGGTGGCAAAATCCTGCTTTGCTCCAATGTAGTTATTTCCGTAGTAGTGCCCGTGAGACAACCCTTTGCGGTCGAAGTCCCAATCCCAGGTTACGAACTGCATTCCGTATCTGCTCTCCATGCCGGCAAGTACAGTGCCGTTGAAATCGGCAAGGAGTTTGTACTGGTTGCTCAGTCCGGGAACTTCCAATTTGGGTGCGGACTGCATCTGCCTGGTATACTCACCGACGGCACGGACAATTTCGTAGGCTTTATCCTTTGCGGCCTCTCGTTCAGGGGAGGAGATGTTTTCTTGGCGGTATGTGATGCCTGTGGTGTTGGTCACCTCACACAACGGCTTACCATCCAGACTGACCAGCAGGTGTTCGTCGGAATGTCGCTCAACACCATAGCCCTCGTTTTGGAGGGAGAGCGCAGCTTCAGCATAGAATGTTTTTTTGTCTTCTGATGTGTTCAAGTTGTTTCCTCCTTTGGGCAGCGCCCTTTTTGAATTTTTCGGAAAATGAAAAAAGGCGCCAATCTGTTGGGTCGCTATGCCCCACAAATTGACGCCTTTGTTCGTGCAGTATTTTCTTCTTTTATCGTCAGCGCCCTTTTTGAATTGTGCCTTCAAATAGGGCGCTACTGGTAATTTCCCAGCCAACTTCTGAAAACAGGGGGTTCGTTTCCCCGAAACTACCCCTAAACAGCTATTGGCATCTATGAAAAAACTTGTGATATTTCGAGCTGAAAAAGCCCGGAAACGGTTGATGCCACTGGCTTTTAGCCAGTGGCATCTATACCGTTTGGATTTTATGGTCCGAGTGACTGGAGTCGAACCAGCGGCCTCTTGAACCCCATTCAAGCGCGATACCAAACTTCGCCACACCCGGATATTGTTGAGTTACTCAACTCAGCTTTGCTAATATAGCACATTGTTTCGAAAAATGCAATACCTATTTTCAAAAAAGTTTGAAAAATTTTCTGGAAATTTAAAAGAATATCACGGACGGGAAGGTATGCTTCCCATCCGTGATGATAGTTAATTATCAGAAACGGAGAATGCTGCCCAAGTGGAGTATAGAAGCCAGCTTGTTCTGTCTGCGGTTCTTTACCTCGTCCGAGGGGGGCTGAATATCTCCTGCCTTGGTCAAAGCCCACTTGGTGAACATGGGTCCAAAAAGTTCGTAAACAAGTACGGAGAAGAGAACGATGTTGCGGATGAGGTCGCCCTCGGGGCCAAGCTGCTGAGCAGATACGGCCATGCCCAGAGCAACGCCTGCCTGCGGCAGAAGAGTGATGCCGAGATACTTGCAAACCTCGGGAGTACATTTGGTCCACTTTGCGCTTATGAAAGAGCCGCTGTATTTGCCGATAGAGCGGAAGATGATGTAAACGATACCGATACCAACGATGGCTATATCGGCGAAGATACTCAGTTCCAGCTCAGCACCGCTGATAACGAAGAAGAGAGTGAACAGAGGCGCTGTCCAACGGTCGGACTTTTCCATGAGGTCTTCGGAGAGGGGGCAGAGATTGCAGAAAACGGTGCCCAGCATCATGCAAACCAGCAGAGAGGAGAAGCCGATGGAGACGGAACCGATGTGGAACTCCAGCATGGAGAGGGCTGCGGTGAGAATAACGAAGCCGATAGTGAGGCTCAGTCGATTGGTGTTGGAGTGGAAGAGCTTTTCCAGCTGAGTAAGGAGCCAACCCATTACTGCACCAAGTGCGAGGGAGGCAACGATCTCGACAAGGGGATTGACAATGATGGATACGATGTCAACCAAACCGCTGGAAAGAGAACGGGCAATACCGAAAGATACTGCGAAAACAACGAGACCGACGGCGTCGTCGAGAGCTACGATAGGCAGCAGAAGGCTGGTCAGGCGACCCTTTGCCTTATACTGACGAACTACCATCAGAGTAGCTGCGGGAGCGGTTGCGGTAGCGATAGCGCCGAGGGTGATAGCCTGAGCAGCGGTGAGCTTATCGGGCATCATCATGTGGACAACGAGAAGGGCGATGTCGACGAGAATCGTGGCGGTGAGTGCCTGGAATACGCCGATTACACCTGCCTGCAAGCCGGTCTTTTTAAGGTCTGCGAGGCGGAATTCGTTGCCGATAGAGAAGGCGATGAAGCCGAGAGCTATCTCGCTGATAAGAGCGAGAGAGGAAACGTCGGCCATGGTGTTGAAGCCGAAACCCTTAATGTTAAGTGCGCCGATGCAGAAAGGTCCGATGAGAACACCCGCTACAAGATATGCGGTAACGTCGGGCAGTTTGAGAAATTTTACAACGCGGGTCATCATAAGGCCTGCAAGTACTGCGACAGCGATAGAAAGCAGAGTTTGCATAATATTATCTCCAAATCTAAACATGTTCATTTTTTTTGAGAATCGCGGCTTGTAGTATACACCCTCAGTGGTAGGAAAGCAAAGGATTTTTGAAAAAAATCTGCTAAATTTCGGCTAAGAAAATGGAGGCGTTTTAGGCAAAATGGCAAGCCGTCCGTCACGCGCTTAAATCGGCATGACAGACGGCTTAAATATGTCAATATTTAAAATTTCGAAGATGGTTTTTTATATCGGAGTTTATGCGATAACTCTCGATGGCTTTCTGTATGGTCTTGTTGTGTACCCATGGATCAAGGCGGCGGTCGTGGATGTACGGAAGTGCGGCATCATACTGCTTGATAAGGGCAAAGCTGAAATACCAGGCTATCGCCATGTTTATATAATATTCGTCGCTGCGCAGCGATGCGGCAAGCTCGAGCATTTCGGGGCAGAATTCCTCGTCGAGGAAATTGTTCAAAAGCAGTACGAGTGCCCAGCGGACGGTGTATACACTGTCGCTTTGAAGCCAGCGCTTGATTTTGGCGTAAACCTCCTCAGAATGTTCCTTGAACACCTTGGGAACGAAGCTGTCGCAGGTAGCCCAGTTATCAATGTGGGGAAGAAATTCTTCCGCGCGCGCCATGACCTCGGCAAAATCTTTCATGCCGCAAATAATGAAGCTGTGAAGATTGTTTTCCTCGATATAGTAGTGCGGCAGCAGATCAAGATATTCGCGGCCCACTTCCTTGCTGAGTTCTTTGGCATATTTGCGGAGAGCCGGAGTGCGCACGCCGATTATGCGCTGTTCATCAACTGTGGGTACCAGCTTTTTGTGGAAATCGCGATATTTTTCATCCCGCAGAGCAAAAAGCTCACGGCGCACCTTTTCTTCAAGCGTTTCCATGGCGCACCTCATTCTATGCCGAGCTTTTCGCTGACGACAGCACGAATTTGGTCTATGTATACAGGATGCGGATGGTTAGCCTTGTGGTCTCCCAAATATTTTTCCATCCAACAGAGGTTATACCAGCGTCCGAACTTGTGCCCGTTTTCCTTAAATGTGCCCACCGGCTCGTAACCCATTCGGCTGTGGAATTTCAGGCTGTCATGGGTGAGGTATTCGTCAGCCTCGCCGGTGGGAGCGGCAATTGCCGCGGCAACATTGATTATGCCCTGAAGACGCAAAATTTCCTCCAATGCCTCGTAGAGCCTTCGGCCAAGACCGAGTCCGCGGGCGCTGTGCTTTATATAAACGGAAACCTCGACCGACCAATCGGCGGCAGCGCGGGCAATAAAGGTGCCTGCATAGGCGTAGCCAAGTACCTCGCCGCTGCGTTCGGCAAGCAGGTAGGGGTATTTTTCCAGCACGCGGCTTATCCTTGCGGAAAATTCTTCGACAGAGGGAACCGCATATTCGTAGGTAACCGCAGTGTTGAGAACGTAATAAGAATATATCTCCACCAGTGCGGGGGCATCCTCGGGACGTGCGAAGCGAATGTTGATATTATCCATAGCTCATCAGCTTTCCTTTTGAGATAGGTTTATTTTAGCACAATCCATCATAGCTTACAATCTGCAAAATAACAGTTCACAAACCGAGAAAACTGTGATATTTTTAAATAAAGAAATTATTAATTTGGTGGTGCTTTCATGAAAGAATTTACTCATGTTTTCAAGAGCATAAAAATAGGTCCCCTTACGGCAAAGAACCGCATCGAAGTTTCTCCCGCAGAACCCTTCCTCTGCACCCGCGACGGTCTTGTTACCGATGAATTTGTTGCCTTTACAGCCGCTATGGCAAAAGGCGGCGCAGGTATCGTAACCGTCGGCGACAGTCCAATAAATCAGGCATACGCCGATACTAACCATTACGTTGTAAACCTTGCCGACCCCTTCGTTGTGCACGGTCTGGTCAAGGTAACCGATGCCATCCACCGCTACGGCGCGCTGGCATCCATTGAGCTGAACCTCCGCGCGGAATATCTTCCCGCAGACCTTACCAAGGAAGAGGTAAAGCAGCTTATCAAGGACTTTGCCGATTCTGCCGAGCGCTGCCGCAAGGCAGGCTTCGATATGGTAATGCTCCACGGCGGTCACGGCCATACCGTTTCTCAGTTCTATTCTCCTTATTTCAATAAGCGTACCGATGAGTACGGCGCAGATACAATGGAGAACCGCTGCCGTTTCGCCGTTGAACTGCTGGATGCAGTTCGTGAGCGCATCGGCGATGATATGGCTATCGAGTGGAGAATGAGCGGCGATGAGCTGCTGCCCCCGCCCGTTGGCATGGGCCTGCAGGAGCAGATCGCGTTCGCTAAGTATATTCAGGATAAGATAGACATCGTCCATATCAGTGCGGGTAATATGTATGACGTACGCACTATGGATTACATAATCCAGCCTTCCTATATGCCCCGACCCACTAACGTGCATCTGGCCGCAGAGTATAAGAAAGCTTTGGATATTCCCGTTACCAGCGTAGGCTCCTTTAATATGGAGCTTGCCGAAGAGGCCATAGCCGAGGGCAAGGCAGACGTGGTCGCCATGATTCGTCCCTTTATCGCTGACCCCGAGCACGTAAACAAGGCAAAGGCCGGTAAGGCAGACGAAATCCGTCCCTGCCTGCGCTGCAATATGTGTACCGGTGACGATCCTCACGGTTGCCCCAAGCCTCTGCGCTGCAGCGTAAATCCCGTCAGCGGCAGAAATCCCCTCTTCGATAAGATAGAGAAGGCCGAAACTCCCAAGAAGGTAGTTATCGTCGGCGGCGGATGCGCAGGTATGGAAGCGGCCCGCAGACTTGTTGAGCGCGGACATAAGCCCGTTCTGTTTGAAAAGAACGCAGAGCTTGGCGGAAGTCTTATCGACGCAGGTGCAAATACTATTAAGTCCGATGTCAAGCGCTACGGTGAGTGGTCTGTTCATATGACCAAAAAGACCGAAGGCATTGACCTTCGCCTGGGCGTTGAGGCTACTGCGGATATTATCCGCGCAGAAAATCCCGATGCGGTCATCATAGCCGTTGGCAGCACTCAGATAGTTCCTCCCGTACCCGGCGTAAACGGCGGCAATGTATGCCTTGCGGTTGATGTTGATAAGGGTCTTGCAAAACCCGGCAAGCGCGTTGTACTGGTCGGCGCAGGTCTTACCGGCAGCGAAACCGCTGTAAGCCTTGCCCGTGACGGACACGAGGTTACCGTTGTGGATATGCAGCCCATGATGAAGATATTCACCCGTGATAAGAATGTCGGCAAGGTTCATAATCTGGCACGCAACGAGGGCGTAGAGTTCAAGTTCGAGATGAAGCTTTGCGAAATTACCGAAAAGTCCGTTGTGCTTGAAAGCGCAGAGGGCAGGGTAGAGATCGAGTGCGACAGCGTGGTGCTTTCTCTTGGTGTCCGTCCCAGATTCGACACTATCGAGCAGCTGCGTGACGTTTGCCCCGAAACCTATATTGTAGGCGATTGCAATAACCGCGCAGGCAACATCAATTCTGCCGTTCGCGAAGGCTTCTACGCCGCTATGAATATCTAAAATGAAAAAAATTTAAAAAAGTGCGAAAAAGCACTTGCATTTTTAAAACAGCTGTGTTATTATAGCTAAGCTGTTAAGCGCCGCTAGCTCAGCTGGATAGAGCGTCTGGCTACGGACCAGAAGGTCAGGAGTTCGAATCTCTTGCGGCGTGCCAAGAAAAGCCTCACTTGCAATGCAAGTGAGGCTTTTCAGCTAAATCCGTCTTTTGGGACGGAATAAATCCATCTGTGATGGGTGAAATCACTTCGTGATGAAATCCGACTTCGTCGGGAGATAAGACGGATTTAATTTCATCTGCGAAGCAGATTTCATCCGAACATGTGAGGATTTTATCGCGCAAAGCGCGATTTCATTGAAAAACTAACACCTTTATGATACAATTGTGGTCAAGAGGTGACTTTGATGGCTGAAAACAAACTTGCGGATATTTCCACTGAGTTTGCAGTAAAAATACTTAAGTTGACCGATGGAATAAAGGGGCACTACGCTCTATCTAATCAGCTTGAAAGAAGCGGAACGAGTATCGGTGCAAACATACGTGAGGCAAAATATGCCCATAGCCGTGCGGATTTTATTGCCAAGCTGCAGATAGCGCTCAAAGAGTGCTATGAAACTGAGTACTGGCTGGAAATTGCTCAAAAATCAGCGATTATATCCGGTGATGCGGTAAAAATGATAATGCGTGAATGCGGATCCATTCGCAGAATGCTTATATCTTCCATAAATACCGCCAAAGACAATATGAAATAAGCAGAAACTCCCCTACAGCGAAAAACTGTTGGGGAGTTTTTTTGTTTATACGTATTTTCAGGAACACTGTAGCTCATACTTGCACGGCGGAATAATTTGCGTTATTATATAGCCATAGCAACTAATATATAACGGAGGAATATAATATGAAGATCAAGGCTGCAACCGTCCGCGAGGCGGGCAAGCTTGCTATTGAAGAACTGAAACTGGCAGAGCCCGGTATAGGCGAAGTAGTTGTAAAGCTGGTTGCCAGCGGTGTTTGCCACACTGACGCATCCGTACTGAATCTGCAGGCTCCCACT
>JAFYLI010000026.1 GCA_017537165.1 Oscillospiraceae bacterium | reverse complement strand
CCTCGCAACGCACATCTCTTCAATAAGTTCAGCGACACTGAAGAGATCAGCAGCTGGGCATACGATGCAATGAAGTGGGCCTGCGGCATCCGTTTCGTTGACGGTAAGGAAAACAACAACATCGATCCTACCGGCAATGCAACCCGTGTTGAAATGGCAGCTCTTATCATGCGCTTCATTGAGTATGTTCTGTAAGCTAACTTTCGCGTAAGTGAATAATTGCTGACCTAAAGTAGGCGGAGAACTATGTTCTTCGCCTGCTTTTCTCATTAATGCGGCAACGGTACAAACAGATTTTTATTAAACCAAAAACGGTTAAAGCCCTTGATTTTACTGAGAAATCAGTATATCAAGGGCTTTTTTTGCTATTAACTATGAAGAGCGGGTGGCAATGGGCGTTGTCAATGGCAGTGCAATAGGATGTTTAGTCGGCGGGAGAGAAGAAATGCCAAGGTTAACTTGATGATATCAGGGATAACAAATGGCAGCACGCATACGGCCAGTGTGCCCGCGAGAGTTGAAAAGTCTCCGTAGAAAGATATATACCAAAATGTGCCGAAGGCGTAGCAAACAATGTGGCCTATAATGCAGCCTATGATATTGCCTGCGGGGGTGTATGGAGAGCGTGCTGTGATAACCCGAAAAAGCGCCGCGGCAAAGGCAAATCCTAAAAGGTAGCCACCGCCGGGGCCTAAGAGGACAGCTAAACCACCCTGAAAACCGCTGAATACGGGCAAGCCTACGGCGCCCATGAGCAGATAGAGAATAATACACAGGCTTCCGCGTTTCCCGCCCAAGATCAGCAGTGTGAAAAATACGGCAAAGGTCTGCATAGTGAAGGGAATAGGGGCGGGGATAGCGAGCCATGAGCAGATAGCGATCAATACAGCGAACAAGGCTATGAGGGTCATATCCCGTGCTCGCAGGGGTGTTCTGTTTCTGTTTATTACCATATAGACCTCCTATGCCGAGTGCTCCGAGTATAGCGCAGGCATTTGCTTCTGTCAACTTTAGCGATATGATTTTGCGTATGTGCTGTTTGCATTTTCTTGGATAGTGTGGTACGCTAAATGCATACATTGAAATACACAACGGAGGCAAATATGGAACAGAAACTTAAATACCTGAATCTGCCGCAGCTGCTTCGCTTCAATAGCGGGAGTGAGGTCAGCGGCGAAAGCTGGCCCCGCCGCAGAGCGGAAATATTGGAGATACTCCAGGAAAACTGGGTGGGCAAGCTGCCTCGCGAGCCTATTTCTGTCCGTGAAAAGGCACGCGTGGGTTTCGACTCGGATTGGGGCATGGACGGTAAGGCTCACAGCCGCGTGGAAATGATAACCATCGAACTGGAATACGAGAACGGCGCCTTTGAATTTCCATTCCGCCTGCAGATGCCCGTGGGTGTGGAAAAGCCGCCTCTGCTGGTAACTGTGGGCATGTCCCTTGAGGGCATGTTTGCGGCACTTCCTCCAAGGGAGTTCGGCGAAAAGGGTATTGCTGTTGCAACTCTCGGTGCTAACGATATTGCTGCCGATGCGTGGGGCTTCGATGATGCTATATGCAAGTTGATGTGGCCCGAAGGCCACACGGGCAGCGACGCGGGAAAACTGCTCATTTGGGGCCGCTGCATGGCCTATGTTAAAGATTTGCTTCTTGCCCGCGGCTGCTTTGATGAAAGCAAAGTGGGCTGCGCAGGATGCTCCCGCTTCGGCAAGACGGCTATGGTTGCGGGCGCTTTTGATGAGGGCTTTACCCATGTGGTTTCCGTCTGCTCCGGTACGGGCGGCGCGTCCCTGCTGCGCGGCAAGATAGGCGAAACCGTAGCGAATATCAGCGAGAGCTTCGGATATTGGTTCTGTGATGGCTTTAAGCAGTACGCAGACCGCGAGGACGATATGCCCCTTGATGCGCATTTCCTCGCCGCGGCTGTTGCGCCCCGCAAGCTGCTCATCTGCTCGGCTTACGAGGATTTTTGGTGCGATCCGTTCCATGAGCAGCTGACTTGCATTGCGGCAAGTCCTGCGTGGACGGTGCAGGGAAAGGCCGGTTTCATTTACCCCGAACCCAAAGGCACAGCTCCCGGCCCCCGTTATCCCAAGATAAATGAACGATTCTTCGACGGCGACGTAGGATACTGTCTGCGTGAGGGCGGACACGGAATGCCGCCTGCCGACTGGGATACGCTTGGAGACTTTATATTGAAATGAGTTCTATGGAATATTCAAAACTTTGGCTTGATTGGCGGCGCATAAGCGACGCGCCCGATTTTATGAAAACTATATGTGCCGAGGCGCACTCTGCGCAGGGAAAAGCCGCCTTGAGTGAGCTGCGTGAGGGTTTTGTCGCCATGACGGGGGACGAACCCGCTATCTTGTCCGAATGCAGCGGAGCTTGTTTGCATATGGTCGAGACCGACGATACGGGCGAGGGATATGCCTTTTCCGCCCAAGGAGAAAGTCTGCGCTTGGAGGGTGGCCCGAGAGGCTTGCTTTATGGCGCCTTTGATTTGCTGCGCGGTCTTGCCGTGGGCAAACGCTGCTTTAACGGCAGCGCTGCGCCCCGCTATCCTCTGCGTATGCTTGACCATTGGGATAACATGGATGGCAGCGTGGAGCGCGGCTATGCGGGTAACTCCTTCTTTTTTGAGGATGGCCGCATACTGAATGGGCCGCGTATACGGGATTATGCCCGTCTGCTGGCCTCATGCGGTATAAACGGCTGCTGTATCAATAACGTAAACGTTAAGGCTGAGGCGGTGCGGCTGATGACGCCCAAGCATTGGCCTGCATTGGCAGAGCTTGCCCGCACGCTGGAGGAATACGGCGTGGGACTTTGGCTTTCGGTCAGTTTTGCAGCGCCTATGGAGCTTGGCGGATTGGAAACGGCTGACCCGATGGACGAGAGAGTATGTCGCTGGTGGGCAGATACTACCGCGGCTCTGTATAATGCAGTGCCCAATTTGGGCGGATTTCTCGTGAAAGCTGATTCGGAAGGCCGACCCGGGCCTTTCACTTACGGTCGAACTCAGGCCGAGGGGGCCAACATGCTTGCCCGCGCACTGGCAAAGCAGGGCGGCAAGCTGCTGTGGCGCTGTTTCGTGTATAACTGCACGCAGGATTGGCGCGATACCCGAACTGACCGCGCCCGTGCGCAGTGCGATCACTTTGCGCCCCTCGACGGACATTTTGATGATAACGTACTGCTGCAGATAAAAAACGGCCCCGTAGACTTCCAACCGCGAGAGCCCGTCTCGCCGCTGTTCGGGCGACTGGAGCGCACATCATCTATCATAGAATTTCAGATAGCGCAGGAGTATACGGGTCAGCAGAAGCATCTTTGCTGCCTTATACCCATGTTTCGGGATATATTGCAGTTCAGGCTCTATCATCGCCCTGGAAATGACCGCGTGGCAGACACAGTTTCCGCCGTTTGCGCCGTTTCCAATATGGGTAGGGATTTCAATTGGACGGGGCACGATCTTGCGGGAGCTAACCTCTACGGCTTTGGACGTCTTGGTTGGAATCCCGATCTTACGGCAGAAGAAATAGTGCGTGAGTATACGGTGCTTTCGTTCGGAGATGATCCCAAGATAACGGAAACCCTGCTGCCCATGCAGCTTTCATCCCGTGCAGTATACGAAAAGTACACTGCACCCTTGGGCATTGGCTGGATGGTCAACCCGAATCACCACTACGGCCCCAATCCCGACGGTTACGAATATGACCGCTGGGGAACATACCACCGCGCTACAAATACGGAGATCGGTGTGGAGCGCGGGCCGAGAGGTACGGGATATACCATGCAGTACCGCTTGCCCCTCAGCGCAATATACGCTGATATTGATACTTGTCCCGAGGAACTGCTGCTGTTTTTCCACCGCCTGCCCTATACATATATAATGAAGGACGGCAGAACACTTATTCAGCGTGTTTACGACGATCATTTTGAAGGCTGCGCAGCTGCCGAAGAGTTTGCCCGCAAATGGGAGGAGCTTGAGCCGCTGCTGCCGCAGGACGTTTTTGAGCGTGTGCGGCTTCGTTTTGACGAACAGTGCCGAAGTGCCCGCGAGTGGCGGGACGTTATAAACTCCTGGTTTTTCCGCCGCAGCGGTATACCCGACGTTCATGGCAGAGAGATATATTGACGCGGACGGTGCCGAGGGGTAAAATCAAAGTATAAATAAAAAACGAAGGGAGATCGAACTATATGGTAGACGCTTTTAAGGAATTTCCCCATTTGCTTGCGCCGCTGCAGATAGGCGACGTAGTTTATCGCAACAGAATGTTCTGCGCACCCACGGGACACACGGACGATATTGCGCCCGGTCAGCCCAGCACGGATGGCCTTATGGCCTTTGAACGCATAGCCATTGGCGGTGCAGCCACTGTTGCGGAGGGCGAAGTCATAATTGACCATACGGAATTTACCGATGGCAAGTGGCCCCGCGACATAGTTAATATGCAGAACTATAATTATTCCCGCATGGCCGATATTGTCAAGCGCCACGGCGCGGTACCTACCATGGAGCTGTGCTTCAGCGGTTCGGGCCCCAGCAAACCCTCCATGGGTATGTTCATGCGTTCCGGCAAACCTCTTGAAGGCCCCTGTGACGGCGTAACGCCCGAGGGTCTGAAAGTTAAAGCTATGACCGAGGAGCGCATCCTTGAAGTTATTCGCGATTTTGGTATAGGCGCACTGGCCGCCAAGCGCGCAGGTTTCCCCATGGTTTCCATCCATGCGGCCCATTCCCGCGCATTCCAGCACTGGTTCAGTCCTATAGAGAATCGCCGTACCGATAAATGGGGCGGTGACAGCGCTGAAAATCGCTGCCGCTTCGCCGTAATGGCTATCGATGAGATACACCGCGTATGCGGACGCGGTTTCCCCGTTGAAATACGCATCAGCGGCACGGAAATCGTTCCCGACGGCTACGGTGTGGACGAAGGCTGCCGCATTGCCGAGCAGTTGGACGGTCATGCGGATATTATCAGCATTTCTGTAAGCGCTGCCGATACCATGCATCCCGAGTCTTTCTCCCGCACTCATTTGAGTATGTTCTACGAGCAGGGACACCACGCCGACGTGGCTGCGGAGATAAAGAAACACGTGAAGCATTCTCTTATCGGTGTTGCAGGCGGCTTCAGCGATCCCTATGTTATGGAAGAAGTGCTTGCCAGCGGCAAGGCCGATATAATTTATATGGCCCGTCAGCTTTGCTGCGACCCCGATGCACCCAATAAGATCCGCGCAGGCAAGGTGGAAGATATCCGCAAGTGCATGCGCTGCTTGACCTGCTTCTCCAATACGGTCGGTCACGGCGATCTGCTTTGTGCTCTTAATCCCGAAGCTGCCCGCAACAGAGAGAATTACTATTCTCTGCCCAATGCCAGAAAGATGAAAGTCCTCGTCATAGGCGGCGGCATCAGCGGTATGCAGGCTGCGGTAACCGCAGCGGAAAACGGACACGAAGTTATTCTTTGCGAGAAGTCCGACGAGCTGGGCGGCACTATCCTCTGCGAGCGCAATGTGCCCTTCAAGGAACGCCTGCATGACTACATAGAGCAGCAGAAGCGCAAGCTGGAAAAACTCGGCGTTGAAGTGCGGCGTAACACTGCCGTAAGCCACGATTATGCAGCCGGACTGAAGCCCGATGCGGTTATTTGCGCGATCGGTTCGGAAGTTGCAAAACCTCCCATACCCGGTCTGGACGGAGCAAACGTCTATACCGGCGTTGAAGTGTTTACAAATCCCGAGCTTGCCAAGGGTAAGCTGCTGATACTTGGCGCAGGCTTTGCGGGCACCGAGCTGGCGATATATCTCAAGGGTCTGGGCAAAGAGGTCGAGATAGTGGAGATGGGCGGTCGCATCAATGACGGCGGCAACTCCTGCCACAGTATTGCCGTAATGGATATGATAATCCAGAATAATATCCCCATCCGCTATAATACCCGCGCAGAGGAAATCACCGATAAGGGTGTTCGCTGCACGGGCCCCGAGGGTGAAGTCTTTATCGAGGCAGACACTGTGGCTTATGCATTGGGCATGAAGGCCCGCAAAGCGGAGGCTATGAGCTTCTACGATGTAGCGCCCGTGTTCCACATGGTCGGTGATTGCGTTACCAGCGCAACCATCCTCAATGCTACCGGCACGGCATATACTGCCGCGAAATATCTTGGCAGATTCGACTGAAGAACATAAAAAAGCTCCCACTCACTGAGTGGGAGCTTTTTGCTGTTTACTTGACTTCGTACATGCTTATCAGCACCTTGTCGGGGAGACGAACGGCGGAGCAGAGGAAAATGGAACGCTCCAGCCATCTGTACTTCTCGGAATAGACCTCAAAGGTGGGAACGGTGGCGAAATACACGTACTGAGGGTCAATTATTTTGCCTGCGGCTGCGTCGGCGGCGTACTCGGGAGCAACGCGGCGGATGCCTGCATTGTTGATGTAAACCGTTTCGCCGTCATCCAGCTGTATGGCATAGCGGGCAACCAGCTCGGCAAGACCGTCGGGACGGATTATCTGGCTGTCAACGCCGCAAGGGAGAACCTTGCCGCTGAGTTTTCCGCTTACCACGCCGCCCTCTATTTCAATGAGCTGGCGGCGGCCGTGTACATTGTCCTGACCGACCACCACGGGGGGCTTTACGGTAACTACGATGTTAAAGGCTTCTTCAAGAACGGGTGCGGGTACTTTTGTGATATCCATGATATAACCTCCTGCCGTGCTGATTTGGATTTTGGATTACATGGGATGCTCTGCGTTCCAGCGATCGATCTCGTCGTTGATGATGGGATCGACGTGGGGATAGATGGGGCCGGGGCCGCCGTAGGTGATGCAGGGGATGAAGTTGCCGCCGGGAGCGTAAGCGTCGCAGGCGCGGCGTACTTCTGCGCGGATCTCTTCCTCGGAAGAATCCTCGCGGTCAACGATAGCAGCGTCAAGACCGCCCATGAGAGCCATGCGGCCGTCGATCTGCTTCTGCAGCTTGGGAATGTCGTTCTGGGGGAGAACGCCCTGCCAGATGTCGATGTGCAGGTCGATCATATCCTCAACGATGGGCTCGAGGAAGCTGTCGCTGTGGTGCATGATGATAACGCCGTTATCGTGCATGTAGTTGAAGCTCTTCTCGTAGTTGGGCTTGATGAACTCGCGCCATACGTCGGGCTGCATGAAGAGACTGGTCTTGCTGCCCCAGTCGTCGTGGGAGAGCATTACGTCGGGATGTACGCTGTCAACCATGAGCTTGAAACCGTTGTAACGGTACTCGCCGATAGCTGCGCAGAGATCTTCCATTGCTTCGGGCTCGAGCATGAGGTTAACGAGAGTGTCCTCAAAGCCCATGAGGAAGTGCAGACGCTCGAAAACGCCGGTGGGGCCGAACATCATCAGGAGGTCTTCGCCGCGGTCAACGGCTGCAGCGCGCTCCAGATAGGGCTCCCAAAGAGCCATGTCGGTGCAGTTGGCGATGAGGTCGGGTACCTTGGTGAAGGAACGCCAGTCGGTAACGTCCTTAACTACCTTGTTGAGCTCGGTAACGTGAGGCATAGCGCCGGGAGTGCCGGGCTCCCATACGATGGTGGTGCCCCAAAGGTCCTGCTTGGGGGCCATACCGGGGAAACGCTCGCCGCGAACGAAATTGTTAACGGGATCGCCGGGGAGGAATACGGTGCCCTCGAACTGCTTTACCAGTCTGTCGGGCTTGCCACCCTTGCGGATGGTCTGGAGAAAGTTTTCTCTTCTGCTGAGCATTATATTGTTCACTGCCTTTCGGGTGTTATATTACTTACCGAGACGGATAACGTTAAAGCTGCGGGCGGGAAGCGATGCCTTGAGGGTACCGTCTTCGACTGCGGCGTTTCCATCGGCGGTAGGGATCACATTGTTGGGGTTTGCTTCGGTGTTTTCGGCCTTGAGGTCGGCATGGGTGAGCACGATGTGCTCCTTAACGGTGTAGCCCTCGAACTCGCGCAGAGAGCAGCTAAGCTCCATGGCATCCTCAAGATTTTTGTTTACGGCGAATACGGTCAGACTTTCTTCGTCCTCTCCTATTATACACACTGCGTCAAGATAGGGGGCGTCGCCGTGTTTGCTGGGATAAGTGGGAACGTCGATCACGGTGTTGAGAACAGTGCCGCGACCGTAACGGCTGGCATAAGCGAAGGGGTAATAGATGGTCTGACGCCATGCGCCCGTATCGGAGGTCATTATGGGGGCGATTACGTTTACCAGCTGGGCAAGGCATGCTATCTTGACTCGGTCTGCGTGGCGCAGGAGAGTGATGAGCATACTGCCTACCAGCAGTGCGTCCTCCATGTTGTATACGTCCTCAAGCTGATGGGGAGCCTGAATCCAGCGCTCCAGCTTGCTGTCGTGCTCTTTGGAATGATACCATACGTTCCACTCGTCGAAGGAGAGGTTGATGGTCTTGTCTTTGCGCTTCTTGGCCTTGACGGCATCGCAGATAGCAACTACCTGATTGATGAACTTGTCCATGGCTACGGTGCTTGCAAGGAAGTCGGGGGTATTGTTGGCTTCGTTATCATAATACTGGTGAAGCGAAACGTAGTCAACATAATCGTAGCTTTCGGAGAGAACAATGTCCTCCCACTGGCCGAAGGTGTCCATGTAAAGGCTGGAACTGCCGCAGGCAACCAGCTCGACCTCGGGGTCAAGCATTTTCATCATGCGGCCGGTTTCGGCGGCTATTCTGCCGTATTCTTCGGCGGTCTTATGACCCATCTGCCAAGGGCCGTCCATTTCGTTGCCGAGGCACCAGAGCTTGATGTTGTGAGGCTGCTCCCAACCGTGCTTGCGGCGGAGATCGCTGTAATAGCTGCCGCGGGGAATATTGCAGTATTCCAACAGGTTCTTTGCGTCCTCGGGGCCGCGGGTGCCGAGGTTTACTGCCATCATGGGTTCTGCGTTTACTTTTTTCGTCCAGTCCACAAATTCGTTCAGACCGAACTGATTGCTTTCGATAACGCTCCATGCGGGTTCAACGCGGGCGGGGCGCTCTTCCTTGGGGCCTACGCCGTCTTCCCAGTGGTAGCCGGAAACGAAGTTGCCGCCTGGATAGCGGATAACGGGTACGTTCAGTTCGCTGACGAGGTCGATAACATCCTTGCGCATGCCCTGCTCGTCGGCAAAGGGACTTTCGGGCTGATATACGCCCTCATAGACGGAACGGCCGAGATGCTCCACGAAGGAGCCGAAGATGCGCTTGTCAACTTCGCCTATGGGGAAGTGCTTGTCGATATATAAAGCTGCTTTCACAGGGGGCCTCCTTTCAGTTCTGTCCGTAATATGCGTTCTTGCCGTGCTTGCGGAGATAATGCTTATCCAGCAGCTCCTGCTGCATGGTGTTTACCTTGGGGTTGAGAGCCTCGGCGTGGAAGGCCATGAATGCCAGCTCTTCCAGCACTACTGCGTTATGCACAGCCTCGTCTGCATCCTTGCCCCATGCAAAGGGGCCGTGGGAGTTGACGAGAACAGAAGGTATCTCATCGGGGGATTTGCCATCAAAGGTTTCGATTATAACGTTGCCTGTTTCCAGCTCGTACTCGCCGCCGATCTCGGCGGGAGTCATCTTGCGGGTGCAGGGGATTTCGCCGTAGAAGTAGTCGCCGTGAGTGGTGCCGTAGGCGGGGATTCCGCGGCCTGCCTGAGCCCAGCTGGTGGCCCAGCGGGAATGGGTGTGGACGATGCCGCCTATGTTCTCAAAGGTGCGGTACAGAGCCAGATGAGTGGGGGTGTCGGAGGAAGGCTTCCACTTGCCTTCTACTTTTTCGCCGTCGGAAAGACGGAGGACTACCATGTCATCGGCTGTCATGGTTTCGTAGTCAACGCCGCTGGGCTTGATAACCACAAGACCTGCTTCACGGTCGATGCCCGAAACGTTGCCCCAGGTGAAGGTAACGAGGCCGTGCTTCGGCAGGGCGAGGTTGGCTTTCCAAACCTGCTCTTTCAGTGCTTCAAGCATTAAACATACCTCACTTCAGCTTCCATGCCAGATCGTTGTAGAAGAGTTCCTTTTCAAGCTCGGCAACGGTGGTGTCCTTGCCGATGTGGACGAATTCGATGTCCATCATGCGTGCCCAGTCCTTCATCTGCTCGGCGGTAACGTCGTAGGAGAGGACGGTGTGGTGTGCGCCGCCTGCAGTTATCCAGCACTCTACGCCCTCGGTAAGGTTGGGCAGAGCCTTCCACATTACGCGGGCAACGGGCAGGTTGGGCATTTCCATAATGGGCTTTACGCAAATAATATCCTGGCAGATAAGGCGCAGACGGCCACCCATATCGATGAGGGAAACAACGATTGCGTTGCCTTCCTTGCCCTCGAATACCAGACGGGCGGGATCTTTCTCGTTCATGCCGATGCCAAGGTGATGAGTTTCAATGCGGGGTCTTGCGGAGGGGGCTGCAAGGCTGGGGCAAACCTCCAGCATGTGTGCGCCGAGGGAGTACTCGGAGCCTGCGACCAGATGATAAGTATAGTCTTCCATGAAAGCGGAGGCACCGTTGCCGCCCTCGCCCATGGCCTTCATAATGGCGGTCATTGCGGAGACCTTCCAGTCGCCTTCGCCGCCATAGCCGTAGCCCTGAGACATAAGGTGCTGAGAAGCAAGGCCGGGGAGCTGCTCCATGCCGTAAAGATCCTGGAAGGTGTTGGCGAAGGCCATGCAGCCCTCTCTGTCCATCATCTTCTTCATGGCAATTTCTTCTCTTGCCTGATAACGGATAGCGTCAACATTATCGGTTGCGATATCGTACTTGGAGGTGTATTCCTCCATGAGTGCGTCGATTTCAGCTTCGGTAACGGCGTTCATTTCTGCAACGAGGTCGCCGGTTGCCCAAGTGTTTACCTGCCAGCCCAGCTTGGCCTGAGCGTAAACCTTATCGCCTTCGGTAACTGCAACTTCACGCATGTTGTCGCCGAAACGCATAACCTTCATGGTCTTGGAAACGGCGGCACCGACAGCGGACTTCATCCAGCGGCCGAGACGCTCGTGAACGGCGGCGTCTTTCCAGTAGCCGGCGATTATCTTGCGGGGAGTGCGCAGGCGTGCGGCGATGAAGCCGTGCTCGCGGTCGCCGTGAGCTGCCTGATTGAGATTCATGAAGTCCATGTCGATCTCATCGTTGGGGATCTCGAGATTATACTGGGTGGCGAAATGGCAGTAAGGCTTCTGGAGATTTACAAGGCCGTTGATCCACATCTTGGAGGGGCTGAAAGTGTGGCACCAGGTGATGATACCTGCGCAGGAATCGTCGTAGTTGGCTTCCTTGACGATTTCGGTGATCTCCTGATTGGTCTTTGCGGTTACCTTGTATACGAGGGGATAGGGGAGATAGCGGGAAAGTTCCTCTGCCATCTCGCGAGCTCTGCCTTCAACTATCTCGAGCACCTCAGGGCCATAGAGAAACTGAGAGCCGACTACAAACCAAAAATTGTACTTCATAGCGTGTCCTCCTTAAATGAATGCGACTGCGGTCTCTTCGACCTTCAGCAGCTTTTTATATTGCTCAATATATGCCGCGAAGCCTGCCATGTCGGCAGCATCGGGGGCAAGGGTAGATGCGGATACTTCTCCGAAAACGCGGTTTTTAAGGTAATCTTCCAATGCTTCGCCTTCGCTGCGCTTGACGGCGTAGGCTGCAAGCAGAGCCATGCCGTAAGGGCCGCCCTCGCCTGCGGTCTGCATGCAGGTTACGGGTGCGCCGCAGGCAGCTGCCATATAGCGCTGACCGACAACGGGAGTTTTGAAAAGACCGCCGTGTCCGGTAAGACTGTCGATAGAAACCTTTTCCTCGGCGAGGATGTCCATGCCGAGCTTTAGAGTAGCCATAGTGGAATAAAGCTGAGCGCGGAAGAAGTTTGCGAGAGTAAAGCGGCTTTCGGGGCGGCGAACTACCAAAGGACGGCCTGCGTCCATGTGGGTTACGCCCTCGCCTGCCATGTAGTTGCAAACCAGTATACCGCCGCAGTCGGCGTCGCCCTCAAGGGATTTCTCATAGAGCTTGGTGTAAAGCTCGCCCGAGGAAGGATCTGCACCGAAAAGCTGAGCGGTTTCCTGCAGCAGGTTGACCCACGCATTGGAGTCGCTTGTGCAGTTATTGCAGTGAACCATGGCAACAGGCTTGCCGCTGGGGGTGGTTACCATGTCTATTTCTTCATATACTTTGCTCAGGGGCTTTTCAAGCACGACCATAGAGAAAATGGAAGTGCCTGCGGATACGTTGCCCGTTCTGGGGGCAACGGCGTTGGTGGATGCCATACCTGTTCCTGCGTCGCCCTCGGGAGGAGCGAAAGGAATTCCGGGAGCCAGCAGACCGTCCAGCAGTGCGGCACCGCTTTCGGTAAGCTTGCCTGCCTCATCACCTGCCACGAGAACAGTGGGGAGGACGGAGCGGATATTCCAGCCGAGGGAGCGGGAGGCGATAAGCTCGTCGAACTTGTCGAGCATTGCTTCGTTGAAGCAAAGGCCGTCGCTGTCGATGGGGAACATTCCCGAAGCCTCGCCTATGCCGATGGCGTTTACGCCCGTGAGCATGTAATGTATGTAACCTGCCAGCGTGGTGATGTGAGCTACCTGAGGTACGTGCTCTTCTCCGTTCAGGACTGCCTGATAGAGATGAGCAATGCTCCAACGCTGGGGGATATTGAATCCGAACAGTGCGGTCAGTTCAGCCGCTGCCTGAGCAGTGATGGTGTTCTGCCAAGTGCGGAAAGGAACGAGAAGGTTCCAATCCTTGTCGAAGGCGAGGTAACCGTGCATCATTGCGGAGATGCCCATGGCCTTTACCGAGCCGCGGTCCTCTATGCCTGCCAGTGCGGTTTTGAGACCCTCAAAGGCCTGCGCCAGTTCGTAAGTCCATACGCCGTTTTCAAAGCTGGAAGCCCAGGTGTAATCGGCGGAGGAAACGGGGACATGGTTTTCGTCTATGCTGACCGCTTTGATTCTTGTGGAACCAAGCTCAATGCCGAGATAAGTGTTCATTATTGGCACCTCCTAATCAGAGTAATTATACGCTAATTTACCCACTCGCGTCAATTAAACAGGGAGATTTTATTGCAATAATATTTGCGTTTGCGGCAGGATTTTTGCAAGCGATTGCAAAATGAGTTGGCGTCAGTCTTGCGTGTCTCATTTTCTTGACAAAAATGAGGCTGCATGGGATAATTATAAAAACGAAATGGACGCGATGCGCCCGAGAAAGGATGACTGAAATGCTTACAGCAAATAATTTTATTCCTATTTCCGATAACCCCTTCTCCCGCCGTGGATCTTATCTTGCTCTTTTCTGCGCCACCGATGGCCACGAGATCATGGGCAAGGCAAAGCTGTTCCTTGGTAATCTCAGAGGCAACGGCCCCTATCGTCAGGTTCAGGCGGAAATAGTCAAGGATGGCGCTGCCCGTCCCTGCGTTATCGATACCACCGAAAGCGAGGTCATCCTCCGCAGCGAGTTCGGTGAATTCCGCTTCTGCATCGGCGAGCGCAAGTTCATGCGTATCCGCGGTACCGACGGCCTTACACTGCGCCTTAGAGTAAACTTCGGTATGGCAGGCGGCCTTTCCACCAAGCTGGCAGACGGCTGCTGGACTTTCGGCATGGCAAGCACCGCTACCGCAGTGCTGCTGCCCTTCCGCGGCAATCTTACCGCTCACCGCGCATTTGGTGGCGGTCTCGGCAATACCACCATGCTTTCCTTTGAAATCACTCCCGACGAAGACGGCGTAGTTGAAGTAGGTATCGAAGAGTTCCTCATCGACCCCATCCACCGTCCTCTTGACCAGTATCCCTCCTACGAGGAATGCGTAAAGAGCTACGAGGAAGAGTTTGAAGAATTCTGCAAGATTTATCCCGCTCTGCCCGAAGAGTTCGAACCAATGCGCCGCAAGGCTCTTTGGACTATCTGGACTCTTATGGTCGAACCCGACGGCGAGACCATGTATAAGCACACTATGATAAAGATGCTCCACGGCACCTTCGAACATGTTTCCGGCTGGCAGCAGGGCATGCATATGATTTGCCTTTCCAAGGATCCTAAGCTGGTTTGGGAGATCCTGCGCGGTCTCTTTGATTATCAGGATGCCAACGGCCGTATCGCTGATATTATCACCGACGCTTCTTACGCCCGTTCCATCATGAAGCCTCCCATCCAGGGCTTCGCCACCATGTGGCTGCTGGATAATATCGGCCATGAAGCTGCCGATCCCGAGGATCTGAAGTTTATCTATAACGGCATGGTACGCTGGAGCGAATACTTCTTCCGCTGCCGCGACCTTGACGGCGACGGCATCTGGGAAAACCAGGGCGCTATGGAGACCGGTTGGGAGGATGCTCCCTTCTTCCGTCAGCTCAGCTGGCCCGTTGCTTCTCCCGATATGAACGCTTACCTTGCTCTGCAGCTTGAGGCTCAGGCAAAGCTGGGCCGCATCGTGGGTGAGGACGAGGCTGTTTGCGCCGAATATGAGAAGCGCTCCAAGGAAATGGTCGAGCGCATCGTAAAGGCATTCTGGGACGGCGAGCGCTGGCGTGCCTTCAATCCCGATACCGGCAAGAAGTCCGATACCAAGACCCTTTCTCTCTACTGCGCATTGCTGCTGGGTAAGCGCCTGCCTCAGGAAGTTATCGATAAGAGCATTGAGACCCTCTTCGAGGAAGGCAAGTACCTCACTCCCTACGGCTTTGCCACCGAGGCGCTGGACAGCCCCTATTTCGCCCACGGCTTCAGCCAGGGCAGCATAATTCCTCCCGCCGAGTTCCTGCCCGTAATGGCAATGGAAGCCTGCGGCAGACCCGACCTTGCAAAGGAAGTTGCTCTGCGCTATATCAGAACTCTCCGCGACTTCGGTCTGTTCCACACTCATAACGCACTTACCGGCGCCCCCGAGCGCAGCATGGTAGCACTGGACGAGAAGTATCTCTTCTGGTCTGCATGGTCTTCTGCAATCTATCTCTTCTTCGCCGACAGATACGGCAAGTAAAAACTGAAACAACAAAAACAGCGTGCAGTTTAAAACTGCACGCTGTTTCTTTATGCCGTGAATTATTCTTCGTCGCCCATGACAATCTGCAGCATGGTCATAGTGCTGCATGCGGACCAACCGCACCAGCTCCAGCTGTCGCCGATAACGGGCTGAATGAGTACATCGTGAGGCTCGCCGGTGAGGGGATACTCGTTGTAGGGATGGTAGCCAAGGCGCAGACCGCGCTCTTCAACGGTGGAGAGCCAGCGGCTTGCGATGAGCTTAGCCTCTTCCTTCTTGCCTGCAAGGGCAAGACCGACGGTGATGAACATCTGCTGGGGAGCAACTGCTCTGCCGAGAACGAAGTGGAAGCCCCAATGGCAAAGCTCGCTCTTCATGCTCTCACTGCAAAGACCGACGGGAGAGAGGAAGTGGCCTTCCTCGGTGAGGACTTCGGCGCACTTGTCGATGATGTGCTGAGGCAGTTTGTCAGCGAGGATGATGGGAATGTAGCTGGCGAGGCTGTTGCTGTCAACGTTCTCGCCGTCCTTCTTGGTAACGAACTGAACGCCGTCCCAGTATTCCTCGATGAGGATCTTCAACAGCTTGTCGCCGCGCTCTTTCCAGTGTGCCTCAACCTCGGGCTGACCTGCACGGCGGGCGAGAGTGGAGCAAGCGTACATGCACTCGATGAGCAGAGCGATGGTGTCGGAGTTGGAGGCGGGGAAGCCGCGCTTGAAGGTGGAGGCATCGTCCCAGCCGGACTCGTTGGGGTTGTTGATGGCGATGAGATCGTCGCCGCGGCCTGCGGTTCTGAAGGTAGTCCAGAAGTTGGTCCAGCGCTCGAACTTGGGCAGCAGACTTTCTGCCATATCCTTGGTGATGAAGTCCTCGCCGCAGAGGCGGGTTACCAGATTGAGGGCGCAGCCCTGCAGGGGAGCCTGCATCTTCTCGTCGCCCACGGAGCCGGGAGCAACGGAGCCGGGCAGAGCGCCGCTTACGGGAGTCTGATAAAGGAACATGGTCTCGATAAGGCGGAATGCCTCAACGGGATCGTTCAGGAATGCCATGCCGTTGTAGGCCAGCTGCCAGGACATTGCGCAGGCCAGAGCGTTGTGGTGCATCATGATCATGGGGGTCTTCATGAAGCCCTTGTTGCGCATGACGTGGCTCCAGGTAACGTAGATAGTGTCCTCGATGAGCTTGCCGTACTTCTTGAGAGGCAGGTTCTTGTAGTGCTTGTAGAAATCGTTGAAGCTGTCGATGTTAGCCTGACGGATATCGTCGAAGGCGGGATAGCTTTCGGGAGCAACGAAACGGTCGAAATAGGTGTGAGCTGCGGCTTCGAAGGTGCCGTCCTCGTCGGGGAGGAAGGAGATCTCAAGGCAAGCATACTTGCCGGCTTCGTAATCGTACTCGGCCTTGACTTCGATACTGCCCTTGAGGGCGACGAAGCGCATATAGCCGTGCTTGCCGAAGAAACCCTCAAAGCTGCCGTCCTTAAGGCGGGCAATACTCTCCAGAGCAGCCGCACCGCGGCCCTTGCTGTTGGAGTCGAGGACAAGACGAACGGCTGCGCCGCGGAAACCTCTTACGCGGAAGAAATCATCGTTTGCGAAAGCGATATCGGCGTAAACCTGAGGCTCGATAATGCGCAGGCTGCCTACGTCGCCGTAGTAGTGATAACGGGTGGACTGGCCGTTCTTGAGCAGCTCAACGTGGAAACTCATGTCGGACATGTTGGTCATTTCGCCCGTGTAGAAGGGGGTGAGCTTCAGGCTGCGCTTGAAGTAATCTTCAGTGAGATAGTAGTAGCTGCCCGCAACGGAATAGTCAATGCGGCTCAGATCGCGCTTTTCGTTGGAATGGAAGTAAATCATCGTTTGCCCTCCTTTCAGTTGGCTGCGCCGCAGACGAGGAGCAGAGTCAGCGCCTGACGGACGGTCATAATGGGAAGAGTGGAAAGCTCGCCGTAAACCTTGGCGGCGAGGGTCTTTGCCTTGGCGGGCGCTGCCTTACGCAGACCGTAGGCCAGCAGCAGAGCGTCGGCGGAGAAATCGGTGGGGATAGCGGCTGCCACAGCGGCTGCAACGTCGGCGGGCAGGCTGTCAGCCAGGATGATGGGCAGCAGTGCGCGGGGATGACCCTCGCATACGGGCTGATCCATAATGTTCATGTGGAAGAATTCCTTGCCGTTCCAAAGGCGAGCCATCATGTTCTCGCGGGTCTCGGCGGCAACGGTGGCGTACTCGGCGGCATCGGCATCCTTGCCAAGCTTCTTTGCCATGGCGGCAAGAGCCTCTGCCCAAAGGAGGATGAGAGCGTTCAGATCGGGAGCGAACTCGGGAGGAACGTCTGCGAAGGGCAGCTTCTTGCAGCAGGCGGGCTCATAGCGGTGGAGATAATAGAATATCTTGCGCTCGGGGCAGTAACGCTCGTTGCGCCACCAGCTAAATGCCTTGCAGAGAGCTTCATACAGCTCGGGGCAAACCTCGGTCTCATCGTCGAGCAGCTCATTGAGAGCGAAGCCGAAGAGAGGCAGCTGAGCCTTCAGCTCGAAATACTTGTTGCTTACGGTTGCGGGAACAAGTCCGTCCTCCTGAACGTACTTGAGCAGGCTGCCCAGCTGGGCAAGAGCGGCCTTCTTATCCTTGAAGAGCAGGCTGAGCAGAACATTGTCGCCCTGATCTGCAATGGCAGCGCCGCCGCGGCCCATGGTGTACTCGGGAGCGGTGATGCGCTTTTCGTTCAGATCGCGGTCGGGCTGGAGCGCGGTCCAAATGTAATAGGCGGCGCGGATGTAAGCCTCGTCGCAGCCGGGGAGCTTGATGCCGTCAAGGAACTTTTCAAACTCTGCCATGGTTTCTGCAGCGGCGGCGTCCACGGTGATGCCGTTTTCTTCGTAGGGCTCGTCGAAGGAGCTTTCGTAAACTACGAAATCCATTTCGCCGTCAGCGGCGGGGTGGATGTAAATTCTGGGATCGGGGTCGGACAGAGAAACGAGACCCCACTGAGCGCGGACTTCAACCTCGCCCTTGCGGGGAACGTAGCGAAGTCTGATGCCGGAGGCAGCCATCATGGCACCGCCGGGGATGAATTCATCCTTAACGGCGCTGTTGCCGCCCATGAAGACAGCGGCACCCTTGCCTCTGCCGAAGAGCAGGGAAAGGCCGTTGGAGTGGATGAGGAGCTTGTTGGGCAGGGCGATAGCCAGCTCGGCCCAGTATTCGCCGGCCTCTATTCTTACCTTGCCGTTTTCGCACTTGGCGGTGTACTCCACGGGCTCGGTGCCCACGCAGGGAGTGATGAGGGAGAGGCGCAGTCTGCCGGGGTTTTCATCGTCGGGCGTTACGCCGACGTAGAGCGCATTGGGCTCCGCGTCCATGCAAAGGAGCAGGCGGGACATGGGACGGCAGAAGAGCTCACGCGTCAGGTCCATTGAGAGTTTCAACTGATATTTCCCCTTTCGTTTATTTTAATTGATAATTTATAATTGATAATTTTCGCGATTCGCTGCGGTGCAACGGATAAATAAGTTGCGCGGAACGGTCAAGACCGTTCCCTACGAGGTTGATTTGAGATTGGCAGCACATTAACAAGGCCGCATAATAAAACGAATCACTAATAAATGGTTAACATTATTATAACTTCTACAATGCTCTCTGTCAAAAGAAAAATAATTTGTATTACGGCGAACGCCACTGCCAAACTCGCTATCACAATGTAGGGAACGGTCTTGACCGTTCCGCCTTAATGTATACGCCTTAAAACAACAAAAACCTTGACAAAATTGGGCACGACACTTATACTACGGGTAAAGGAAGTAAAGAAAGTAAAGAATTTTGGAGGTGAATGAAAAATGGAAGTCGCAAAAATCTCAAGCAAGGGCCAGATAACCCTGCCCGTTTCCGTCCGCAAGAAGCTGAAGCTGAAAAGCGGCGATCAGGTGGTCATTCAGGAGGAAAACGGACGCTTTTACTTTGACAATGCCGCGCTGGTGGCCTTCATCCGCGCTGAGCAGGCTTTCGACGGCGCTGCCGAGGCGGCAGGCTTTGCCGACGAGCAGGCCCTGCAGGACTACGTGCTGGAAATCCGCGAAGAAACCGAAGGAGAATAACCTATGATAATAATGCCGGATACTGATGTTCTTGTATCGGCAATATTCTTTCCCTCGGAGCGCACCCGCCGATTTATCCGCGAGGTGAGCGAAGGCCACAGCCTCCTGCTCTGCGATTGCGTTATTGAAGAGCTGGAGCTGCTGGTGGAGCGGAAATTTCCCGATAAAAAGACGGCTTTGGAACAGTTCCTTGTTGCGCTGCCCTACCGCTTGGTTGTAACCGAGAAGGGGCAGGGCAGGGCGGAGCGCGTCCTGAAAGCCGCAGAAACCGAAGACGTGGATATGATCATCAGCGGCGACCGCAGCCTGCGCCGCCGTAAAACAGAGGTGAGCATACTCTCGATGTCGGAATTTTTGGGGAGGATGATTATGCGAAAAATGCTCTCATGGAAACTGGTCCTGCGCGCACGCCTTAAAACGGCGCTGACGCTGCTGCTCATAATTGCGGCCACTTTCCTTTTCCTTTATAACCTGCTGGAATACACCATGACCAATCGCCAGTATGAGGAGGCCATGGCTCAGTATTGGGGTAATATAACCCTTGACCGCACAACCTTTGCCGACGGTGTGTCCGTTCCCGACGGCATTCATGAGTGGTCGGGCAATGTTTTCATTTCGGTAAAGGACAATCCGTTTGCTACCGAAAAGTATGCCTATGAAAAATTTCATAAGGCGGGCTTTAGTGCCGAGGAAATAGCGGAGATCATGGAGCTGCCCTACATAGACGATGTAAGCACCCGCTATATGACCGCAGGCCTTTCCGAAGACTTCGCCCGTATCAATACCCACAGCCTCGCTGCGGGCCAGCTCTTTGAGTGGTGCCGCTATGAGGCCCGCGTGGTCTTTGAGGCTACTGTCCTTGATAAAGACCACAAAGACGAAAGCCACCCTTCGCTTGGCCTCAGCTTTGCCTCAATGGCAGGGGAAAGCGAACTGCATAACCTGCTGATAGACGATATTGAGGTGCTTGCGGGCGATCCCGAGTGGTTTGATCAGGTAGAGTGTTACAACGATACGGTCAACCTGCGTGAGG
>JAFYLI010000025.1 GCA_017537165.1 Oscillospiraceae bacterium | reverse complement strand
ATCCTGCAGCAGTACCACGGTGCAATCCGCGGCGGTATAATCTCGGTTTCGCTGACTCTCGCCGCTTTCATCGCTTGTAAGGGGTGCAAGATTAGGCCAAGCGGCCATTTGGAAACCCAGCGGTGAAAGAATTATATCGGCATACACGTCTCTTCCCATCGGCTCACCGCCATTGGGAGCGAGCTTGACGGGGGATTCGATGAAGGTTACGCTCATGCGCACCTCGCCGAAATCCGTGCTTTCGCCCGTGAGCGGATCTCTAACGCCAAGCAAACGCAGGTCTACACCTTCAAGGCCGACCTTGCCGCTCCACATCCACGCATTCCATTCCTTCTGCGGTGTTTCGTTGCCCGTAATAAAGTCCCAGCCCATAGACTGATGACCCATAGGCACTGCGCCATAGCTGTAAAGAGGATTTATCTCCATTTCAAGGTTCACACCCTCCAGCGTACCGCCGTCGAGGCGTTCCACGGAGTAGACGACATAAGCGTTGAAGCCGTCGGAAAGGGCACTTTCCACGGTGATGCGGGCGTATTCGTTTTCCACACTGACGGGTTCCATCATAACGTAGTCGCCGATTATATCGTAGCTTTCGCCGAAAAGCTCGGAAAGGAAGCCGTCGCTGCTTTTGGCAATAGCCGCACCGATGAGCAGCAGTAAAGCGGCTGCCGCCACAAGGGCTATTTTGACGGATCTTTTCACGCCCTTGGGCTTAGTATCCGCAAGTACAGAGTCCAGCAGATTTTCGTCCGCTTCGCCTATAGCCTTCATAATATCAAGTTCCGTCATACGCTTATCTCCTCCTTTTCAAGATGCTCCTTCAGCCTCGTCCGCAGGCGCATAAGGCGCAGACTCACCGCGTTTGCCGACATACCGCTCTTTTTAGAGATAGCGGAAACGCTTTCGGCAAGCCAATATCTGCGGAGGAAAAGCTGTCTTTCTTTCTCATCCAGACCGCGCAGGAAGTCATTGATGGCCGCAACCAGTTCTTTGCGTTCCAGTTCACTTTCAATAGTGCCGCCCGAAACGCAGTCTTTCAATTCTTCGAGGGCAAGGCTAACTTCTCCTCCGCCGCGCTTTTGAGCTGCTGAGCTGCGGCAGCGGTCAAGGGCGAGATTACGTGTTATCTTGGCAAAGAAGGCGCGGAGTATCTCGGGACGCTGGGGCGGCATAGTATTCCACGCCCGCAGCCACGTATCGCTGACGCACTCCTCGCTGTCTTCCATGTTCTCCAGCAGTCGCAGAGCAATGCCCTTGCAAAGTCTGCCGTATTTCACATCGGATTCCTTCACGGCGCGTTCATCCCGCTGCCAATACAGTTCGATTATCTCCATATCTTCCATGGGCATTTCCTCCTTTCTGCCTTATATGACGGAAAATTAGCGTATATATTTCAAGCATAGCGAAATTTTCCGTATTTTTCAATGGTGAAAACTGCAGCGAACGGCAACAAAAAATCGACCCTTTCCAAAGGAAAGAGTCGATTTCATATTTAAGTAAGTAAGCTATTAGCCGTTACCTGCCTCAGCAATGATCTGCTTAGCGGGCTTCTTTCTTGCAATTTCTTCAACGGTGGGCTTGAAGATCTTGCTGAAGATGAGCATGCAGACAGCAGCAACAACAACGGCAGCATAGGTCTCGGTGATGGCAAAGGAGCCGATGGAGATGGGATATGCGCCGGTAACGAGCTTAACAGCAACCCAGAGAACAGCAACTACACCGGTGCAGATCATGCTGATGCAGGAAGCCTTCTGGGAAGCGTGACGCCAGTAGATACCGAAGAGAACAACGATAAAGATAGCGCCGCGGAGAGAGTATGCAGCGTAAACCAGGTCGAGAACTGCGGAGGCGTTAACAAGGAAGATAGCGCCAACTGCGCAGATAACACCGGAGAGAGCGGTGGTGATACGGGACATCTTCAGAACTTCAGCGTCGGTAGCGTTGGGCTTGATAACGCGCTGATAGAGGTCCTTGGTGACCATGGTACCTGCAGAGAGGATGATGGGAGATACGGTGGAGAGGATAGCTGCCAGAATGGAAGCCAGAACCAGACCGCCGATAATGGGATGCAGGTGCATCATCATGGTGGGCAGAGCCATCTTACCGTCGGTAACAACATTGCCGAGGGTATCGGTGAGGGTACCGTTGTGAGACATAACCTTAGCGATCATACCCAGCAGTGCGGTGAAGAGACCGAAGGGAGCTGCAACGAAAGCAGTGATGATGCAAGCCTTCTTTGCGGTGGGAACGTCCTTAGCAGCCAGAACAGGCTGAATACCAGCCTGAGCGGTGCAAGCGCCCAGCAGACCGGCGATGATCCAGGAAGAAACCTTGGTGCCGCCGATGGAGAACATGTTAAAGTAGTTCTTGCTGGGATCTGCAGTTTCAACAGCGTCGATACCATCCATGAAGCCACCCCAGCCGCCAACCTTGGTCAGGGCGAAGATAACAGCAACGATGACACCGCCGTACATAACGAACAGATGCAGCTTATTCGTGGACGCAACAGCGTTCATACCACCCGCAAGGGTGTAGACAATGAAGATTATCGCAAATACGATAACGGTAATGGTAAAGTCAAAGCCCAGCAGGGACTGACCCAGCTTACCTGCAGCGATCATCTGGGAAAGACCTACAGCCAGCATAACGATGGTGAGCAGTACGCTGGAAACGGTTCTTGCCTTAACGCCGAAGAAACGCTCGATGATACCGGGAACGGTAACGGAGTTCAGGCTGCGGTAGAGCTTAGCAAACAGCAGAGCCAGGAACATAACGCCGATACCGTTAGCGATGGTATACCATGCGCCGGAGAGACCGTAGTTGAAGCCGTACTCGGAAACACCGGTGGTTGCGGTGCCGCCCAGCCACTCACCAGCGGAAGCTGCGACGATAGCGAACATACCCATTGCTGCGCCGTGGAAGGAATCGGAGGACTTGGACTTCTTGGAAGAAATCAGACCGATTGCTACGGTAACAGCAAAGTAAAGAATAATAATAATTGTCTGAACCAATTTAAAATGCCTCCCGGATTATTCCATGCAGCCGACAGTCTCGGGGATGATGAGGTCAGCGTCAGTCTTAGCAATAACTTCCTCGACGGTAACGCCGGGGGCTACTTCTTCAAGGACAAGGCCCTCAGCGGTGCAGTGCAGAACGCAGAGCTCGGTGATGACGTAGTCAACTTCGCGAGCAGCGGTCAGGGGCAGGGTGCACTTCTTGAGGATCTTGGAGTTGCCGTACTTATCGCAATGCTCCATCATGATAAGAACGTTCTTTGCGCCGGAAACCAGGTCCATAGCGCCGCCCATACCTGCGCAGGTCTTGCCGGGAACCATCCAGTTAGCGAGGTTGCCTTCCTGGTCGACTTCGTAAGCGCCGAGAACGGTAGCAGCAACGTGGCCGCCACGGATCAGGCCGAAGGAGTCGAAGCTGGAGAAGCAGCATCCGCCGGGACGCATGGTGGAAACAGTACCGGAAGCGTCAACGATATCGATATCGCCGTCAGCTTCGTTTTCGGGAGCGCCTGCAAGGCCGAGAACACCGTTCTCAGACTCGATCCAAATATCTACGCCTTCGGGCAGATGCTCGAGGCAGAGGGTGGGCATACCGATACCAAGGTTTACAACATCGCCGTCGTTGAAGAACTTAGCGGTTCTCTTGGCGATAAAATTTCTCATTTCCTGTTTAGTCATCAGTTTCTATCCTCCGCATTAGCCTGAACTATCATGTCAACGACGCAGCTGGGAGTTACGATGATATCGGGATCCAGCTCGCCGACTTCTACGATTTCCTCAGCCTCAACGATAACGAAATCAGCGGCATTAGCCATGATGGGGTTAAAGTTGCGGGCGGTTCTGTGGTAGATAACGTTGCCGATCTTGTCAGCCTTCCAAGCGTGGATGATGGCTACGTCAGCGTGGAGGGGAAGCTCGAGGATGAAGCGAGCGCCCTTAACGGGGTCAGCGTCGGTTACGAACTTATACTCGCCCTTCTCGCTGTCCCACTCGAGGACCTGCTTGCCATCCTGCATGGGGGTGCCGATGCCGGTGGGGGTGAGAACACCGCCGAGGCCTGCGCCGCCCAGTCTGATACGCTCGCAGAGAGTACCCTGGGGAACGAAGGTAACGTTGATCTCGCCGTTAACAACCTTCTCTACGGTCTCGGTGTTGTTGCCGATGTGAGAGCAGGTGATGTGGTTGATAGCTTCAGCGTGAACGAGCTTGCCGATGCCCTTGCCCTTAACGCTGGTGTTGTTGGAGATGATGTTGAGGTTCTTGTAGCCTCTGTCCATCATTGCCTGAATCAGAGTCTGGGGAACGCCGCAGTTGACGAAGCCGGGAACCATGATGGTCTGACCGTCGTGGATCATTTCCATAGCCTTGTCAATGGATACGACTTTATCCTTAGCCATGATAATCTTTCCTTTCTATACACTCCGCCCTGCCCGCCTTATTGGAAGGCAGGGCGGCAATGATGGTTTATGATTATTCCTCTACGTAGGTAACTTCGCCGGTTACTTCGTCGCGCAGGCAGTTACGGGTGATACCCATGATCTGTCTTGCATCCTCAGCGGTAGCGATCTCACGGCCAGCCAGCTTTGCCATCTCAACAGCGCGCTCAACGAGCATCTTGTTGGTAGCAATGATCTTGTTGCCGTTCTCGTCCTTACCGTAGAGAATGTTGTCCTCAAGACCTACACGCAGACCGTCGCAGCCGAGAGCCAGACCGGCGAGCATCATGGGCATGTGAGCCTTGCCGATACCGGAAACGGACCAGGTTGCGCCTTCGGGCAGCTTGTTTACGAGGAAAGCGAGGTTCTCAGTGGTGCCGGGCATGGAGCCGCCAACGCCCATGATGAACTGGATGTGGGGGGGCTGGGGAATGCCGTGCTTGTTGACATAGTACATAACGCTGTCGATGTGACCGGTGTCAAATACTTCGAACTCGGGCTTGATGTCGTGCTTAACAACTTCCTGAGCCAGCTTGTTGAGGAAGCGGGGGCTGTTCTCGAAGATGTAGCTGTTTGCCCAGTTGATGGTGTTGGGGTCGAAGGAGCACATCTCGGGCTTGAGAGCGCCGAGGTGCTGCAGACGCTTGTGATCCTCGTACTCGCCGCCGGAGGTGGTGAGGTTGATAACGATATCTACGCCGGCTTCCTTGCAAGCCTTACGGGTCATCTCAACAGCCTCGGTGAAAGCCTTGAGGCTCATGGACTTGTAGCCGATCTGGAGTTCGCCGTTAACTTCCTTATCCTCGCGAACGTGGATGTGGGCAACGGAAGCGCCAGCCTTAGCGCATTCTACGATCTGCTCAGCGAGTTCCTCTGCGGTGTAGGGAACAGTGGGAGCCTGAGCCTTCTTGGTGCCGGCGCCGCAAAGGCAAACCTGGATAATAATCTTATTGCTCTTAGCCATTTTTCTATCGTCCTTTCGATAATTAACGAAATATAATTAATTTCTATTGCTGATCAAACGGGGTCAGCCATGAACTTCTTGGTTACGTTGAAGATCTCGAAGAGCTGCTTGTCGCGCTTTGCCTTGAGAGCTTCCATATCAACGCCTTCGTAGCTGTAGAAGCCTTCGCCGGTCTTGATACCAAGCTTGTTGGCCTCAACGAGGTCTACCAGGGTGGTGGGAGGATTATCCCACTGGGGAGCTGCGTAGCTCTTGTTCTTGAAGTTGTTGTAAGTCATGTCTACGCCGCCGAAGTCCATGCGCTTGCACAGACCCAGAACGCAGGCTCTGGGGATGAAGGAAGCCTTTGCAGCAAGGTCAATAGCCTCTGCATCGCAGTAGCCGTTATCCAGGAGGTAGAATACTTCCTGATTGAGGCACTGCTGGAGACGGTTGACGATGTAGCCGCGGATGAACTTCTTCATGAGAACAGCGGTCTTGCCGCAGTTGTTGAGCATGGTAACAGCGATGTCAGCGAACTCCTGAGGAGCCTGCTCGCTCTTAACAACCTCAACCAGGGGAATAACATGGGGAGGAGCATACCAGTGGCAGATGATCATCTGAGGCAGGAGCTGCTCGGGAACAACCTCGAAGATGTTCAGAGCGGAGGTGTTGGAAGCGATTATAACGTCGGAGGGAACGCATGCAGCCAGCTGGGCATACAGCTCTTCCTTAGCGTCCTTCTTCTCAACGATGGTCTCCTGGATGAAATCTGCGCCGGCAACAGCCTCTTCAACGGTGGAAGCGAAGCTGATGCGAGCCATGATAGCAGCCTTATCCTCGCTCAGCAGGCCTTCTTCAGCGAAGGTGTTCAGCTGGGACTCGAGGGAAGCAATAGCCTTATCACGGGTGGACTCGCTACGGGTCCACATGGTAACCTGATAGCCGCCCATTGCAAAGGTCTGAGCAATGCCGGGGCCCATGGTGCCGGCGCCAAGCACGGCAATTTTCTTGATATCAGCAAGTATTTTCATTATCGTAAAACCTCTGTTTCTTCATTCGTTTACCCCACAGGGGTACTGTGGGGTAAACTATAAGTTATCAGTTAGTTTAAGTGTGTCCTAATAGGTAATAACAGACGATTTGATCTGTGGTTACAAGTAACCGCTGATTGAATTGTCGTTGAGTGTATGGGCGGAAGAAATTTTTGTCAGGCGCGCCGAAAAACGCAGGCAATACTTGGTGTATTAACGAGGCTTTTCGGTGCGCATTGGCGGAAATTTATCCGTTCATACGCCAACAGACGATTTAATCTGTGGTTACAATATTAGAAGCTGCCCTCTTCCCAAGCAACCAGACGAACGAAACCGCCGTCAGCAGCCTCGCAGCGGAAGGGGAATGCAGCGATGGTCATGCGCTTACCGGTAACCTGGTCGATGTCGCCGCCGGCGTTCTCGATAGCGAGCAGACCGTGCTGACCGTACAGACGGTGGCAGGGCTCGTAGTCGGGATAGTCAACGTCGAGGTCACGGCCGGTAGCCAGCTTGTAGTTGGTAGCGAGCCAGGGCATCTGCTCCTTGTTGGGATAGTGCCATACGGGGGAGTCGGAAGCGCCGTAGGTACCGGCAATAGCCTTGATCTTCTTCTCATACATCAGCCAGTAAGCGAGCTCGGGGCCGTTACCGGGATAGTAGTTGAAGTACTTGTCGTTGTTCTTTCTCCAGTAACGATGGAAACCGGTGTTGAGAACGACGAAGTCGTTGGGGCGGATCTCGAGGCCGTCCTTATCGAGAGCCTTCTGAACATCCTCGGGGGTGATGATGTGCCAAATAGCACCCTTCTTGTCGGGGGTCTCTGCCCACTCGCCCATCTTTGCGGGGTCGCCGCCTGCTGCGTTGAATGCCTTCTCGAACTCGTCGTACATCCAGGTCAGGTCAACGATAACGCCGGAGCCGATAGCGTGCTCCAGGGGCATCTCAGCGAGGGTGTAACCGTAACGCTCGCGATCAACCTCTTCCTCGTGGAGGGTGTGGTTGGGAGCATCGCAGTGGGTAGCAGCGTGGAGGGTACCGGTGTAGGTGCAGGTTCTCTTGTGGAAACGCTCCAGGTACTGGCCACGGGGGAACTGCAGGTCAGAACGTGCGCCGGGGAAGGGCCACAGGGGGGTATCCCAGCCCCAGGGCTGGCTGAGGTCCCAGATCTTAGTCATCTTATCGGTTTCGAGGTAGAGCTTGCTCTTGTCAAGGGGCATGTATGCCATGATGATTTCCTCCTAAAAGTAAATTTTTTGTTTATAGCTTCTTTGCTTTGATTATTAACCTTGGAATTGTTCCAAGGTCAAGTAAATTTGAGAAATTTATTGAACATTTCGCATTTTTTGTATATAATGGCACTCGAAAGTCCAATGTGAAACGGAGGTCAGGAAAATTGCAGTATAAAATCGGCGACGTTGCGAGAATTCTCGGCATTTCCACCGACCTGATAAGATATTACGAAAAGAAGGGCGTAGTAACTCCTGTCAAAGATAAGAACAATGACTACCGTTATTACGACACTTGGGACATAAACTATCTCATAGACTGCCTGTGGTTCAAGAACTTCGGCTTCAACATAGACCATATCGCTGATATGGTAACCGATTTTTCCTACGACAATCTTCTTGACGACATCGGCTCAAAGACCGACGAACTGGAAGCGGCACTGCGCCACCAGCAGCTTCTTCTGCGCCGCATAAAAGAATACGAGCAGGAAGTCCGCAATATAAAGGATTGCGTCGGCGTTTGCGACATTCGCCGCAGCCCCGCCATTGCTTACTATCTCAACCGCTTCAATCAGGCTTACGATAACAGCGCTAAGCTGAATAAGACCAGTCAGGAATGGCTGAAATACATGCCCTTTACAAAGCGGCATTTTGAGATAAACTGGGAGGACGTTGTAGGCGGCGGAGACGGTTACGCATGGGGCTTCTCTCTCGATAAGTCCTACGCAGAGGAACTGAACGTTCCCCTCTCCCCCCCGGTAGTTACTCTTCCCTCTCAGCTGAGCATCCACAGCGCTTTCAAAAGCTCCGGCAAGGACGCCTTCACGCCCCGCCACATCGACTTTATGATCGACTACGCGGAGGCCAACGGCCTTGAGATCTTCGGCAGTGTCCGAGGAAACCTTGTCTGCAGCATCGTTGAGAACGACGAACTGACGGGCTACTTCGAAGTATGGATGCCTATTGAAGAAAACTGAATAACTCAGCTTCTCTTATACCCGCGCCGAACCCATAGGGAACGGCGCGGATATTTTATTTGGGGGTGAATGTACAGGTTTCGGGAACTGTATAGTTACAGTCGCCAAAAGGCTGCTGAGCATGATTCCGGTGCGCAGATTGCGCTGTCAGATTTTTCGTCTGTTCGTTTGAAAAGCGCAGGTAATACTTGGTGTATTGCCGAGCATTTTCGGGCGATCAGGCGGAATAATATGCAAGCAAGCTGTGTGCCGGGAATTGTGCGAGGCTGCCTAATCTATTAGCCGATTGCGGTGAGACCGCCGTCGGGATAGAGGATGTTGCCGGTGAGGAAGTCGGAAGCGGGAGCTGCGAGGAACAGAGCGGTACCTACGCAATCCTCGGGATCGGACATTCTGCGCATGGGCAGACCTGCACCCTGCTGACGGAGATACTCTTCAACGGTAACGCCGGCTTCAGCTGCACGCATCTCGAAGACCTTGGTCATCATGGGGGTCTTCATGATGTTGGGGCCAAATGCGTTAACGGTGATGCCGTAGGGGCCGAACTCGGAAGCGAGCTGCTTGGTGAGCATATCAACAGCGCCCTTAGCTGCGCAGTAAGCAGCGTTGCCGGGGCCCTTGGTAGCGATCTTACCACGAACGGAGGTAACGTTTACGATCTTGCCGTAGCCGTTCTCCTTCATGTACTTACCGAAGTGCTTGCAGGTCATGAGGATGGAAGCAACGTCGTCGTGCATGATGGTATCAAATACGTCCATGGGGAACTCGAGAGCGGGGAACTTCTTGTTAACGCCCTGAGAGTTTACGAGGATGTCGATGTGACCGTAGTCCTTGTTAGCCTGCTCAGCAACAGCAGCAACCATGTCCTCGTTGCCGGCGTCCATAACATAGTACTTGAACTCCTTGCCGGTCAGCTTCTCAAGCTCCTTGCAAGCGTCCTGCAGCTTGGACTCGGTACGGGAAGCGATGCATACGTTTGCGCCGTGCTCAGCGAAAGCCTGAGCAACCAGCATGCCGAGGCCGCCTGCGCCGCCGATGATAATGGCATTCTTGCCGGTGAGATCGAACAGATTCATCATTTTGATTTACCTCTTTCTAAAAATATTCGGGTTATATGTAAATTTATTTGCTTACTAAATAAGGTGATGCCTCAAGCGGTCGCTTAATGAACCGGCAAGGTAAAGACGGGCGAGAGAATTTTTATGACAAATGGTCTGAAAAGCGCAGGGAATACTTGGTGTATTGCCGAGCATTTTCGGGACACTTTGGCGAAAAATTATCCGCTCGGATACCGCCGTCCGGTTTATTAAGGGACTGCCAACTATTACTCGCAGAGCTCGAGAACGGTAGCCTGGCCCATACCACCTGCGATGCAGAGGGTGCCAAGGCCGTACTTAACGCCGCGCTTCTTCATCTCGTGGAGAAGGGTTACGAGGATACGGCAACCGGAAGAACCAACGGGATGGCCAAGAGCGATTGCGCCGCCGTTGACGTTGATGATATCCATCTTGTCTTCCCAGCCGAGCTGCTTGATGCAGCCGATGGACTGAGCAGCAAATGCCTCGTTGAGCTCGATGAGGCCGATATCGTCGATGGTGAGGCCTGCGCTCTTGAGAGCCTTGGGAACAGCATATACGGGGCCAAGACCCATGCTCTTGGGGTCGCAGCCTGCGGTGCCCATACCGATGATCTTAGCGAGGGGCTTGAGGCCAAGCTCCTGAGCCTTCTCTTCGCTCATGATGAGCATAGCGGAAGCGCCGTCGTTTCTGCCGGAGGAGCTTGCTGCGGTAACGGTACCGGTGAGAGCAGAGTCATTGAAGAGTCTGCCTTCTGCATCGTGCTTGATGTTGAAGCAGGGCTTCAGCTTTGCAAGCTTCTCAGCATCGGTATCGCGGCGGGGGAACTCGTCAACCTCGAATGCCATGGGGGGCTTCTTCTTGCCCTGGGGAACCATAACGGGAACGATTTCGTCCTTGAAGCGGCCGGAATCGATAGCTGCAATAGCCTTGCGCTGGGACTCGAGAGCGAAAGCATCCTGCTCCTCGCGGGTGATGTTCATCTCTTCTGCAACGTTCTCAGCGGTAGCGCCCATGTTGTACTTACCGTACATCTCCTGGGGCTGGCTGCGGAACTGACCCTCGGTGAGAGCGTCAACGAACTCGGTGTTGCCGGTGCCTACGCCCCAACGTGCGTTGCGAACGTAGAATACTGCATTGGACATGGACTCGGTACCGCCTGCTACAACAACGTCGTTGTTGCCGGTCATAACGCTCATAGCTGCGTTCTGAACAGCGGTCATACCGGAAGCGCACTGACGCATAACGGTGTATGCGGAAGCGCTCTCGGGAATGCCAACCTTGAGGGCTGCCATACGTGCGATGTTGGGCTCGTCAGAAGTCTGACGGCACTGGCCCATGATAACTTCTTCTATTTCCTTAGGATCGATCTGGCTTCTGTCAAGAACTCCCTGAAGCACGGTGCAAGCCAGGTCATAGGCACTCATAGGCTTCAGGCTGCCGCCCATGGAACCGACCGCGGTACGGCAGGCTTCAACGATTACTGCATTGCGCATTTTCATCTTCTCCTTTTTTCTTTTGTAACCAACGCTCTGTTCATTGACGATATACGTCCGGATAATTTCATGCCGTTCCGCACCGAAAATGCTCGGCAATACACAAAGTATTCCCTGCGCTTTTCAGCGCATTCGGCAAGAAATTCTCTCGCCCATCTATTCGTCATGAGCAGATCGTTCGTTACTTATGTCTTTTATTTTTGTTTTTTCTTCGAACATCTTTTGTGGGTTTCTGCATCTGGGCATACTCCACCCATACAGTGCTATTTTAAACCTTGGTATAGTACCAATGTCAAGAAAATAATTCTTCACGACAACTTAAAGTTTTACCAAAATACATCCCGTTTTTTATGCACCTTGCCACCCCTTACACTTCACAACCATTTGGTTGTTACCGCAATTTCAAAAAGAGTTTTACTTTTGTTAAAATAGGGGATATACTTACATTAGAAAATAAGATACAGGAGTTGTATCATCATGGATAACTCAAAAAAGTTCACTCCCGACGAACAGAATATAATCTCCTTCTCCCTGATGGGTCCCGAGAGCGGCGGCCCCTGCCTTGTTGACTCCAATGACGGCAAGATAACCCGTATCCGCCCCTATCACTACGATAAGGAATACACGGACAAGCACTGCAACCCCTGGACTATGGAAGCCAGAGGTCAGACTTTCGTGCCCCCCGACAGAGTTACCATAACTCCCCTCGGTCTTGGCTACAAGTCCCGCGTATACTCTCCCAACCGCGTACGCTATCCCATGAAGCGCGTGGACTGGGATCCCAAGGGTGAGCGCAATCCTCAGAACCGCGGTAAGAGCGGCTACGTCCGTATCTCCTGGGATGAGGCTGCACAGATCTGCGCCGATGAGTTGGTGCGCATGAGAGATACCTACGGTCCCGAGGCCGTTCTCTGCCAGAGTGATATGCACGGCGAAGGCAAGCGCGTTGCTCCCAGCCACGGCTGTCCCAACCGTCTGCTTGCTCTTATGGGTGGCTACACCCTGCAGATGAGAAACATGGACTCCTGGGAAGGCTGGTACTGGGGTGCAAAGCACGTATGGGGCTGCGAACCCGTAGGCGAAATGGCTCCCACCGCCAACCTCTATCCCGACATCGCCAAGAACTGCGACAGTCTGCTTTTCTGGGGCTGCGATCCCGAAACTACTCCCCTTGGCGTAGTT
>JAFYLI010000024.1 GCA_017537165.1 Oscillospiraceae bacterium | reverse complement strand
TTTTCAAAATACGGGCGCAGGCTTTCTTCTATCTGCGCTATACTTTCCGCACTGCTGCTGGGCACAATATCAGCCTGCTCAACAGGTTCAATTACGTCAGTTTCGCTTGCCGAGTTCGGCGCAAAGTCCACGCCGCACATCCAATCCTGCCCGAAGGCAAAACCGTTATTGGTGAGCAGAAAATAATAATGGTCATTTCCCTCCAGCGGCAGTTCCAGGGCCGCAACATCGCAGGCATCGGAAAGGTCGATGAGCATTACGCCGGCACTGCCCGGCGCAAAAGCAGTATTTTCAAACCTGACTGCGCTAATATCCACCTGCACGGTATCGCCCGACCAGCGGCGCAAATAAAACTTCTCATCAAACTCCAGCAGCTTATCGGAGCGGTTTTCCACCTTTATCGCAACTACACCATATCCTTCATAAACGGCGCTAATTGCCAGTTCATCCCCGTCGAGAGAAGAAAACTGCATTCCCGCAAAGGCGGTAATACTCAGGCAAGCTATCACCGCCGCCAGTGCTATCGCTATCTTCGCCGAGCGGCGCAGCACCTTCCGCTTTGGCAGTTCCACGCCTGTTTTTGCTTCAAATATGCTCTTTATATTTTCAAGATTCTCCTTTTTAAACTCGCTCATTTGCGTCCCTCCAATTCTTCCCGCAGCTTACGCTTGGCGCGATAAAGGCTGTTATCAACCGCTTTCACGGGTATCCCCAACGCCAGCGCTATCTCACGCGGTTTCTGCTCATAATGGTAGCGGCGGATAAGTATCTCCCGCTCTCGCAGGGCCAAGGTATCAACGGCAGCGGCAATCGCTTGCCTCATTTCCTCCGCATCCACCTGCTCCCACACCTCTGCGGCGCATGCGGCAGCAGCAGCCTCCAGCGGCAATGTACTGCGGCGGGATATTTCGCGATAGCGGTCAAGGGCGCAGCTTCTGGCTTTTATGCAGAGCCACGTACGCAGGCCTCCTCGGTTCGCATCGTACTTATCAGGATGCTGCCAAAGACTTATGAACACATCTGCCACGCATTCTTCCACATCTTGCTCTTGCCCCACGTTCTTCAATACCGCCGAAGCTACCTTCCACAAAAGACGGGAATACTTGTCTATTACCTGCGCTACAGCGGCCTCGTCGCCATTTTTTATGGCAGTTATTAATTTTTCATCGTTCAAGGCTCTCACCCTTCCTTATTTGTCCGGACATACATAGTACGCAGAAAATAACAAAAACACTCACAAACTCAAAAACGGCAGTCAAAGACTGCCGTTTTTATTTTCATACAGAGCTTTCTGGGCCATGAACTGACTGCTGAGCATGGCGCTGAGTTCTTCATCGGTAAAATCCATATATTTGGTGGCGGTCATTACCGCAAGGCCGTGGACGAAGATCCACATCTTAAGATGAAATTCTTCCGCCTGCTCACGGCTCAGACTGATTCGCTCCATCAGTGTGGATATAACCAGCTCATAGGAGGGATCTTCAATTTCCGGCACGGGTCGGCTGACACGATTGCTCATAAACAGCATTTTGAACAGCTGCGGTTCGCGGCGGGCGAAGTCGATATAGGCAAGACCCGTTCCCTTGTAGGAAATAGGCTCCCGCGCGGCTCCCTCGGCAACGTGGCGGGCATACAGCTCCATGGCAAGGCGGGCGGCCTCCTCTTTTATATGCTCCATGGACTCAAATTCGCGGAACAGCGGCTGAGTGGAGCAGCCAAGGCGGGCAGCAACAGCGCGGGCATTCACGCCCTCTATCCCCTGCTCGCGGATTATCTCCAGCGCGGCGGACACTATATCTTCCCTACCAAACCTTATTTTAGGCGGCATAATTTCACCTCCGATAACATTTGTTATTTTATACTGTCTCAAACCTCTTGTCAACCGAAGAGGAGTGTGGTACAATCCCGTTAGATAACACTTGTTATTTATAAGGAGTGATACAGTGTCTGTTTTGAGCATAAAGGATCTGTGCAAAAGCTACGGCGAGTTTCAGCTGCAGGATGTAAGCTTCGAGGTACAGCGGGGCGAAATAATGGGCTTCATCGGCAGAAACGGCGCGGGCAAAACAACCACGCTGAAAGCTCTGCTCAACCTTGTTCACCCCGACAGCGGCGAAGTGCGCTTCTTCGGCATGGATTTTCGAGAAAATGAGCTTGGAATCAAGAACCGAATCGGCTTTGTTTCCGGCGGTGCTGACTTTTATCCCCGTAAAAAGCTGCGCTCCATAAGCGCGGTAACGAAAAGCTTTTATCCCACTTGGAACGAAGCGGAATATCGCCGTCTGCTGGCTCTTTTCGCGCTGGATGAGGGCAAGACTCCCGCTCAGCTTTCGGCAGGAATGAAGCTAAAATACAGCCTTGCATTGGCGCTTTCCCACGGGGCGGAGCTGCTCATCCTCGACGAACCCACAAGCGGCCTTGACCCCGTTTCCCGCGACGAGCTGCTTGAAATTTTCCTGCGTCTTGCCCGCGAAGGTGTGAGCATCCTCTTCTCCACCCATATAACCTCCGACCTTGATAAGTGCGCCGACCGCATAACCTACATCCGCGAAGGCCGCATAGTTTGCTCAGAGGACACGGACAGCTTTAAGTCCCGCTACCGCCTGGTTCAGCTTACGGAGGCCGAGGCCAAAGAGCTGCAGCCTTATCTCATCGGTCAGGGAATTACACGCGGCGGAATAACGGCGCTCATGACCCCCTCCGATACTGAACGGCTTGGTATCCCCTCTCAGTCGACGGATATAGACACTGTGATAACTCATTGGGAAAAGGAGGGTAAGGCATGAAAAATCTGCTTATCAAAGATTTCCGCTTGGCCATGCACCCCACTGTGTTTCTGTTTTGGCTGCTTTCCGCCATGCTCCTTATTCCAAACTATCCCTACTATGTAGTGCTGTTTTACTCCTCCCTTTCCCTTTTCTTTGTTTGTCTGGGAGGCCGCGAAAACCGCGATATTGAGTTTTCGCTTATGCTGCCCGTCCGCAAACGCGATGCCGTCCGCGCGCGTATCTGCTTTGCGGTTATCTCGCAGGCCGTACAGCTTATCGTGGCAGTGCCCTTTGCCGCTTTGCGGCAGGCGATGTCCGTTGGCGGCAATCAGGTGGGCATGGACGCAAACATAGCCTTTTTCGGGTTTGCCCTTCTGCTTTTCGGCATTTTCAATCTGCAGTTTTTCACTTCTTATTACCGCGCTCCCGAAAAGGTCGGCAGAACATTTGCGGCAAGCAGCGTGATATTATTCGCTGTTATTGCCGTATTCGAAACGCTGACTCACACGCTGCCCTTCTTCCGCCTGCGTCTGGATACTCCCGACCCTGCATTTCTGCCCGAAAAGCTGGCAGTTTTGGCCATTGGCTTGGCGGCATATGTACTGCTTACGTTTATCGCCTGCCGCATATCCGAAAAGCGCTTTGAGTCCCTTGATATATGAAAAGAACTCGGAATAAGTCAAGCTTATTCCGAGTTTCATTATGCTCTGTATTTTACCACGTATTCTGTTATGTTTGTAAGCGCCAGCTCTCCGTGCTGATTATACACTTCTATGCTGATCTCCGCGATACCGTTATAGGCATTGCGGCGTGTTATTGCGCTTATGCGCGCCTTACTGCTCAAGGTATCGCCCGCAAAAACAGGCTTGAACCATTCAATCTTCGTAGACTTGCCCGCGATAAGCTCATCACCGAAAAGGTCGATTTTTACTATCTCTGCCCAAACGGTCATAAAGGTCATAACACCCGGAGCCACAAGCTGTCCGAAGCGGGTATTTTTTGCGTACTCCTCGTCGCAGTGGAGGGGTAGCGGATCATAAATCTGCGCAAACTCCAGCATACGCTCCTTGCTGATGGTAACCTCAGGGAGGTTTATTTCCGTATTCAGTTTCAAATCGTCAAGATACATGGCCCATCTCTTTTCCTAAGTTATCGGCTCTTATAATATCACTTCTTTTCATTAAAGTAAAGTGTTCGACCATAGAAGTAAAATTATTTACAAGCAACGCCCCTTGTGGTATACTCAACCAATCAGGAGGTAATATACCCTGAAAAAGATAACAGCTGTTTTTTTGTTAGTAATTCTGCTTTGCCTTGCAGCATGCGGCAAAACTACCACCAACACAGACACTCCCGCAAACGACACTCCCACCGCCACAGTTGAACCCACCCCCACCGAAACCGCGCCCCCTGCCGCCGAACTTCTTCCTCTGTCCGAAGATGCTATGACATTCTCCTATCTCTCAGGTGCAGGCGGCTGGCAAACTGTTATGACCGTAAACCGTGACGGCACGTTCAGCGGATTTTATAGCGACTCCGAACTGGGTGAAGCAGGCGAAGGCTATCCCAACGGCAGCATATATATGTGTGACTTTTCCGGCAAGTTCGGCACCATCGAAAAAATCAACGAGTATTCCTACAAGCTGATTTTGACTGACATAAGCACCGCCAAGGCAGTAGGCGAGGAATGGATCGAGGATGAGATCCGCTATGTAGCCGCCGAGCCCCACGGTCTGAATGATCCTTTCGAAGGTCAGGAATGCACCGAGTTTATTTTGTATCTCCCCGACACTCCCGTTGACAGTGTTCCCGAAGATTTTTTGAATTGGTGGCCCCTCCGATATTCTCAGGAAACCATGACCACTCTTTCTTGCTTCGGCATTTTGAACGTTACCACCAACTCCGGTTTCTTTACTGCACAATAATAGAGAAAGCTTGACCGATTCACCTCGGTCAAGCTTTTTTAGTTCAGAATAGGGTTATTATCCAATATATCACGCCGTAGACCACGCTGGCGGTAAGGCCAAACACGATAACCGGCCCTGCTATAACGAACATTTTCGCAGCCATGCCGCTAATAAATCCTTCCGCCTTATACTCCAGTGCCGGCGACACCACTGCGTTGGCAAAACCCGTAATAGGCACCAGTGTACCCGCGCCCGCAAAGCGCGCTATGCGGTCATAAACTCCAAGCGCCGTAAGAAATGCGCCAAGGAAAACCATGGTCACGCAGGTGGCATTTGCAGCCGTTTCTTCGTCCAATCCCGCCGCTGTCCAGCCGTTTATCACCGCCTGCCCTATGGTGCAAATTATGCCGCCCACGATAAACGCTTTGAGCATATCGGGCAGCAGGGGCGACTTGGGTGATTTTTGCTTTATATACTTTCCGTATTCTTCTTTGGTCATTTTCTGCATACAAAAACCTCCTGCAGGTATTTTCTCTGCAGGAGGCTGTTTTATGCTCGTTTTATTTATCCAGCGAAATATTGTTCACGCCATTTTCTTCAAATTCTTCAATATACTCATCAATACGCTCGGTAAGCTCCGCCATATTTTCCGCGCTTATAGGCTCGAAATTCATATCGCGGCGGGCAAGTTCCTCTGCGAGTATTTCATAAAATACGGTATCCTCATAATCCATTATAGCTTCGTGTATACCGCCTTCGGAAAATTCGCCGCTTGGCAGAATTTCGCCGTTGACCAGCTCTATAAGGGAAAACATTCCGTTTTTTATGCAGTGGGCAAAAATTTTGGATTCCAGATCGTCGTAATCCTTTATTCTGTCATCCCCGCGTATGGAGTTAAGTATCCAGTTGCCGATATAAACCATATCCAGCAGGCGGCGAAATTCCTTATCGCTGAGTTCGATATTCATAGTAATGCACCTCCCGGAAATCAACGCTGCGCTATTTGAACACATTATACACTACTTGACTTAAAAATACCACATGAATTTTTAGGTATACCGCTTGTAATTTTCTTCCGCCTATTATATTATATTACATTAGAGTAATATGCCCCACGGAAAGGAGGCTGCCTAATGGACAGTAGACCTATCGGAGTGTTTGACTCCGGCCTCGGCGGTCTTACCGCCATGCGAAAGCTGGTAGAGGCCATGCCCAACGAGGACATTATCTATCTCGGTGATACCGGCCGCGTTCCCTACGGCGGTCGCTCAAGGGACACTATTATAAAATATGCGCGGCAGGATATAGAATTTCTTCTCAGCCATAATATCAAGGCTATCGCCGTTGCCTGCGGCACCGTCAGTACGGTTGCTTTGGAGCAGGTAGCTTCAGAATACGCAACGCCCATATTCGGCGTTGTGGAGCCCGCCGCATGGAAGGCCGCCCGCCTTACCAAAACAGGGCGCATAGGCATCATCGGTACTGTCAACTCCGTTGCCAGCGGCGCTTATGACAAGGCCATTCAAACGTTCCGCCCGGGCAGTGAAACATTTTCCAAGGCCTGCCCACTTTTCGTTCCTCTGGTTGAAAACGGACGCATCCACCGCGGCGACAAGGTCATCGAGCTGGTAGTTGAGGAATACCTCAGCGAGCTGCGTGACCAAAACGTTGACACCCTCATCCTCGGCTGCACCCACTATCCACTGCTCAGCGAGGTTATCGGCGACTTTATGGGCCCCGAGGTACAGCTTGTAAGCCCCGGCGCAGAAACAGCCGAATATCTTATAAAAAAGCTGAAGCAGGCAGACGCGCTGGCTTCCCCCGAAAGACAGGGCAGCCACCGATATTACGTTACCGACAGCGCCGAGATATTCCGCCGTCAGGCCTCACTTTTCATGGACAGTGACATAAGCGGCGAAGTCAGCCAGACTGAGCTACTGTAAAGGTTTGTGATACAAATGAAGAAAGTTATGATTTCCATTACCAGCACTCAGGACGTAGGCGGTGATGTCAACTCGGTTGAGCTTGTAACCGAAGGCGAATACATCTGCAGTCCCGAAAAATATGACCTGATTTATCAGGAAAGCAGTATAACCGGCATGGAGGGCACGACCACCACGTTCACCGTAGAGCCCGACACCGTTATCCTTACCCGTGAGGGCAGCGTAACCAGCCAGATGCTTTTCCGCAAAGGCGAAAAGCACCTTTTCCTCTATCAGACACCTTACGGCTCCGCCACCATGGGCATTTACACCCGCAAGCTGGAAGTTGACGTGGACGAAAGCAGAGGACACGTTGAAATAGAATATACTTTGGACGTGGATAACGTTAACATAGGCGTAAACCAGTCTATTATTGATTTTAAAGAGATTTGACCGAAAGGAAGAAATATAATGGCAAACATGATCGAAGCTGCAAAGCTGCAGATAGATTCTCTCATTCGCGGCGCATACGCTGCCGCTGCCGCTAAGGGCGAGCTGCCCGAAGGCGTTGAACTCAACGGCGTTATCGAGATCCCCAAGGATGCAAAGCTTGGCGACTATGCCTGCTCTTACGCTATGGCAGCCGCAAAGGCAATGCGCATGGCTCCCCGCAAGATAGCAGAAGCTCTTATGGCAAACATTGACCTGAACGGCAGCTACTTCTCCTCCGTTGAAGTAGCAGGCGCAGGCTTTATCAACTTCCGCCTTGCTGACAGCTGGTATGCCGCAGTTCTCGAGACCATCGAAACCGACGGCGCAAACTACGGCAGCGTCAACGTAGGCAACGGTGAAAAGGTTATGGTTGAGTTCGTTTCCGCCAACCCCACCGGCCCCATGCACATGGGTAACGCCCGCGGCGGTGTTCTCGGCGATTCCCTTGCCGAGGTATTCCACCGCGCAGGCTATGACATTTGGCGCGAGTTCTACGTCAATGACGCAGGCAACCAGATCAACAAGTTCGCTCAGTCCATCGACGCACGTTATCAGCAGATCATTCTCGGCGAAGATAAGGTCGAGTTCCCCGAGGACGGCTACCACGGCGACGACATCAAGGCTATCGCAGCCGCTTTCCATGAAGCTCATGGCGACAAGTATCTCAACGCCGACATCACCGAGCGTTACGACGCTATGTCCCGCTTCGGTCTGGACATCAACATTCCCAAGATGAAGTCCGACCTGAAGAAGTATCACATCGAATATAACGAATGGTTCTTCGAATCCGCTCTCCACGACAGCGGCTACGTTGCCGAGACCGTGGACATGCTGGGCGAAAAGGGCTGGACCTATGAAAAGGACGGCGCTCTGTGGCTCAAGACCGCAGATCTTCTCCGTCAGAAGGCCATGAACGAGGGCAAGACCAAGGAGCAGGCAGACAAGCTTGACCTTAAGGACGACGTTCTCCGCCGCGCCAACGGTTTCTACACCTACTTCGCTGCCGACATCGCTTACCATCGCAACAAGTTTGAGAAGCGCGGCTTCGACAAGGTCATCAACATCTGGGGTGCTGACCACCACGGCCACGTTGCCCGTCTGCAGGCTGCTCTGGACGGTCTCGGCCTCGACGGCTCTCACCGTCTCGTTGTTGTTCTCATGCAGCTTGTAAACCTGCTGCAGGACGGCAAGCCCGTTCGTATGTCCAAGCGCACCGGCAAGACCATCGCACTGGCTGACCTGCTTGACGAGATCAGCGTAGATGCAGCACGCTACTTCTTCAACGCCAAGCCCGACACTCACCTTGACTTCGATCTGGGTCTTGCAGTCCGCGAGGACAGCGAGAACCCCGTTTACTACATTCAGTACGCTCACGCACGTATCTGCAGCCTCGTTGCCACTCTCACCGCTGAGGGCAGCGCCGTGGTTTCCGCAAAGGACGTTGACGTAAGCAAACTGGCCGGTGAAAACGAGCACGAGCTCATCAAGCAGCTCTCCCTCCTCCCCGAGGAAATTCGCCTCGCCGCCCGCGATTACGATCCTTCCCGCATCAACCGTTATCTGGTTGAGCTGGCTTCCCGCTTCCACCGCTTCTACAACTCCGAGCGCATCAAGGGCGCAGAGCCCGAGGTCCTCGCAGCCCGTCTGAAGCTGGCTGACAGCGTACGCAGCGTTATCGCCGCCGCTCTCGGCATTCTCGGCGTAACCGCACCCGAAAAGATGTAATCTTGATCCGCAGATATCGTATGATATCTGCGGATTTTTCTTTGTCAAGACCACTTCTCAAAGGTATTCTAAACCTTCTTCACCGGTAATTACCCCATCATTTCCGACCCATAATAATTGTGCAAAATATTTTTCTCTTTCCCCTTGACAAGCAAGTTTTATTTAAGTATAATTCCTTTGCTTCAAGTCGAATTTAGTAAAAAATACCACTATTTTGTGGTTTTAGGAGGAAAATATGAAATCTACCGGCATCGTAAGACAGATGGACAGCCTCGGCAGAATTGTCCTGCCCATCGAGCTTCGCAGAACTCTGGACATCGCACAGAAGGATTCTCTCGAAATTTATGTTGACGAGTCTTCCATTATCCTCAAGAAGTATCAGCCTTCCTGCATCTTCTGCAACAACGCAAAGGACGTCATCAACTACAAGGGCAAGAACATCTGCAAGTCCTGCCTGGATGAACTGAAGACTCAGGACTAATAATTATAAGTAAGAAACTCTCTGTTCTAACGAACAGAGAGTTTTGTGTTTTATTCTTCGTTTTTCGCTGTCCAGCTTCGCTCGCGTTCGGCTCGCCAAAGCTCTATGGCGCTCAGAATCAGTTCTACGCTGCCCTCCGCGCCGAATACTCCGCTGTCCACAGCAAGGTTAAAGTACTTGGTATTGCCCCATTCGCGGCCGGTGAAATTCTCATAATGTCTTGCGCGCGCGGCATCGGTCTTTTCGATCTCGCTCTTAGCCTTTGCAATGCTTACGCCGTGGCGCTTGGCGATATTCTGAGTTCTGTAATCGGGGTGAGCGTGGATAAAGATACGGAAGCTGTTGGGATCGTTATAGAGAATATAGTCCGAACAGCGGCCGACGATAACGCAGGACTCGCTTTCCGCAGCGATGCGGCGGATTATTTTCGTCTGTGCGGCAAAAAGCATTTCCATGGGAGAAAGTGCTTCGTTATACATAGCGTAGCTTGCAGTGAGGAAATCGTAGACTATACCGCGGCTCATCTCCTGCTCGTGGGCCTCGATGAACTTTTCGCTCAGTCCGCTCTCCTCCGCCTCCATCTTCACCAGCTGCTTATCGTAGAATTCAACTCCCAGTTTCTTTGCAAGGAGCTGGCCGATAGCGTAGCCATCCGAACCAAACTCGCGGGAAATGGAAATGATAAGCTTGGGCTTGCCGCTGCTGTCCACGGCATAACCTGCGGAGCTGAGGATACGCTCCAGCTTGTTCTCGCGCTCAACGAAGCTAAGCAGCCAAGGCTGGCAAACGCGCATCATGCGCTTCATTACAAAGCCAACGGTAAGGGCGGAAATCACAGTACCTTCGCGCACGCCTACGAGGCCGCGGAAGTAGATAAGCGAGACGATAAC
>JAFYLI010000023.1 GCA_017537165.1 Oscillospiraceae bacterium | reverse complement strand
TTTTCAACCTCCGCAGACACAGCAAATTCAACAGAATACATCCCAACGGTAATGCGATAAAGCCCTTCGCCCAGTCGGGGAGGTACAAATTCACGCCGCTCTGTTTTTCCTGCCTGCAGAACATAGAGTATTGAGATGACGTTTGGGTTTTGAGGTACAGCCCTCCACTCGTCATTTACGTACTTGTGAAGGGCATATCCCGCACCGTAACTTACATCTTGCGCTCCCGCCGACCATGTAAAGCTGATGGTTTCGGGATAGAGGGGATAAACGCTTTTGTCCATGGTCATAAGCGCCGGGCCGTTAGTATAGCTTTTCCTGCTGTCGGGTTCGCGGGGGATTGGGTGATTTTCGGATTGGTCAAGTTCATTTGGCTCATAAACAAGCCTTACATAATCGGGCAGATCCGCGATTCTTTCAAACTCGGCCATATCCGAGCCGTAGCACTGCACTTCTATAATATAGTTTCCACCTTCACCGCGGGTAACACCTATCGAGCTTATGTCAACGTTATCCTCAGGTCGGGCTGCCTTGTATATGTAGAAGCACTCATATATCTTATCGTACATTGCCTGCGTTTTTTCTCCGCCCATCTCGGTAAATTCCTTCGTCCACTCCACTTTACGCAGCTGCGTTTTCAGTTCGTCACCTTCCTCGCTGCCGCTGAACGTGCAAACCACCGCTGCAGCGGCGACTATCAGCACAAGCACCACGGCTATTGCAGCAGTTTTCGGCTTTTGAGCGATAAGCTTGACGCGCTCTTTAAGATTCCGCTTGCCGCCGCTCATGGTGGTGGCGGTAAGCATCAGGGACGAATGCCCCGTAGCAAGGGCGATAAGGGTACTGCCATAGCTGCTGCGTTCGCTCTCACCCAAAGTCTTCAGTGCACCCTCGTCGCAGGCAAGCTCCGCGTCCTGCCGCGAAAGTGCCGCGGCAAGCCACACCAGCGGGTCATACCAGCGGATTGCGAGACACGCTCCCCGCAGGACTGCCCATATATGGTCGCCGTGGCGGGCGTGGGCGGCTTCGTGAGCAATAACGTGGCGCAGGGCGTTTTCATCCTCCGCAACACCGGGAGTAAGGTAAATTGCAGGTTGGAAGAGTCCAAAAAGGCAAGGCGTTTCCACGATATTGGAAACATACACCTCGCGCGGTGCGTCCTCGGTCAGCAGCACGCTGCTTCTGCGCAGCCGTGCGCCAAAGCGCAGGTTGGATATAATTAGGCAAAGCCCCGCTACCGCCGCGCCCGCTATCCAAATGAAAAGGAGCACTGACTTTGCGGTTATATTCTTTCCGCTCACAGCCTTGGCAAGCTCCATTTCCCGCTCCCAATCCGCAAGATTTTCCTCATACTGCAGTTTCTGCTCTGCCTCACTCAGCGTAGGGTCGGGTTCGGGCGGCGCAAGGTCGGGCAATTCGTAACCTACGTAGCCCAAAGGCTGTGTTATGGTAGTTTCCACGCGGTTTGCCACTTCGTTAGGAACTATCTCCTCCGCACTGAATTTGATATTGCCGAAACTTACGGGTATAAGCAGGCGCAGCAAAACGGGCAGCCACAGCGCGTAACGAAGGCGAGAGCTGATGCGGCCTCCGGCAAGCTGCCGCAGTAATATAACCACGAGAATAAGCACCCACGAACTTACGATCCATTCAATCATTGCCGCTCGCCTCCTCTGCGCTCTTCAATATGGCATAAAGCTCGTCAATTTCGGTTTTACTGAGGGCGTGTCTGTCTGTAAGGGCGCTGAGCATGGTGCTTACGCTGCCTTTATATACGCGCTCAAGAAATCCTTCCGTTTCGCTGCGCACTGCAAGCTCACGGTCTACCAAGGGGTAATATTCCTTTATGCCGCTTCCCTCATCGCAGCGGATATAGCCTTTCTCTGTCATACGGCGCAGCATCGTAAGCGTAGTGGAACGGGACCAACCAACACTCTTCGCCATATACTCCACGGCTTCTCTGCCGTTTCTCGGGGATCGCTCCCAAAGGCACTCCATCATGTTCCACTCAGTATGTGTAAGGTCAATATTTCCGCCCATATATTCCATCCTCCCTTCATAGTTTACTTTGTAAACACACGATAACACATTCTGTTTACATTGTCAACAGCAGCAATAAAAAGACAGCAAAAGCGGCGGGGATAACCCCCGCCGCTTTTGCCGGCATGTGTAGAAAATGAATTTAAAAGGCAGGACCACAAGAGGAAGGAGTGTCCTCTTATGGTTAGAATCTAATTTATTAAAATTTATTTAATACTTCTTATTTTATAGTTAAAATATAGCACAGCCTCTCCTTTGTTTCAATAGCCCAAAATTACAAATTTTTGGATATTTTTTGTGCGATATAACAACTCCCTGCTTTCTCTGATCAAAAAGAGGAAATTTCGCGCGTTTTTCATCGGAAAAACCGAGCGATTTTCGTTCACAAATTATTTTTATTTTTTCTATTGACATATTCTATGGCTAATGGTACATTATGTTTAGCACTCGGGGTTGTAGAGTGCTAAAACCTAAAAGACGGTGCAATTATGGAACTTAGCGAAAGAAAAAAGAAAATACTCAAGGCCGTCGTGGAAAGCTATATCGAGACTGCCGAGCCCGTTGGCTCCAAGGCCATAGCCGAGCAGGCAGGCCTGGGCGTATCATCTGCCACTATCCGCAACGAGCTGGCCGACCTGACCAGCATGGGATATCTCGAGCAGCCCCACACTTCCGCAGGACGTATCCCCTCTCCGCAGGGCTACCGCATATACGTCAACGAGCTGATGCACCACCACGCATTGAGTATGCACGAGACCCGCGAGATCAACAACGCCCTCAATAACAAGGTCAAGCAGCTTGACGTGCTTCTCTCCGAAGCGGGCGCGGTTCTCTCCGATCTGACCAGCTATCCCGCATACGCCATGGCCGCTCCCGCAGGAGCCGCTACCATTAAGCGCTTCGACTTCATTTTCGTCGATGCTCACACGGTAATCGCCGTGGCTATGCTTGATAATAACAGCGTAAAGAACAAGCTGATGAGCTTCCCCAACGGCATTGAGGAACAGTTCGTACAGAAGCTCTCCACTGTGTTCAACGCAAACTTCACCAACATCACCGAAAAAGAGCTCACTCCCGAGCTCATCGCCTCCGCAGAGCGAGTTACCGGCGATCTCACCGGCGCGGTTGCCGCCGCAGCAAGCTTCGCCCTCAATCTCCTCACCGAGGCAGGGCCCTCAAGGCCCAGCGTTTCGGGTGCATCCCACATTCTGGATCATCCCGAATTCAAGGACGTAGACAAAGCGCAGAAGCTCCTCTCCTATCTTTCCGATAACGGAGAGCTGATGCAGATGCCCACCGAAAATTCCGGCAGCGAGATACGCATTCTCATCGGCCCGGAAAACGTTGCAGATGAACTGAAAGACTCCAGTGTTGTAATGGCAAGCTACGATCTTGGCAATAATATGAAGGGTATGATAGGAGTCGTCGGCCCTACAAGAATGGATTACGCGAAGGTCGCAGCGCACCTTTCCTATGTTGTGCGTGGACTCAGGCAGCTGGCAGACGGCGGAAAACTTCCGCTGATGCCCCCCGACCTTCTGCCCGCACCCAAAGAAGGAAAGGATGAAAACTGATGGCTTCCAAAAAGAAGAACGTCGAAAAGGAAACCGAAAAAGAAGCAGTAAACACTCCCGAAGTTGAGGCTGAAGAAACTGCCGCAGCCGAGGCAGAACAGGCAGCCCCTGCAAGGGATTACGATGCAGAGCTGGCCGCGGAGAAGGATAAGTACCTCCGCCTCGCAGCTGAGTATGACAATTACCGCCGCCGCAGCCAGAAGGAGCGCGAGGCCCTTTACTCCGACGTAAAGGCTCAGACCATCACCGAGCTGCTGCCGGTATACGACAATCTCGCCCGCGCCCTTGCCCTGGGCAGCAGCGATGAAGCGTTCCTCAAGGGCATTCAGATGACCATGAACCAGCTTGAGAGCATTTTTGCCAAGCTCGGCGTGGCCGCTATCCCCGCAGTAGGCGAAACCTTTGACCCCGAAAAGCACAATGCGGTTCGCCACATCGACGACGAAAACGTCGGTGAAAACATTATCGTAGAAGAATTTCAGAAAGGATTCACCCTCGGCGACAAGGTGATCCGTTTCGCAATGGTAGTTGTCGCAAACTAATCTCAAATTCACAGGAGGAAATTTATCATGGGAAAAATCATTGGTATAGATCTTGGTACTACTAACAGCTGCGTAGCAGTTATGGAAGGCGGCGAGCCCGTCGTCATCGCTAACGCCGAAGGCAACCGCACCACCCCCTCTGTTGTAGCATTCTCCAAGACCGGCGAGCGTATGGTTGGTCAGGTCGCTAAGCGTCAGGCCGTTACCAACCCCGACAAGACCATCATCTCCATCAAGAGAGAGATGGGTACCGACTACAAGGTAGCAATCGACGATAAGAAGTACAGCCCCCCCGAGATCTCCGCTATGATCCTGCAGAAGCTGAAGGCTGACGCAGAAGCTTATCTGGGCAGCACCGTTACCGAGGCTGTTATCACCGTTCCCGCTTACTTCACCGACGCTCAGCGTCAGGCAACCAAGGACGCAGGCCGCATCGCAGGTCTGGACGTAAAGCGTATCATCAACGAGCCCACCGCAGCTGCTCTTGCTTACGGTCTCGACAAGGAAACCGAGCAGAAGATCATGGTCTATGACCTTGGCGGCGGTACCTTCGACGTATCCGTTCTCGAGATCGGCGACGGCGTTATCGAAGTTCTTGCAACCGCAGGTAACAACCGTCTGGGCGGCGACGACTTTGACAACTGCATCATCAAGCATCTGGTTGCCGAGTTCAAGCGCGAGACCGGCGTTGACCTCTCTTCCGACAAGGTTGCTATGCAGCGCCTGAAGGAAGCTGCCGAGAAGGCAAAGATCGAGCTTTCCGGCGTAACCTCCACCAACATCAACCTCCCCTACATCACCGCTGATGCAGAGGGTCCCAAGCACCTCGACCTCACCCTGAGCCGCGCAAAGTTCAACGAGCTGACCGCTCACCTGGTAGACGCTACCATGGGTCCCGTTCGTCAGGCTCTCAGCGATGCAGGCCTCAAGCCCGCAGAGATCAACAAGGTTCTGCTGGTTGGCGGCTCCAGCCGTATCCCCGCTGTTCAGGAAGCTGTTAAGAGCATCACCGGCAAGGAAGGCTTCAAGGGCATCAACCCCGACGAGTGCGTAGCAGTTGGCGCAGCTATCCAGGGCGGCGTTCTGGGCGGCGACGTTGAAGGCATCCTCCTTCTGGACGTTACCCCCCTCTCCCTCGGTATCGAAACTCTCGGCGGCGTATTCACCAAGCTCATCGAGAGAAACACCACCATCCCCACCAAGAAGAGCCAGGTATTCTCCACCGCAGCAGACAACCAGACCTCCGTTGAGGTAAACGTTCTGCAGGGCGAGCGCGAGATGGCTGCAAATAACAAGTCCCTCGGCCGCTTCCACCTGGACGGCATCGCTCCCGCAAGACGCGGCGTGCCCCAGATCGAAGTTACCTTCGACATCGACGCAAACGGTATCGTAAACGTTTCCGCAAAGGACCTCGGCACTCAGCGCGAGCAGCACATCACCGTTACCGCTTCCTCCAACCTGAGCAAGGAAGACATCGAAAAGGCAGTTCGCGAGGCTGAGCAGTTCGCTGCAGAAGACGCTAAGCGCAAGGAAGAGGTTGACACCCGCAACCAGGCCGACCAGATGGTATATCAGTCCGAAAAGACTCTCGGCGAGCTGGGCGACAAGCTCTCCGCTGACGAGAAGGGCAAGATCGAGGCCGCTATTGAGAAGGTAAAGACCGCTCTCACCGGCACCGACGTTGAGGCTATCAAGGCCGCTACCGAAGAGCTGACCCAGGCATTCTACGCAGTTTCCGAGAAGATCTATCAGCAGCAGGCTGCTGAGGGTCAGGCAGCTCCCGGCGCTGACGCAGGCGCAGCAGGCGGCGCAGATTACTATGACGCTGACTACGAAGTAGTTGACGACGATCAGTAATCCCAAATTCGTTTAATCACTTTTGACATAAGCGGCAAGGCGGGAGTTGATCCCGCTTTTGCCGCGTTTGCGAGGTAATGTATGGCAGATCAGAAAAGAGATTTTTATGAAGTCCTCGGCGTTGACAAAAACGCAGGCGAGGACGAACTGAAAAAAGCATACCGCAAACTTGCCAAGGCCAACCATCCCGACCTGCATCCCGGCGATGCAGAGGCAGAGGCCCGCTTCAAGGAGATAAACGAGGCGTATGAGGTTCTCTCCGATGCCGACAAGCGTTCCCGCTATGACCAGTTCGGCCATGCAGGCGTAGACCCCAACTTCAACCCCAATGCGGGCGGTTTTGGCGGCGGCTTCGGTGGTTTCGACGGTTTCGGCGATCTTGGCGACATATTCGAATCCTTCTTCGGCGGCGGTGGCGGCGGCAGAAGCGCCCGCAGCCAGAATGCTCCCCGCAGGGGCGAAAACCTGCGCGCAGCTGTTGACCTCACCTTTGAAGAGGCCGCCTTCGGCTGCACCAAGGAGATACCTATTTCCCGCATCGAGGATTGCGCCGAATGCCACGGCAGCGGCTGTGAGCCCGGCACCACCCCCGAGGTCTGCCCCGTCTGCGGCGGCAGCGGTCAGGTTCGCCGTCAGCAGCGAACCGCTTTCGGCGTAATGCAGACCACCGTAGCCTGCGATAATTGCCGCGGCGCGGGTAAGATAATCCACAAGCCCTGCCCCACCTGCAAGGGCAAGGGTGCTGTTCGCCGCAACAAGACCGTCAGCGTAAATATCCCCGCAGGTATCGACGACGGACAGACCATTTCCGTTCGCGGTCAGGGTCACAGAGGCGCCAACGGCGGCCCCGCAGGCGACCTGCTGGTAACCATCCGCATGATGAGCCACCCCCACTTCGAGCGCGAGGACAGCTCCGTTCTCTACCGCCTGAACATAAATATCGTTCAGGCTGCGCTGGGCGCAGAGGTTGAGGTCCCCACCCTTGACGGCAAGGTGAAGTACACCATTCCCGAGGGCACCCAGTCCGGCACCGTATTCCGTCTGCGCGGCAAGGGTATCCCCCGCCTGAACAGCGTAGGACGCGGCGACCAGTTCGTTACCGTCATCGTTGACATCCCCACCGGTCTTAATTCCCAGCAGAAGGAGATCCTCACCCAGTTCGGCGAGACCCTCGGCGGCGATTTCAAGGCCAAGAAGGGTAAGAAAAAGAAGAAATAAAGTTTAGCGGTGAGCAGTTTTTGCTGCTCACCGTTTTCTGTTTTGAATAGCTTAAACTGCGCATTCGCGGCAGGGGCACGCCCTGCCCTGCACTGTTGATTGATTTATACGTTAATGCAGGACTGAGGCGTGCCTCAGCCGCAATATGTCAGCACCAAAAATACCAATCCCCGGGCATTAAACTGCCCGGGGATTGTGCTACGATTATTTTTTGAAAGGAGAAATAATCGGCCGCTCTATGTAAAACTGAATATTTTCAGTTGATTTACACCTTTTCTACTTTGCCGACCTTTGCATTGGGAGACACTTCTATCTGTTCGCTGTACTGCACAAGGTCTACTTCGCAATCCTCACCGATTGCGACTATTCTTCCCGAAACACGGGGAACGCTGACGTTTTCAATGGCGATCACATCGCCCTCTATGGCAGTTTTTACATTGACCTTGCTCTTTGCCGCCAAAGGTATCAGAGAAGAGAACAAAGGCAGGCGACTTATTCTTTTTCCACCGTTATGGCCGCGATAAATGCTGATACGACCGCCGCCAATACTACCGATATCCATTCCCGACACAAAAGCGATATTTATTTCTTCCGCATTGAGCAGACCATCGCAATTCAGTCGACCTTGCACTTCTATGGTCTCCGCTTCCACTTCCCCTGCCACTGTGGCAGTACCCGAAATTTCGATATATCCACCTTTAAGGCTGCCACCGCATTCCATGCTGCCCGAGCATTTTACTTCACCTGAAACATTTATATTATCCTCACAGGTAAAAGCACCCGAAACGCTAAGACATCCCGCCTTGATAGCTCCGTCAAATTTGCCGCTACCCGAAACATTAAATTCCTCTCGGCATTCAATAATTCCTTCAGAGCGCGCAGAACCCGAAGCCAAAAATTTGTCGCAGCGAATGGGGCCGTTTATTTTACCGCTGCCGCTTATTCTTACTTTTTTGTATTCACCCGCAGCAATTTGACCGCTGCCGCTTATTTTCATATCCATATTGCCCCTCCTTATTTTTTCAGAAGCTCGTCAGTGATTTCCAAAACTTCGCCGTTTCCTTTATCTATGCGTATGCTTTTTATATCACTGAAATAAAATCGTTTTTCTCCAAACACGGTATCAAGTATTATCGCAGCTTTGTTATTTTCTTCTTTATTGAACTGCCCCGACAGTTCATCAAGAGACAGCTCATCCTTTTGGCTCTGTATCAATTCCACGCGTTCACATATAAGCTTAGCCGGAAAAAAAGTCTCCTGCCCCGTAACCGTGGATTTCTTGATGAACCATTCCTCGGGAATCAGCCCTTTTCGTTTCCAGCGGTACAGCGCACCATAGGATATTGCGTACTTTTCAAGTAATTCCTTTTTCGATATGAGTTCCTGCTCCATTTCGCCCCTCCTCGCGCGTAACATTGTTACACTCGCATATTAGCATAACATTGTTACGCTGTCAAGGCGTTTTTATATTCTTTTTGTATTATCGAATGATTCTTATAGTTCAGCAGAGCGAGTTGGCTTTTCAGCGTAATCAGTGCTCAGCTTACACCTCATCCACCGCTTCGCGGTCCCCCTTCCCCTCAAGGGGAAGGTTAAATTCGTGTGGTTTTATTTGTTCGTTTTCGCGGTAGGGCGCGGCCGGAGGCGTGAATCCCGCCCTGCTGATTGGATTCTTATTTCAACCAAGCACCCGCCACAGCTATACAGCACCACACCCCCGAACCAAAATGGTTCGGGGGTGTGTAATCTTATTCACCTTTTAAAATTGCCATCTGTTTGGCGCTTATGATACTGTCGGGGTGGATCTTATCGAGATCGCAGCCGCGCACGGTAGTATTAAGGGCGCACAGCGCTGAATTCAGCTGATGAGGACTTGCCGGGCCTCCGTAGACAAAAGCCAGCGCAATACGGGTATATCGGTCGGTAATGCGGTTATTTTCAAACTTATAGCGCAGGTCACCCGAGAAACGGCGGTCGCAGGCGCTCAGCTCGTCGCGGACGGGATCACCCGTATCCAGCTCCCAGCAGTGGCGTTCCTTGAAGCGGGCAAGCTCCCAATTCTCAAGGAAAACGGACGTTTCCTCGCCGTGGCTGCGAATCACCGCACCCTCTCCCCCGTCGCGAATATCGTGGCAGGGTATGAGACTCTTGCCGTCGAAAAGCCACTGCTTAACGGGCACGTAGCCCTCCGTATAGGGGTGAATTGACGTAGCGGCATCGTATCCCGCCAAATCGTTGGTGGCGCTTATCATAACGCAGCGCCCATCGCGGTCATAGCGCAGTTTACATATCTGCCAGCCTTCCTCCAGCACAGGCGACAAATCGAAAATAACGCGGGATTTAAGGGGCATTTTGGGCACGATATGCAGGAGCAGGCCGCCGTAGGCCATCATCACCTTGCCCGTTTGGCTCACGTCCAGTGCCATCTGCACTTTCCCGTCGCGGGGCACCCTCGGGAGGCGGTAACGCACGAAAGAATCGAAGCGGATAAGGCTGTTCTGCAGGTTCGCCGAAAGCTCCATACTGCTCATGGCAACCGTGCTGAAATCGCACTCCGTCAAATCAAGGCCCGAGAGATCCGCGCCGCAGAGCGAGCCGCGCTGCAGCTTGAAAATGCGGCATATATTCTTCGCCAGCACGCACCAGCGACGGTTGGGATGGGCATGGTCGCGCACATCGTCCAGCGCCTTACTCAGCAGCGGCGACACGATTTTCAAAACGGCACGTCCGTTCTCGTAGCCAAAGGAGTTCATATGCTCCCCGCAGAGCTGCGCCACATGGTTAAGCACCTCGTCGGGCAAATATGCGCCGAGCAGGGCATAATCTCCCCGCAGCACGCCCTCGTAGGCCTTGCGGGCAATAATTTTATTCAGTTCCGCCGCGTTTCCTATGCCGTCGAATGCCATAGCAGCACCTCCCTGCTCTTGATACTTCAATAATACCACCGGGGCGCAGCGTTTTCAATTTATATTTTCTGCCGCCGCGCTGGCGCCATTTACCATTGAAAACCCTCACCGCGCCTGCTAAACTCTTTCCATACCCAAGCAGAAAGGGGGTTCACATGGCACGCAAACTACTGCTCACACTGCTTATTGCTGCTCTTCTGCTCACTTCGCCCGCCGCCGAGGCCACGGGCGTGAGCGTATCTATAGACGGAAAGCCGTTGGCGGGTTCATTTATCGCGGGCGACACCACTATGGTTCCCTTGCGCAGTTTTTGCCAAAGCCTTTCCCCCTCTTGCAGTGTATACTGGGATGCTGTCGCCCGCATCGCATACGTCAGCGCCGACGGGCTGGAACTTACCGCAGCCTGCGGCAGCGAGTACATAGTTGCAAACGGACGGTACATATACGTTGGTCAAAACAATTACATCAGCCGCGAGGGAGTTTTTATGCTGCCCGTCCGCGCGCTGGCAAAAGCTTTTGACGCAGCCGTTCATTGGGATGCCGCCACGAGGAGTGTTTCCCTTACCGCGGGCAGCGGCGCAATCGAGCACGGCAGCGAATTTTACGCCGAGGACGCGGTATATTGGCTGGCGCGCATAATCAGCGCCGAGGCGCAGGGCGAACCACTGCGCGGCCAAATAGCCGTAGGCAACGTGGTTATGAATCGGGCAAACTCCCCCGATTACCCCAACACTATTTACAAGGTCATATTTGACCGACGGGGCGGCGTTCAGTTCACCCCCGTAGCTAACAAAACGATTTACAATGAGCCTGCACCGATTTCCGTAATTGCGGCAAAGCTGGTGCTTGACGGAGCTGATACGGCAGGCGATTGCATGTATTTTCTCAACGAAGAGCAATCCACCAGCTTTTGGATCCTCGAAAACTGCAGCTACGTTATGACCATCGGCAACCATAGCTTCTACGTATAGAAAAAGCTCGGACCTAAGTCCGAGCTTTTTTGTATCTATGCCATTCTGCGGTCAGCACCAAACAAGGCTTCCCCCTCCGGGGGGAAGCTGGCGGCGCAGCCGTCTGATGAGGGGATTCGCGCAAGCGAATAAAAATCTTTGACAAAAGCAGTGTTTCCGCCTTACGGCGGACCCTCATCCGCCCCTGCGGGGCACCTTCTCCTCAAGGGAGAAGGCTATCACTCTCTATCTCGAATTCCCACAAACCCAACTTTCCGTCTACAGCTATAGGCTCTATCTTAGTTACATCTTCCAGTTTAAAGCCATACCCTTCCCATTCGGGTTCTTCTGCAAATCCGGAATATACCACCGGTTCTTTAGCGACAAGCTCCGCTACAAGTTCATCGGTTACTTTAACGCAATCCGTAACCTTAACTTTAGCAATTATACAGCCGGTAGGGAACTCCAATCCGTAATTTTCAAACTTCTTCAAAGTCTTCTTCCTTACGGTTTTAGCTGCGTGGATAAGAAGTTCCCCTCTGTAAGGTGTCTGCCAGGTTCTGAATTCATACTCTTTCAAGCCCTCTGCTATGAGCGTAGCAAAAGGCTGTTGCACACTGATAACTTTCATATCATTCTACCAAGCCGTATTTTACTTTTATTCTGTCCATCTTTTCCAGCATGGGTTCTGCCATAAACCACAGAGTGAGGGCCGTGGCGCAGGCATGGACAAGGTCTACGGGGAAGCCGGAAAAGAAATAGGTCAGCACAACTTTCCAAGACAAGTCGCCTACCCACATCAGCGCGGATGCGGGATTCATAATTCCGCCGTAGATGACCACGGTGGCAAAGGCTCCGAAAATTGCCAAAGATGCACGGGTGCGGCGCAGAAGTCCTTTGCGGAAAAGGATACCCGCAAGGAATCCAATTATGCCCGCAGCGAACATCTGCCAGGGAGTCCAGGGGCCTTGACCGAAGAGCATATTGGATACCAGCATGGTAAGCGCACCAACGAGGAAGCCCGTTTCGCCGCCGAATGCAACAGCTGCGATTATGACAAGGCCGATAACAGGTTTGAAGTTGGGCAGCATGAAGAATGCCGCACGGCCCGCTACGCCGATGGCGCAGAGCACCGCAATGATAACCAGCTCTCGCGCCTGAGGCTTGCGGCCTTCGAAGACCAGCGCGAAGGGCAGCATGGTTTCAATAACTATAAGCAGGGCGATGAAATAATATTTACGGTTGCCGAAGAACATTACTCCCACAAACAGAGTGAGGGGTATAAGCAGAATTATCATCACCATAGCCGCGATGGTACGCTTGGACAGCTTACGCTGATCGCGAGGCACTTGTATCATCTGAGGCGGTGCCTTGCGGCCCGTTGCCAGCGCCAGCACCGCAAGGGCAACAATAAAGGCAATGTATATGGGGATCTGATCCATTGCCAAACCCGTAACACCGCTGGAATTAAGCAGCGTTGAAAGATCCGTAACGGTAATAGCTTTAATGAATGCAAATATCGCTACGATACCAGCCGCAGCTGCCAGCAGCTTACGCCAAAGGGGCAGCTTTGCAGGCTTTGCAGCTACGCTGTCTGCAGCGGGAGCAGCAAGGACGGTAACGTCCTCGTCGATTTCGGGTTCGGGAGGCACTTCTCCGCCACAGCTGAGAATGAGATCCGCCGCTGTTACGGCCTCGGGCAGGAAATTGCGAGCCATACGGTTGGTGGATGTAGTGTAGAAGTTATTGCCCGAGAAAAATTCACGGGGAGCGCCCTCGGTTACGATACCACCATCAAAGAAAAGGGCACAGCGGTCAGCATGCTCGGCACAAAACTCAACATCGTGGCTGACCATAAATATGGTTACACCGCGGCGCAGCAGAGTTTTTACTATAACCGCAAAAATCTGCTTAAATTCGGCATCGAGGCCCTTGGTAGGCTCGTCCATGAGCAGTATTTCGGGGTCAAGGAGCAGTACTTTAGCCAGCGCGGCGCGCTGCTGTTCGCCGCCCGAAAGGTCGTAGGGATGGCGGTCTATAAGCTCCTCAAGGCGGCAGAGTTTTACCATTCGGGCCACGCGGGCCTCTTTTTCCTCCACGCTGAGCTTTGCGCCCTTGAAAATCTCAAAAAGATCCTCGCGGACGGTCTTTTTCACGAAAATGGACTGTGGATTCTGGGGCAGGACTGCAACGCTGCCGTTCACCTTAACTTCACCGCGGTAGGCCTTGCGCAGGCCGCCGATAACGGAAAGTGTGGTAGTCTTTCCCGTTCCGTTTCCGCCGAGAACAGCCAGGAACTCACTCTTCTTCACCTCAAGGGACAAGCCTTTAACGATGTCGGGCATATCCTTCTCGTAGCGGAACCATATATCCTCCATGGCGATGGCTGTTTCCTCAGAGCGGCGAATATTGGCAGAGGGTACAACGGGCATCAGTTCATGCTTTTCGCTGTATGCGGCCAGCCAATCGCGGCCGTCGCGAACGGTTATGGGGCAGGCTGAATCGTCCTTAACTGCCGCCCACACGCGCATTGCGGTGGGCATGGCAAGGAACATGGAATGACCTTCGCCTTTCAGCTGAGCGCCTACGTCGGCGGGGCTGCCGTCGGCAATAAGGCGGCCTTTATCCATGACGATAACGCGATCGGAGATGGGGAAAACATCTTCAAGGCGATGCTCGGTCATAATTATGGTGGTACCCAGCTCACGGTTTATCTTACCGACGGTGGCGATAAAGTCGGAAGCGGCAATGGGGTCCAGCTGGCTGGTAGGCTCATCAAGGATCAGCACCGAGGGCTGCATAGCCATAATGGAGGCCAGATTCAGCAGCTGCTTCTGTCCGCCCGAAAGCTCGGTAACATTCTTATAGAACCACGTCTGAATGCCGAAAAAGCTGGCCATTTCAGCAACGCGGCCTCTGATAGTGGCGCTATCGTAGCCAAGGCTCTCAAGGCCGAAAGCCAGTTCGTGCCACACCTTATCGGTAACTATCTGATTTTCGGGGCTTTGCTGGACAAAGCCGATACGCGCGCTCTGCTCACGCTGGTCAATGCTGTCCAAAGGACGTCCCTCGAAGAGAATTTCGCCCGAGCGCACTCCGTGGGGTGCAAGGACGGTTTTAAGCTGGCGGAGCAAGGTGGACTTGCCGCAGCCGGATGGGCCGCAGAGGGTAACGAACTGTCCGGGCTCAACTGTGAGGCTGACATTCTGCAGGGTCTCGCGGCCCTGTTCAGGGTAATAAAAGGTCAGATCTCGGATCTCAAACGCTGCCATTTACGGTCCTCCTTTACGTTAAGAATTATTGGGGTAAGGCACAGAGCCAAATAAACCAGCATAAAGCTGATGGAGAAGGGGTTGAGTTCCACGCCCTTCATGGTGGGATAATAGCGGAACGCGGTTCCCCCCGCGATCCAGCCGGAAACGATATATACACCGCAGAAAACCAGCCACAGCAGAGCGGCACGGTCGCGGCTGTCAAAGCGGTAGATGGAAAACGCAGTACGTCCGGGCAGGCCGTATCCGCGGCTCTTCATAGAGTCGGCGGTTTCGATGGCATTTTCAAGGCTCCAGGTTATCATAATGGACAGTATAGTTATACCGTGGCGGGCGCGCTGAATAATGCTGCCGTCGGATACATCGCGGCCTATGCAGCGCTGAGCCTCGCTGACCACTTTGATCTGGTTTCGGAACTTAGGCACGAAGCGCAGAGTCATGGACATGACAAGGCTGAGGGCAGGGATAATACGTCCGAACAGATAAACGAATTTATCTGTTGTTATTACCTCGTTGAAGCAGGTAAACCACAGAACTACGGCAGCCATCATTGCAGATGCGGCAACGCCGTAGACTATGCTCTCCATTGTGAGAGGGTTGCCCGAGGGCAGATATGCAATTATGGTTGCGCCCTCATGGTTGAAGGCGGGGTTGACGATAGCCGCCAGTATCATCATCGGCAATATGAATGCCAGCGAAAAACGCAGGCCTTTCGCCCCCTTGAGGTAAACATTGTAGCTCACAGCCGCCGCCAGCGAAATGACCAGGAAGGCGGGGTGCATGAAGCACATTGAGAACACCAGTACAAGGGCGAAATACAGGAAGTTTATCAGCGGATGATACGAGGAAAAAGTATCCCGATTCTGCATTACACCATTCCGTTCTAAAAAAGTAAAGGCTGCAGTCCCGAAAGACTGCAGCCGTTTTTTCTGCAAAGACATACAGAGACCACGGCCACCGCCGCAAGTCTCTTCTCCCCCGACATAGGTCTTCTGGCTCATGCGCTCTCATCGGAAACGATTTCGCCTGTCTTTCCGCCTTCTCAGGTTTCCCCAATGACCGGCTCACGCCGCGAAAGACAGCCTCGCGCAAATACAGCTACGGTAACAGCTCCGGATTCTAACCGGATTCTCTCATCCCGCCCTCTGCAGTGCAGACAGCGAGTCATGCCGAGACATATTCTCATGGTATAGTATCATACATCCGCAGCGTATTCAAGGAAATTCGAGCATTTTGCCGCACTTTTTTGCGCAAAAATCCCGCAGAACCAAAAGGTTCTGCGGGATTCTTTAAGTACTCAAGTTACTTTCTTAAAAATTCAGTTGGACTGAAAATTAAGCATAGTATGCATCGAGAGCTTCCTGAGCGATCTCACGGCAGCGGCCAATGCCCATGCTCTCAAGCTGTGCGATGTAAGCATCCCACTCGGTGAGGGACTTGGAGCCATCGAGGAATGCGAAGTAAGTCTCGTTGATGTAGGTAACCAGGTCACTGGTGAGGGTGTTCATCTCTTCAGACTGCTCTTCGGTGTAGGTAACGCCGGTGGGGAAGTCATACTCTCCGCCGTAGTCTTCAACTGCCCAAGTGTCGAACATCTGGAGGAAGATCTCGCCGCCGGGATATGCATACATTCTTCTGTGCATGTTCAGGCAGGGCTGACGGAGACCGTCGTTGGTGTACATAACCATGAGCCATGCGGTGTCAATGCCATCGGGGTTGTTGAGAACGAAATCGGTGAGCTGCTTCTCGCCATTTTCGTTGACGAAGTAGATAAGGCCTTCTACGCCCCAGTTGTCAACTTCGATACCGAAGGGAGACCACTTCCAGTCAAGCCAAGTGCACATGAGCTCGATGTTCTCGCTGGTTGCACTTACGGAAGCGGAGCCATAGTGGAAGTGGCTGAGCTTCTGACCGTACTGGAGGATCTGATCTTCAGTCTTTCTGATTCTGGGAGTGGGCATGAAGGTAGCATCGGGATCGGAGCAGGAAGCTTCCCAAGCAGCAACTTCAGAGGGGTTGAAGACTACGCAACCAATCTGACCATTGGTGATAGCGTTGGACATGTGGTTGTTGTCGCTGTAAGAAGCGTAGTTAGGATCGATGATGCCTTCGGAGTACCACTTGTTGAGAAGGGTAAGGAGGTCATAGTCGTCCTGAGTGGTAGCAGAGTACTGAACCTTGCCGTCGATGATCTTAGCACCGGGCAGGCCATACTCGGTGATGGCGCAGGAGGTGTTGAAGCCGGAGAAGGAAGCACCTGCGGTCAGCTCGATGGTCTTATAGATGCCGAGGGGGAATTCAACGCCAGTGTTCTTGAATGCGGTGAGAACGTTATACCACTGATCGAAGGTCTTAACGTCCTCTGCCTTGCCGAGACCCAGATCGTCCATGATGTCCTGACGGAGCATGTAGCCGGAACCGGGAGCGGGATCGATCAGCATACCGTACATTGCGGGCCAAGTGGTGTCATCGATACGACCATACTTGAGAACGTCGATGTCATCTCTATCCCACAGGTTGAACAGGTAGTTGGGCATGTAATCTCTGTAATCATAGAAGTTGATGAACCAGCCGTCATCGATAGCGGAACGAGAGGGGCCGGTGTAGTACATCATAGCGCCGTCCATGATATCGCGGAGGTCATCGGAAGCAAGCAGAACGGACATGTTCTGGGACTTGCTTTCAGCGGGGATAACTTCGTACTCAAGGTGTACACCGGTAAGGTCTTCGATGTAGGCCAGAGTCTCGAGCTCTCTCATACCGCCCTCGGGCAGATACTCGGGAGTCCAGCAACCGGTCCAATATACGAATGCCTCGTCGGTGGTGCTCAGGGGGAGTTCATACTCGTAAGCTTCGTCAACGTAGCCAGCTTCGTTGAACTCGAACTTGCCCTTTGCAAAGTTGTAGGGGCCATTGTCCTCTACGGGAGCTTCGGGAGTATCGGTACCCTCAGCGCCGGTAGAAGGAGCAGAGCTAGCGGGAGTGTCAGTACCGGGGGTGGTGGGAGTAGTGGTATCCTTGCCACAACCGGCGAAGAGAGCAACTACCATCAGCACTGCGAGGATAAGTGCCAGTGTCTTCTTCATAATTTTTCTCCTTTCATTTTCTGTGGTGCCGCTTTTCAACCTAAGCAACACGTACAATATAGTATAACCATAAACCCCTCGAGGCTTTTTGTCAATATTTTGTTTACATTTTATTAATTCTTCATGGGTTTGCGTTCGTTTTCTTGGCATTAAGCTTAACATTATCTGCCATATAAACCCATTTATTAACTTTTTATTTCACATTTCTCTTTGCAAACAAAAAACCGCCCTCCGAAAAACGGAGGGCGGTTTGAGCCTTTTAAGCTATGTAATTATTACAATTACCGCTGAAATTATGCGCCAACGTATGCGTCATAAGCTTCCTGAACAGCGTCGATGCAGTTCTGGATACCCATGTCATAAATGTTAGCAACGTAGGAATCCCACTCAGAGAGAGGTCTGGAGCCATCGAAGAAGCCGAACCAAGTCTCAGCAATGTAGGTGCCGATGTCGTTGGAGTAGGTGTTGATGGTCTCAGACTGCTCGGGAGTGTACTGGATGCCGGTGGGCATATCGTACTCGTTGTAGTACTCATCGAGTCTCCATGCGTCGAACATTTCGAGGTAAACTTCGCCGCCGGGATATGCATAGCTCTTCAGGTGGCCGTTGAGGCAGGGCTGACGGAGACCGTCGCCGGTGTAAAGAACCATAACCCATGCGATGCCTGCGGGATGGTTAAGAACGAAGTCGGTGAGCATG
>JAFYLI010000002.1 GCA_017537165.1 Oscillospiraceae bacterium | reverse complement strand
GAGTACCGCGCCGTGGTGCTCTCTCTGATGAAGGGGGCAAGCAGCCTTATGTCCCGCGCCGTTCTTTATACCGCCGTTACCCGAGCCCGCGAACTGCTGATAATCGTTGGCGATACGGAAGTGGTGGAAGGCATGGTGGCTAATAACAGACCCCAGAAAAGATACAGCGGTCTGCGGCTGCGACTGATAAGCCCATGAAAAAGTTTATAGAAAATCTCGTTTATCCCCGCCGCTGTGTATTTTGCAGCGGATTTCTGGATAAAAACTCCAATGAGGACGTTTGCAGCGAATGCGCGGAGAAGCTGCCGTGGACGAAGAAAAAGTGTAAGTCCAAGGGCGAATTCTTCTCGGAATGTTTGTCGCCACTTTATTATGACGGCAAGGCGGGCGAAGCTCTGCGCCGCTTCAAATTTATGCGAAAGACCTCTTATGCCCGCTGCATGGGCAAACTCATAGCCGACTGCGTCCGTGAAAACGGCAAGGGCGACTATGACGTGATAGCATGGGTGCCCATAAGCGCCCGACGCATGAGAAAGCGCGGCTATTGTCAGGCAAAGCTGCTGGCAAAAGAAGTTTCCAAGGCGCTGGACATAAAGTGCAGCCGCCTGCTTCGCAAGCGCCGCCATACTCCGCCCCAGTCCACTCTTTCGGGACTTGCTGCAAGAAAAGCCAATATAAGCGGCGCGTTCAGTGCCGTAAATAAGAGCGGGATAGCAGGCTCAAGTGTCCTGCTTATAGATGATGTTATCACCACGGGCGCTACACTTTCCGAGTGCACCCGTATGCTGCTGATGGCAGGGGCGCGGAACGTCAGCTGCGCCACCCTCTGCAAATCCGTAAAAAAATAATCTGCCCCCATTGGGCGGAATGGAGGATTTACCATGATATTTGGAAAAGACTTCGCCATAGACCTTGGCACGTCAAATGTCATTATATATATGAAGGGCAAGGGCATAGTGCTCCGCGAGCCTTCCGTAGTTGCCGTAGATAAAAATACGGGCAAGCTGCTGGGCGTTGGCCTTGAGGCTCAGAAGATGCTGGGCCGTACCCCCGGTAATATTATTGCCATCAACCCTCTGCAGGACGGAGTTATCTCCGACTATGAGATGACCGAGCGTATGCTGCGCGAGTTTATCCGTAAGATAACCTCCTTCAGCCTGCTTAAGCCCCGCCTGCTCATCACCATTCCGGGCAGCATTACCGAGGTGCAGGAGCGAGCTGTTATTGACGCGGGTATGCAGTCGGGCGCAAGAAAGGTCTACCTTATGGAAGAGTCCGTTGCAGCGGCCTACGGCGCAGGATTGGATATATCTCAGCCTGCAGGCCGGATGCTGGTGGATATCGGCGGCGGTACCACCGATATTGCCGTGCTCTCCCTTTCGGGCGTAGTTGAGTGGGGCTCCATCAACGTGGCAGGCAACAGCTTTGACGAAGCCATAATCAAGTACGTAAAGAGAAAGCACAGCATTCTCATCGGTGAGCGTACCGCTGAGGATATAAAGATAAAGCTGGGCTGCGTTTACCATAACGAACGTGATGAGTCCATGGAAGTGCGCGGACGCTGCATGCTCACGGGTCTTCCCAAGATGTTCACCATCCACTCCGACGAAATGCTGGATGCGTTTACCGATGTTACCGAGGATCTGCTGGACGCTATCCGCAGCGTTCTTGAAAAGACTCCCCCCGAGCTGGTGGCTGATATCGCCGAAAACGGTATCACCGTGGCAGGCGGCGGCAGCCTTATCCGCGGTATAGATAAGCTCATTGAGGCAAACACCAATATAAAGACCCGCGTTGCCGATGAACCCGAAACCTGCGGTGCTTACGGCGCGGGCAAGGCCCTTGATTGGATAAACGATATGCAGGAGGGCACCATCAATATTGCCAGACGCAGGCAGATGATGTGATGGCAAAGACCTCCATTGGCGAGGATTGCTTAATAACTGTTCGTGCGACTGTGTCGCATGGAGGATCTATATGGAAAACAAAGATAAGAATCCCCACGCAGGCCACCGTCAGCGGCTTCGCGGACGTTTTCTGGCTTCGGGATTGGAAGGCTTCAGCGACCATGAGGTGCTGGAACTGCTGCTTTGCTACGCTATCCCACGCAGGGATGTAAACGATATGGCTCACGCCCTGATAGACCGCTTCGGCAGCCTTGCAGGCGTGCTGGATGCCCCCGTGAGCGATATAATGTCCGTGGAGGGAATAGGCGAGCAGGCCGCCGTACTTATAAAGCTTATTCCGCAGATGACCCGCAAGTATCAGCTCTCGGGCATAAAGGGCAGCGGAAAGCCTATTTTGGATACGGTAGACAAGGCGGGTGAATTTATTATTCCCCATTTCCAAAGCATGACCGAGGAAGTGGCGTATATGCTCTGCCTTGATAAGCGCTGCAGACTTATCTGCATTCTTACCATAGGCGGTGGCGATGAATTTAAAGCTGTGGCCTCCGCAAGAAATCTTGTGGAGCTGGCTGTGAGCCATAAGGCGGACAGCGTACTGCTGGCCCATAACCACCCGGGCGGAGTGCCCATGCCTTCCGTCGAGGACGTGGCGGCAACGCGGCGCATACGCGAGGCGCTGGGAGCCGTAGGAGTGGCGCTCACCGACCATCTTATCGTTGTCGGCAACGAGTTTGCGTCAATGAACGAATGCGGATATATGGATTAACGGAGGAAATATGGCTGAATTTAAGGTCATAAGTGAATATACACCCGCAGGCGACCAGCCCGAGGCCATCGAAGCCCTTGCAAAGGGCGTGGAAATGGGTCTTGATGAGCAAACTCTGCTGGGCGTTACCGGTTCGGGTAAGACCTATACCATGGCCAAGGTGATCGAGCGCCTGCAGCGGCCCACGCTGGTGCTGGCTCATAATAAGACCTTGGCGGCGCAGCTGTGTTCGGAATTCCGCGAGTTTTTCCCCAATAACGCGGTGGAATACTTCGTCAGCTATTACGATTACTATCAGCCCGAGGCTTACATAGCCCATACCGATACCTATATAGAAAAAGATGCCGCCATCAACGATGAAATCGAGCGCCTGCGCCATTCGGCAACGACATCTCTTTTTGAGCGGCGAGACGTTATCGTTGTGGCTTCTGTGTCCTGCATATACGGTCTGGGCGACCCCATAGACTATAAGAATATGGTGCTCTCTCTCCGCGAGGGACAGACCCGCGACCGAGATGAAGTTATAAAGAAGCTAATTGAAATTCGCTACGAGCGCAACGATATTGCCTTTGACCGCAATATGTTCCGCGTCCGCGGCGATACTATCGAGATATTCCCCGTCTACGCAAGGGACTATGCCCTGCGCGTGGAGTTTTTCGGCGACGAAATAGACCGCATAAGCGAGATAAACCCCGTTACGGGCGCCGTAAGCCGAAGAGTATCCCATGCGGCGGTCTATCCCGCCTCCCATTACGTTACCACCAAGGAAAAAATGGACAGGGCGCTGAAGACCATAGAAGAGGAAATGAATCAGCGCTGCGCGTGGTTCAAGGCCGAAGAAAAACTGGTGGAGGAGCAGCGACTTCGCCAGCGCACCATGTACGATATGGAAATGATGCGTGAGCTGGGTTACTGCACGGGTATAGAGAACTATTCCCGAATAATCAGCGAGCGCGCACCTGGCAGCGCACCCATGACGCTGCTGGACTATTTCCCCAAGGACTTCGTCCTTTTCGTGGACGAATCCCACGTTACGCTGCCTCAGGTGCGGGCGATGTACGCAGGAGACAGGGCGAGAAAGAACAGCCTTGTTGAATACGGTTTCCGCCTGCCCAGTGCCTTTGACAACAGACCGCTGAACTTTGAAGAGTTTACAGAGCGCATAAATCAGGTCATCTATGTTTCCGCAACCCCCGCCGACTATGAGCGGGAACGCTCGGGACAGATAGTTGAGCAGATAATCCGCCCCACCGGCCTGCTGGATCCCATGATCTCCGTCCGTCCCACGGAAGGACAGATAGACGATCTTATCGGGGAGATAAACGCGCGCACTCAGCGCTCCGAGCGAGTGCTGGTAACCACGCTGACCAAGAAAATGGCGGAAAACCTTACCGAGTACCTGCAGAAGTCGGGTATCAGAGTGCGGTATATGCACCATGACGTAAACAGCCTTGAGCGAATGGAGATAGTCCGCGACCTGCGCCTGGGCGAGTTCGACGTGCTGGTAGGCATAAACCTGCTCCGTGAGGGTCTTGACCTGCCGGAAGTATCCCTCGTTGCCATTTTGGATGCCGATAAGGAAGGCTTTCTCCGCAGTGAGACCAGCCTTATCCAGACCATAGGCCGCGCGGCGCGAAATGCCGAAGGTCAGGTAATAATGTACGCCGATACGGTTACGCCCTCCATGCGCCGAGCGATCGACGAAACTGAGCGCCGTCGCGAAAAGCAGGATGCCTATAATAAGGCCAACGGCATCGTGCCCAAGACGGTTATTAAGAGCGTTCGCGATCTTATCGAGATATCCCGTCCCGACGATGACAGCAAGGGCCGCGGCAAGCGCGCCGACGGCGTGAAGATGACGAAAAAGGAACGGGAGGACGCTATCGCAAAGCTGGAAAAGGAAATGCAGCGCGCCTCCAAGCTGCTTGAATTTGAATACGCAGCCGTGCTCCGCGACCGCATAATAAAGCTCCGAAACGAAAAATAAAAAAATATCTTCCATACAAATAAAAGATATGATACAATAAATCACAATACTAAATATAAAGAGAGGGTACAAAGATGCTTACTTTCTGCCTTTTTATAGTTGCCATAGTTGCTTACCTGCTGGGTGCGGTAAACGGCTCCATAATTGCCTCCAAGTATTTCTTTAAGAAGGATATCCGCGAGCTTGGCAGCGGAAATGCAGGTCTTACTAACTTCTACCGCAATTTCGGTACAAAGGGCATACTGCTTGTCCTTGCCATAGATATTATCAAGACTGCGCTTGCCGTATGGCTTGGCTGGGCGCTCATCAAGATCCACGGACACGGTATGGTCGGCAAGCTCTTTGCAGGCTTCTTCGTAATGCTGGGTCACGCATTCCCTGTTTACTATGACTTCAAGGGCGGCAAGGGTGTCCTCTGCGGCGGTATCCTTGTTCTTATGATGGACTGGCGTATCGGCCTTCTTTGCTGGCTGGTATTCATTATCGCGGTTGTATTTACCAAGTATGTATCTCTCGGCTCTGTCTGCGCAGGTGCAATGTGCCCCATCGGCACCGCTATTTTTGGCGGCTGGTGGCTGCAGGTCGTTCTGGCCCTCATGTGCGGACTGCTGCTTATAGTTATGCACCGCCAGAATATTCTCCGCCTCATTGCAGGCAAGGAGCGTAAACTGGAGCTGGGCGGTAAGCCCGCCGCTGCCAAGGCTCGTCCCGCAAAAGAGGAAAAGCCTGCGAAGCCTGCAAAGGAAGTAAAGTTCAACGTCTTTGAGGACGTAGACGACGAATAATGAGATAATTCAGCGGGGCAAAGACCCCGCTGAGTCTTTATAGGAGTATAATCCATGAAAATATCTGTTCTTGAAAGCGGCAGCTGGGGCACCGCCCTTGCTTGCGCTGTGGCGAGAAACGGGCATGAGGTAACGCTTCATTCCCTGCATACCCACCGCTCGGCTCTGCTGCGCGAGACCCGCGAAAATCCCCGTCTGCCGGGCGTGATACTGCCGGAAAACCTCCTTTTTGCCGACGGCCTTACGGGCGTGGAAACCGCTGATGCTGTGCTGGTGGTAACGCCATCCATCGCGGTGCGCGAAACCGCGAAGAATCTGCGCGGCCTTGTCCGCGATGACGCGATCGTAATTTCTGCGGCAAAGGGTATAGAGCGCGGAACCTCCCTGCGCATGACTCAGGTGATTGCCGAAGAAATAGGCGGCGAGGAACGTATTGCCGTGCTTTCCGGCCCCTCCCACGCCGAGGAGGTTGCCGGAGGTATTCCCACGGGCTGCGTTGTGGCATCCGTAAGTGAAAATACCGCCCTGCAGGTGCAGAATATGGTAACGAGCAATCTGTTCCGCATTTACACCACCTCCGACGTTGTGGGTGTGGAGCTTTGCGGCGCGCTGAAGAATATTATCGCTATGTGCTCGGGTATCTGCATGGGACTTGGTTTTGGCGACAACAGTAATGCAATGATGATGACTCGCGGCTTGAACGAAATGGCGAACCTCTGCGCTGCCCTTGGCGGCAGAAAAGAGACTACCGCAGGCCTTGCGGGCGTGGGCGACCTTTTCGTTACCTGCACCTCCCGCCATTCCAGAAACCGCAGCGCGGGTATGTATATCGGTCAGGGCATGAGCGCCGCTGAAGCCAATGAAAAGGTAGGCGCTATAGTGGAGGGTTATTACGCCACCGCAGCGGCTATAGAGCTATCGCGCAAGGCAGGCGTTGAGATGCCTATTGCCGAAGAGCTGGGCAAAGTGCTGTTTGAGGGTAAAGATCCTCGCACCGCAGCCATTGACCTTATGGCTCGCGCACCCAAAGCGGAATACGATGAAACTTGGCTCAACAGTTGATACATATAGCAAAACCCCACGAATCTTTCGATTCGTGGGGTTTTGCTCGTCAAAAAGTGTTTTATTGGTACAGCTTTGGAACGTTACTGTTCCTTGTCACTGAGGGCGCGTTTTGCGCTGACGAGAACTTTTTCTTCATAGCAGGCGAAGCAACTGTCAACCAGTGTAGCATCGGGAGCTTTGGTTACGAAGGAAATGATGGGAACGAGGATAAGACCTGCTATCATGGCGAATGCGCCGCAGTTGATGGGGGACTGAAGGATAGGGGGGAAGGAGGAGCGGAAGAGAAGATTGAGCAGCATAATGCCTGCGCCGAAGATGTAGCTTACCCAAACGGCAACCTTGGAAGTGCGCTTCATGTAGAGACCGTAGAGGAAAGGTGCAAGGAATGCGCCTGCCAGTGCGCCCCAGCTTACGCTCATAAGCTGGGCGATAAAGGTAACGCTGCTCTTATACTGAACGATGGCGATAACGGAAGAGACAACGATGAATACCACGATCAGTACGCGCATGATGGAAACCTGCTTCTTTTCGCTGAGATCTTTTACAAGGTGACCCTTGATAAGGTCGAGAGTGAGAGTGGAACTGGATGCAATAACAAGGCTGGAGAGGGTGGACATGGATGCGGAGAGAACCAGCACTACAGTGATTGCGATAAGAATATCGGGCAGACCGGAGATCATAGTGGGGATGATAGAGTCATATCCGCCTGCGGCAATGTCTATCTCGTCGGAGAAAAGTCTGCCGAAGCCGCCGAGGAAGTAGCAGCCGCCCGCAACGATAAGGGCGAAGAGGGTGGATATAATAGTACCCTTCTTGATTGCCTGCTCGCTCTTGATGGCGTAGAACTTCTGCACCATCTGAGGCAGCCCCCAAGTACCGAGAGAGGTGAGGATAACAACGCCAAGCAGATTGACGGGGTCGGGGCCGAAGAAGGATGCGAATGCGCCGGGCATGGAGGAAACTGTGGGGTCGGAAACTGCGGCCAGACTCTTGTATGCCTCTAAAAGGCCGCCTTTGCCGGCAAGAACTGCGGCTATTACCAGAACTATACCCACCAGCATGATAATGCCCTGAATGAAGTCGTTGATGGCGGTGGCCATGTAGCCGCCGGCGATAACGTAAATACCGGTGAGGATAGCCATGGCCACAACGCATACGGTGTAGTCAACGTGGAAGGCCATCTCGAAAAGACGGGAGAGACCGTTGTAGAGAGATGCGGTGTAGGGAATGAGGAAGATGAAAACGATAACTGCGGCGGCGATTTTAAGTGCCTTGCTGCCAAAGCGGCGGCCAAGGAACTCGGGCATGGTGGCGCTGCCGAGATGCTGAGTCATAATTCTTGTCCTGCGGCCCAGAACTACCCACGCCAGCAGCGAGCCGATGAATGCGTTGCCAAGGCCGATCCAAGTGGAGGCAATGCCGTATTTCCAGCCAAACTGACCTGCGTAGCCGATGAAGATAACTGCGGAAAAGTAGGATGTGCCGTAAGCGAAAGCGGTCAGCCATGGGCCTACGCTGCGTCCGCCGAGTACAAAGCCGTTAACGTCGGTGGCAGTCTTGCGACAATATATGCCTATACCTACGGTAACTGCGAAAAAGACGATGAGAATAAGGATCTTGAAAAGCATATTATACCTCCGTTCATTGGTTTAAAACTTTACTGTTTTAAACGGCTGAATGAAGAATAGCACCAAG
>JAFYLI010000022.1 GCA_017537165.1 Oscillospiraceae bacterium | reverse complement strand
TCCGGCGACCTGAAGAGAGCCAAGGATGAGGATACCAAGCTGATTTTCTGCTGCATCGTAGTTTGCCTCGGTGTCGGCATTATAATGGGCATTTGCGCCCCCTTCATTCCCAACCTCTACAACACCACCGATCTGGTAAAGGATCTTGCAGCTAAGTTCCTTATCGTAGGTGCTATTATGCTGCCCTTCAACGCATTCTCAAACTCCACATATTTCACCCTCCGTTCCGGTGGTCTTACAGGCGTTACCTTTATCTTTGACAGCGGTTACATTTGGGTAATCAGCGTCCCCGTGGCATTCATTCTTTCCCGCTTCACCGGTATGCCTATTTTCCCCCTTTACATCGTTATTTCCGCGCTGGACTTCATCAAGTGCTTCATCGGCGCATACCTGCTCAAGCAGGGCAAGTGGCTGCGCAGCCTCGTAAGTGATTAAGTGAAGCGTTCCACTTTTTATCTGTTGTCCTTTACATGGGGCCTGCCCCTATCTTTAGGCGGCCTGATTTATTGCGCGGTGCTTCTCCTTTTTGGCAGGAAGCCGCAGCGATTCGGACACTGTGTGCGGTTTGAGATAGGCAAAAACTGGGGCGGTTTCAGCTTCGGCTGGCTTATTATCACATGCAAAAACCCCAGCCGCCACCTTTTGGAGCATGAGCACGGACACGGCTATCAAAACATCATGCTTGGCCCTTTGATGCCTATCATTATATGTCTCCCCTCAGCCCTGCGTTATCACACGCGCAATATTATTCAGCGCATCAGACCCAAGACCCAGCTCAAGCCTTATGACAGTATATGGTTCGAAGGCTGGGCAACCAGACTCGGCAACAAGTTCTGCCGCGATATGTAAAATGATTACCGTCCTGCATTCTTGTAATGCAGGACGGTTTCGTTTTTCTGAGTTTCAGTCCATATAATTCATTGTTCGCTATTCTTTTACACGTTTTTTTGCTACAAAGTACTACCATTGCATGATAAACAGTGATATATTAAAATAAAAAACTGCGAGGTGCATCACTATGATGATTCAGGAAATATCCCCTTCCGTTTTCGATAATACCTATACCCCCGACCGCGCTCCCACCCCCAATGATTATCTACTTATAGTCAACGGCCCTATGATAGTCAGCCGCACGGGTAATGATCCCGCGCTGCCCACCTTCGCCGACTTCGGCGCGGACGTTGCCGCGGCATTCCCCCTTTTCGCCATAGACGACCGCTATTTCTATTTTGCGCCCATGGATGCCGTTGAATCCCCCGCAGGCTTTGAACCTCACCACGTTGGTGAGCTTATGCACACCATGCCCTCCCCGCTGAATTTCGCCGCTGTAACAGCTTATCACCTCACGGGCTGGTACGCTGACAATCGCTTCTGCGGCCGCTGCGGCAAGGAAATGGAGCGCGGCACCACCGAGCGCAGCCTTGTCTGCCCCCACTGCAAGAACACCGTATATCCCAAGATTTCTCCCGTTGTTATCGTCTGCGTTACCGACGGCGACCGCATGCTGTTGACTCACTATGCAGGCCGCGACTACACCAACTACGCTCTTATCGCAGGCTTCTGTGAATTCGGCGAAAGCCCCGAGGACAGCGTACGCCGCGAGGTCATGGAGGAAACGGGTATCCGCGTAAAGAACATTCGCTATTACGGCAGCCAGCCCTGGGGTCTCTCCTCCAGTATGCTGCTGGGTTTCTTTGCCGAGCTTGACGGCAGCGACGTTGTAACCGTTGACCGCACCGAGCTCAGCGACGCAAGCTGGTTCCGCCGCGATGAGGTTCACCTCCCCGACGACCGTATCAGCCTGACGAGAGATATGATCCTGCATTTCATAAATCACGGCAATAACATATAACACATATGACGCAAAAAACCGACAGGTCAATGACCTGTCGGTTTTCTTTTTTTAGGCTTATAGATGATAAGGAACAACACAGCCGCAATGGGCAGCGCCGTGAAGATATCCAGCACCGAATGCTGCTTTACAAACACCGTGGATACGCTTATCATCGCCGCCAGAATTACGGCTCCGAGTTTTATCCATCGGCTTTTTACCATTGGCGACATGCACCATCCGGCAGCTGCGGCAAAGGATCCGAGGACGTGCATACTGGGCAGTACGTTCTGATTATCGTCTATCCTATAAAGATTTCCCAGCACCCACGTGAAAAGATTGCTGCGTGGAAACTCTTCGGGCCGCAGATCCTGCCCATTGGGAAAAACGGCACAGAACAGCAGCGTAACTCCGAAGGCTATGCCGATAAAGGTCATATACCTTTTAAATCCCTCATGGTCGCGGATAAGCAAAAACAATCCCGTGCCGAACATAAAGGGATACCACATCACGTAGGGCAGCGCGAAATATTCGCAAAAAGGTATTTTATCATCCATCGGAATATAGGATGCCCAATACTCCCCGCTGCCAAAACGCTCCTGCAATATAAAGCAAACAAGGAACGCAGGCAGCACAAGAATATACCAAAGGTATCTGTTTTCGGGCTGCCTTATGTCAGGCAGCCGCTTTAAAGGATTTTTCATATAGCGCCTCTTTTATGCAAAACAACCAAAAAGCATACATCGAACATTTGTTCCATTTTATCAATCGAACAAAAATTCGCAAACTGCTCAAAAAGTACTTTTTTTTGGACACAGAAAGGTTTATACTGCAATCATGAATCGAACAAACGAACGAACGCGCTTCGGCGCTCTTAACACTGAAAGGAGTTTTTCAATATGCGTAAAACCAAGTCTGCTATCATGGGTTACATCAAGGTTATCAGCTTCATCGTCCTCATCGGCATGGCCGAGCCCGTTGCTTCCCTGCTCATAAGATAAGCGCTTTGTATGAATTTTATTTCAACTTTGCGGTAAATTCTTCGAAATCTTCAAGATTTTTCCTAAGCAGAGCAGGAGTGTTCAAAGAATAAGGACACTTAGCCTTGCACTTGCCGCAGCTGATGCAATCCTTTATCTTCGCCATCTTCTCGTGCCATTCGGGAGTTGTGTATTCCTGCCAGGGGGCGCGGCGCAGCATGAGGCTCATGCGGGCGCAGTTATTGATCTCGATGCCCTTGGGGCAAGGCATGCAGTAACCGCAGCCACGGCAGAAGTCGCCTGCCAGCTCCAGCTTATCGCGCTTTATTATAGCCTGAATTTCCGCTGAAAATTCGGGAGCGTTATCCTGATAGGAAAGGAACTCGTCCAGCTCGTGCTCGCGCTGAACACCCCAGATGGGCAGCACGTTATCGTACTGAGACATAAACGCGTGAGCAGCTGCCGAGTTGGTGATGAGACCGCCGGACAGTGCCTTCATGGCGATAAAACCAACGTTCTTCTCCTTGCACAGCTCCACAAGAGCCTTTTCTCTTTCCGAAGCAAGGTAAGAGAAAGGGAACTGCAAAGTATCGTAAAGGCCGCTCTCAACCGCCTGCTCGGCAAGGGCGATACGATGGTTGGTGATACCTATAAAGCGTACCTTACCCTGCTTTTTGGCCTCCAGCATGGCCTCATAAAGTCCGGTTCCGTCGCCGGGCAGGGGCACGAAGGAGGGATTGTGGAACTGATAGATGTCCACGTGATCGGTCTTCAGATTATTAAGGCTGGTCTCAAGATCCTTCCAAAATCCTTCAGCATCCTGAGCACCCGTCTTGGTGGCGATGATGACGCGGTCGCGGATATGCTCAAAGGCGGCGCCCAGCTTCACCTCACTGTCGGTATAGAAGCGGGCGGTATCGAAAAAGTCTATTCCGTTATAAAAAGCTTTCTGCAGAAGATACACGGCCTCGCCAAGGCTTACGCGCTGCACGGGCAGCGCACCGAACCCGTTGGCGTTTACATTCAATCCGGTTCTTCCAAGTGTTATTCTGCGCATGGTCTACCTCCATAAATGTTTGTTTAAGCTAATCATAGCAGTATATCCGCTGTTTCGCAATAAAAAGCTGGAAATCTGTGCGGTTTGGGTATACAATCAGTACACAATCATTCAAAGGAGAGTTTCCATGAAAGACGTTATCAGCCGCGCCGATGCGCTGGCGCTTTTGAAAAAATATAACACCGAAGCATTCCATCTGCAGCACGCTTACACCGTAGAGGGTGTTATGCGTTGGTTCGCCGAGCAGCTCGGTTACGGCGAGGACGCAGATTTTTGGGCTACCGTCGGCCTGCTGCACGATATCGACTACGAACTTTATCCCGAGGAGCATTGCCAAAAGGCTCCCGATATACTCCGCGAGGGTGGCTGCTCCGAAGAATTCATTCACGCCGTCTGCTCCCATGGTTACGGCCTTTGCAGCACCGTTGAGCCCGAGCATGAAATGGAAAAAGTTCTTTTTGCCTGCGACGAGCTTACCGGCCTTATCGGAGCGGCGGCCCGCATGCGCCCCTCCAAGAGCTGCAAGGACATGGAGCTTTCCAGCCTTAAGAAGAAGTACAAGGACAAGAAGTTTGCCGCCGGTTGTTCCCGCGATGTCATTTCCCAAGGTGCCGAGCGCCTCGGTTGGGAGCTTGACCGCCTGCTTGGCGACACACTGGAAGCCATGAAGAGCTGCGAGGACTTTGTCGCAGCCGCAATGGAAGCATAATTATATCGCCCGCATCTGCACAGCCCTGCAGATGCGGGCTTTTTTGCACGCTCCCCTCTTTACAAACTGCCTGCGTTCCATTATAATAAATTGTTACAAATGGTATTATTTTCAGAAAAGCAGGTGAG
>JAFYLI010000021.1 GCA_017537165.1 Oscillospiraceae bacterium | reverse complement strand
CTGAGAGTAATGAGCTTTTCGTTCATGGCGGCGGTGACCTCATCGGGAACGATAAGGGTCAGGCCGTCCCATTCCTTGGCGGTGGGAACGAAGTCTTTACCCTCAATGGACTTCATAAACTTTTTCTTGAGCATAATAACGTTGTCCCTCTTTTCCTGCAGCGACGGAACTGCCTTTACTGCACCTTCTCCGAACACCATGTCCAGAATGTGGGCGCATTCCTTATCCTTGGAAAGGAATACCTCGCGGCAGTTGGCGCAGTAAACGATGTAGGGCTTTTCGCCCAAGGCTGCGCGGTTTTCGGCAATCTCATTGTAAAGCTTGGGGTTTGCGGTTTTCATCTGGCCGCCATAGCCGCAGCAGCGGTTCTTTTCCTTCAACTCCTCCAGCGCTGCGCCTGACTTTTCGGCAAGGCGACGGACGCTCTGCTGCATCTCGTCGAAGTCGCGGGCTGCGCAGGGATCGAATATGGAGGCTGCGGGGAACTTGGCGGCAGGCACGAGGTTTTCGTCCTCGGCCAGCAGCTGATATACGGTGAGGCGGGGAATATCGGGCATAAATGCCGCGAAAAGCTTGGCGCAGCTGGCGCAGGCGAATACGAAAGCGGGCTTGCCTGCATCCTCCCATACCTTCCGGATTTTGGCTACGTTCTCGCTCATGCGATCGGCTTCTCCGGCCCAGTGGGCGGGTGCACCGCAGCAGCCGAGATATATACCTGCGTCATACTTTTCGGAAAGATAGGCGTAGGTTTTCTCAACCAGCTCAGGGCTGGAAGCGGAAAGCTGACAGCCGGGGAAGAACATGTATTTGTATTGAGAGGGAGAAGCGTAAGAAGCTTCGCCGGTAGCGAAGTCCATTTCACCAAGCCAGAAATGATGCAGAGCCTTGGGCTGGGTGTTTGCAGCAACGCGAACGGTTCTGCCCAGACTGAGCAGTGCGCCGATGTCCACACCCTCGGGGCAGATGGACTTGCAGTAGCCGCAGTCATTGCAGGAGAAGGTCTGGCGGGTCATGGAGCAAGGAGCAATGGGAGGCTTGGCCTTGGAGTCGGCATATACCTCTACCGCCAGCTTCACGGGCTTTTTGCGGTACATTTTCAGCATTTCGCAGGCTGTCATGCAGCCGTCGCAGTCGCACTTGAGGCAGCGTGCGGCCTCTGCCTTGGCTTCCTCTTCGCTGTAGGCTGCGCCGTCGGCAGGCACGATGCGGGCAACGCTTTCCTTGCCGCTGTGGTCAATGGTGTGGCCGCAGTAACCCTTGGCATATGTGCTTGCGGGCAGGGAGGCTTTGCCTATCTGGAGATAGACCTCAATGACCTTGGCTGCCTCTGCGCCCTGGGCTATGCCCTCCATAAGGCTGAGACCGCAAAGTTCGCCTCCGAGGAATACCTTGCTGTCGGAAGTGGTCATAAGGGTGCTGTCCCAGCTATCTGTAAGTCCGAAGCACTCGCCGTCGCGGCCGGTTGCAACGTATACCGCGTCATATTCGCTGAGCTCGTCGAGACTCTTGATTTCAGTGTTAAAGCGGAACTCGGCCTTGGTGGCAGAGAACTGCAGGGCTATGTCCGCGTCAAAAAGTTCAAAATCGGGATGACTGCGGAGCTGACCGCCCCAACCTTCGGCCTTGTCATATACAGTTACGCCGAATTTCTTTTGGGCGAGGTGCAGTGCGCAGGAAAGACCGGCCATACCGGCACCCACGATGGCGATCTTTTCGCTTTTGGGGGGCAGGGCATAGGAATCGGCCTTGCGGGATTTTACATAGTTAAGGCAGGCTTCCTCGATCATGCCTATGGCTACAGGCTCGTCACCGGTTGCGCAGCGCTGGCAAGCGCCCTGGCAGGGACGGGGGCAGAGCTTGGAAACTACAACGGGGAAGAAAACGGCGCTGCGAAGAGCTTTGTAGGCAGCAGACCATTTGCCGTTGGCAGCTTTGTCGAGGAAATTGCGCAGATCCATATGGAAGGGGCAGGCGAAGGAGCAGGAGGCGGGCTCGCCGTTAAAACATCGTTCTGTGAGTATTGTTGCTTCTTCCTGATTCATAAAGAAGATACCTCCTTGAAAATAAAGGTAGAAATAGGCAATAAGCAGGGTATGTTTGGCATACCCTGCTTATCGTTAACTTAGAAACTTGATTAAGAAGCTTCCCTATTCAGCTGATCACAGGGGGTTAGCCTTGATGAGGTCCAGCTCTTCGTTGAGCTCGGAGCCGAGCCAATAGGGTTCGGGAGTGAGGTCCTCACCGCGAGCCTTCTTGTCCATAGCTTCCTTAACCTTCTCGGGAGTTGCGGGCAGAGCGTAGATACGAACGCCGGCAGCGTTGTTGATGGCGTTGATAACAGCCATATGACCGGAGCTCTGGAAGCACTCGGAGCAGCCTGCGGAGCCCTGGGGGCCGAGAGGTCTGGGACGCTCCATGTAGAGAACGTTGAAGTCATCGGGGATAGCATCGATGGTGGGAATACCGGAACCGGCGATGTTGTTGAACTTCTTGGTCTGCTGATAATCCTCAGACAGAGCGAAGCCGATGGAGTGAGAGAGACCGCCGTATGCCTGACCGTCAACAGCCAGCTTGTTGCCGACTACGCCGACGTCGCAGGCGCAGGTGTACTTGAGAACGGTGGTCTTGCCGTTGTCGTCAACCTCAACCAGGCAGGTGTTAACAGCGTACATGAACTCAGCGTCCTTGTCGCCTTCACCGGTGTTGGGATCGAGTCCGGGAGGCAGACCCAGACCGAACTGGTCGTAGTGACCAATGTACTTGGTGGGGATACCCTCGGCTACCATCTCGTCATAGGTGCGGAAGGTGCCGTCGGCCTTGCGCATAGCATCCATCAGCTTGTTGCAGCCGTCGATGATAGCGTTACCGGTCATGTAGTGCTGGCGGCTTGCGGCGGAGAGGCCGGAGTCGGGGCACAGAGGACGCTCGTTCATAACGAGACGTACCTGGGAAGCCTTGATGCCCATGGGCTCAAGAGCCTTAACGGTGTGGGTGAGAGCGCCGATGTCGCCGCCCTGGCCAACATCTTCCCAAGTGTTGTAGTTGGTGATGGTGCCGTCGGGATTGAGCTCGATAGCGCAGTCAGAAGAATCGATGAAGCCGATGGTGCACAGGAAGCCGCCGAGGGAGATACCAACGCCGGTCTTTCTGCCTTCTGCCTTGCCCTGCTCAGCAAGAGCCTTGTACTCATCGTAGTAGGGCTTGATCATCTCAAGCAGCTGGGGATAGGGATGAGCCTTGTAGGGACGGCTGTTGATGGTCATAGAACCTTCGCGAGCGCAGTTCTTGTAACGGAACTCCCAGGGATCCATGCCGATTTCCTCGGCTGCCATGTCGATGAGAGCCTCGGTGGTGGTGTAGATCTGGGGAGCGCCGAAGCCGCGGTATGCGGTGTTGAAGGCGTGGTTGGTGGCAACACCACGAACCAGACCCTTGAAGTTGGGAACGTTGTAGCCGTGGAAGCCAACGCTGACGAGGTTGTTGAAGATCTTACCTGCAACAACTGCGTATGCACCGTGGTCAAGACCGCAGTCATACTCAGCAGCAAGGATGTTACCCTCTTCGTCAATAGCGAGCTTACCGTTGGTGTAGGTAGCAGAACGCTTACCGGTCATGTGGTTGAACTCATCCCAGCTAAGCTCGAGAGAGCAGGGGCAGCCCAGGATCAGGGTAGCCAGAGCGCAGAGAACGTAGGTGTTGGGAGTGATAGCGTAACCGAAAGCAGCACCGGTGGGGTTCTGGATCATGCGGATGTTCTCCTTGGGATAGTTAAGACCAAGGGAGATGGTGTCGATACACTCGGTGATAGCCTGAACCTTGCACTGGAGGGTCAGCATTCCGTCGGGATCGAAGTAAGAAAGAACGCTGTCGGACTCGATGGGCAGGTGGGGCTCATGCTGAGAGTGGAAGCTGCCGCCTACTACGTGAGCTGCATCCTCGAAAATCTCGTCGGGATCGGTGCCCTTGAATACGGGCTGAGTCATGTAGAAGTTGGGCATTGCGTCGAAGAGCTGCAGAGCGTTGGGAGCAGCTGCCTCGGGCAGGGTGGTGTAAGCGGGCAGGGGCTCGAGGTTCTGCTTAACAAGCTTTGCAGCCTCGCGTGCATGCTCGCGGGTATCGGCGCAGACAACAGCAACTACGTCGCCCTTACGGAGAACCTTCTCACCGCAGATTACGGGGAAGACGGTAAGAGCATTACCCTTCTGACGGGGAACGATAGCGGGAACTTCCATGTTGTTGTCGCCGGGGACGTCCTTAGCAGTGAGAACCTTGATAACGCCGGGAGCCTTCTCAGCCTCGGTGGTATCAATGTTGATGATCTTTGCATGGATAGCGTCGGAGAGAACAACTGCCAGGTGAACGGTGCCTTCGGGAGCCTGCATGATAACGTCGTTACCATAGTCAGCTACGCCGAGAACCTTGGACAGAGCAGCGGGACGGGGATGGTTGGAACCATAGATGTCCTTCTCGCCTTCGAAATCGTAGGTGATGTCAGCCATGGTCTTTTCGCCGCGCATAACAGCAGCAGCAGCCATAACAGCGTCTACGATAGGCTTGTAGCCGGTGCAGCGGCAAACGTTCTTGTGAACGCGGAACCACTCACGGACTTCCTCACGGGTGGGGTTGGGGTTGGTCTGGAGCAGACCGTAAGCGGAAACGATGAAGCCGGGGGTGCAGAAGCCGCACTGTACGCCGCCGTAGGTGATCCATGCCTGCTGGAGGGGATGGAGGTTGGCTGCGGTACCAAGAGCCTCGATGGTGATGATCTTGGAGTACTCTTCAACGTTCTTCATCTTCTTGGTGCAGGAACGGATAACCTCGCCATTGTAAAGGATGGAGCAGGCGCCGCAAACACCAACGCCGCAGCCTACCTTAACACCGGTAAGACCCATGCGGCGAAGCACGGTTGCAAGAGTGTCCTTCTCGGGATCATAGACAACAGGTCTTTCAACGCCGTTAATGTCTATGCGCATTCTCTGAAGATTCATTATTTTTCTCCTTTCCGTATTCCTTGAGTACGTTGGGTATTTTAAATAAACATAGTTACTCAATATAAAGTATTATAATATGAATTGGGATTATGTGCAATATTAAATAATTAATTTTTGGCTGCAACAAATGAAAAAACACCGCAAAAAACGCAAAAAAAGACACTTTTTGGAAAGAAAAAAGCCTTTGTGAAAAATGAACATATTCACATTTTGCAATTGACGGAAAGTGGGCAGGAGTATATAATTTGGAGGATATCCCATAGCGGAAAGGAAAGAAATTATGAAAAACGGAGAGATGAAGGGTAATATCCTTCTGGTTATAACTGCGGTCATTTGGGGCGCTGCCTTCGTTGCCCAAAGTGTCAGCATGGATCATATCGGCGCGTTTACTTTTCAGGGTGTGCGTTCCCTTATCGGTTCGGCGGTGCTGGTGCCTGTGATATTGGCTCTTACATCTGTAAAAAAGAAAAAGGGAGAATACGTTAAACCCGGGAAAAAGGAAAAGGCTCAGCTTTGGAAAGCCGGTATTATCTGCGGTATTATTCTGACCGTTGCCGCTAATCTGCAGCAGGCAGGCATACAGTATACTACGGCAGGCAAGGCAGGTTTTATAACTGCACTTTACATAGTTGTGGTGCCTGTACTTGGCCTTTTTATGAAAAAGAAAGTATCGCTGCGCATATGGATGTGCGTAATAATGGCAATGGTAGGTCTGTACCTGCTCAGTATGACGGATGGGTTCCGCCTTTCCCTGGGTGATACGCTGGTGCTGCTCTGTGCCATTGCATTCTCGTTCCATATAGTAGTGGTTGACCACTATGCAAGCATTGTTGACGGCGTTAAGCTTTCCTGCATACAGTTCCTTGTCTGTGGAGTTATTTCGAGCATACTGATGTTCATTTTCGAGGAGCCGCAGATCGACGGACTTATGAAGGCTGCCGTGCCCATCCTCTATGCAGGTGTGCTTTCCTGCGGAGTGGCATATACCCTGCAGATAGTGGGCCAGAAGTACACCCGTCCCACCGTGGCATCACTGCTTATGAGCCTTGAGTCCGTATTTGCTGTGCTGGCTGGTATGATTATCCTCCGTGAAATACCCACCGCCCGCGAAGCTATCGGATGTATCGTAATGTTTGCGGCAATAATCATCACTCAGCTGCCCGAAAAAACGAAAATCAAAAATTAATTGCGGCGATTGACGCATAACGATGCCACCCAAAGTCATGGGTGGCATTTTTATAAATTTTGCAATTAAGAAGATGCATAACTTGGCGCAAAACAAATCAAACTATGGAAAAGCAGGCCGACGGAAGACCTGCAGGAAAGGAATACAGTGAAATGAAAAACATAATTGCTCTCGTACTGGCACTGGCGATGATGCTCAGCTTTGCCGCCTGCGCCACTAAGGACAGCGGCAGTGCATCCCCGAATGATGTGCCCGATGCAGGCACTACCGTCCCCACAGCGACTCCTACCAATACTCCCGTGATTACTCCTGAGCCCACTCCCGACACTGCGCCCTCCACAGAACCTGAAAACGGCGGCGAGGATATGAACGGGAATATGCAGGGAAATGACAATGTATCTCCCGAAAGCATATGGAACGCTATTTACGATGAATACGGCGATACGTTCCCCGTTACCGAGGCAGTTCCTGCCGATAGCCTTAAGGATATAACGGGTATCGATCCCGAAAAGCTGGAAAGCTTCGTTTTCCAGTTCCCCATGATGAACGTGAGCGCGTCCGAGTTCTTTATTGCCAAGTGCAAAGAAGGGCAGCTTGAAAGCGTCAAGGAGGAAGTAATGGCGCACCATGCTGCGCTGACCGAGCAGTGGAGCCAGTATCTGCCCGAACAGCTTAAGCTGGTTGAGAATTATGTGCTGGAAACCGCGGATAATTATATTTTCTTCGCCGTAGCCGAAAAGGCCGAAGATGCGGCGGAAATTTTCAAGGGTTATTTTAAATAAAAAGTAAAAGAGAAGGCGAAGCTTTGGCTTCGCCTTTTTGCCAATCTTTGCATGGTTGACAATCTTTATCCGAAAAAGTAAAATATAAACTGTCGAAGTGTGTCGACTTTACTTTTTGATTATAAGAGGGGAAACCTATGTTAAAGAGAATTTTAGCCCTTATGCTTATGCTGTTGCTGCTCCTTTCCGCAGCAGCTTGCGGTGAACCGGATTGGTCTGAGGAAGTGACTATAACCCCCACGGCAACGCCTGCGCCTACGCCGACCCCGACTCCGACACCTACACCCACGCCTACTCCCGAGCCTACGCCCGAACCCACCCCGACACCCTATAACGGCCCCGAAAATCCGCTTACGGGTGAGCCGGTAGCGGTAGACGTGAGCAATGTGCGCCCCATAGCGGTAATGCTCAATAATATCAAAGAGGCCCAGCCTCAGCAGGGCAACGGTCAGGCTGATATAATTTACGAGGTCATTGCCGAGGGTGGTATCACCCGTATGCTGGGCGTGTACCAGTCCGTTGAGGGCATAGAAGTTCTGGGTTCCGTGCGCTCCGCTCGCCGATACTATATCGAGCTGGCACTGGGACACGATGCCATCTTTGTCCATGCAGGCGGCAGCGAAGAGGCTTATTCCGACCTGGGAACCTGGGATGTGGACTATATCGACGGCGTAAACGGTCACTTCAGCTATATCCCCGGCGGTGTGTTCTATCGCGACCAGTACCGTATGGGTGACGGCAAGAAGTACTCCTATGAGCACAGCCTTATGACTTCCGGTGAGCGCATTATGGAGGCTGTGGAGTATTACGATATTCGCACCACGATTAAGGATGATTTTGAGCTTGGACTCAAGTTTGCCGATGACGGAACCCCCGCCGATGGCGCGGCTGCAACCGTGATAACCGTACCCTTCTCTAATTATAAGACGGGTGTGTTCACATATGACGAAGAAAGCGGCCTCTACAGGGTAGAGGAATACGGGCAGCCTTACATAGACGGTAATGACGGCTCTCAGGTTAGCGTTACTAATGTTATTACTTTGCAGATACCCTGTTATAACAGTGGCGACAGCTACGGCCATATGATAGTTACCCTGAATAGCGGCAGTGGCTGGTATGCCTGCGGCGGCAAGATGATTCCCATCAAGTGGGAAAAAGGCGATAAGTACGCTCCCTTCAAGTATTATACCGAGGATGGCGAAATACTGCAGCTGGGACGCGGCAGCACCTACGTAAACCTGATCCCCCTG
>JAFYLI010000020.1 GCA_017537165.1 Oscillospiraceae bacterium | reverse complement strand
TATGATTGAAAAAGGGCAAACCACTTCATATCCTAACTACCTCATCGAAATTATTCTATTATTAAACTTATATATTGTCAATGTTTTGTCGAACATTTTTTCGTATATTTAATTTTCTAAATCTTCGTCTTCTATTTCAATAGCCACTGCCTCAACTATATATTAAAACAATTTATTTTGAATGGCAAGCACTTTATAATATTTAATGGCGTTAAAACTATGCAAATATATGATAAAACCATACCAATGACGCATAAAAGCAAAATGGGGAATAAAATCCGCAGTAAAGAGCAGACTATGAGAGAAATCAATTCAAGGAGGATAAAATCATGAATAACATGACCAACAACGTAAACTCCAGCATCAGATGCTCCGTGGAAAACTGCGTTTACCACGCTCAGTCTCAGAACTACTGCACCAAGAATGAAATCAGCGTTGGCTGCTGCGGCACCAATAAGGCAACCAACTGCGACAGCACCGAGTGCGCATCTTTCAAGAGAGATTCCGCTAAGTGCTGATAAGCTGACAAAACGGGGAAGGCTCGGCCTTCCCCGTTTTTCATTTGAGTATTCAGCTGTTGCGGGAGCATTTTTCTGCGTCGATGGCAAGAACCAGCATAAGTGCGCCCAGGGCGCTCTGGGAATCGGGGATGTCTATCGTGTAGGTATCCGTCCAGTTCCAAAGCTCCTTGGTAATGGTGGCTACGCAGTTGCCCGATGTATCTATGATGGTGTAATCCCATTCAATCCAGTTGCCTTCAACGTGCCAGCCGTTGAAATCTATGTTGTACCTCGGCGTGAAGAGGGAGAACTCTCTGCTTATACAGCCCAGATACTGATCCTTGACGTAAAGCTCGAATCGGGGCATGAAGGTGAGCATTTTCTGCTTCACGAGGGCGATGGGCGTGCCGACGGAATCGTAAATGCGCAGCTGATGGCCGAAGCTGAGCTCGCCCTTCACAGTGTAAACTGTGTTGCCGTTCTCGTCAAAAATATCGTAACTGTCCAGCCATGAGAAAAAACGCTGTTTGAAAAGAAGCTTCATATAGGACTCTCCTTACATATCAAACTCGTGTATTGGTTTGCCGAGGAAACTTTCCATGTACGCCGCCAGCGCAAGGGACTGGTCGCGGCGCTCGTAAGCTGCCTTCATGGCCTCCTCGCTGCCGTGAAATTTCTCAATGCTGCGGGCATAGCGCTCGGCTACGTCCACGCGGCCGGTGCCTTTTGTTATTTTGTCAGCCATGTAGACCACTTCTTTTTCGGCGATGCGGTCGGTGTCGATGTATTCGCCCATGTGGGCACCTACGATAAGAGCCTCGGGGCGCAGACCGCCCAGCTCGATGACGTAGAGCAGACCGCGGAAGGAGTGGAACTGTTCGGTGCGGCAGATGTCGTGAAGCAGACCGCCGCGGCGGCAGAGCTCCGCGTCAAGGGAAAATCCCTTTTCGTTGAGGGCCAAAGCCAGCTTGTAGGAAACCTCGGCCACGGCCTTGCAGTGGTCGATCACATGGGGCGGCTGGCCGCTGTTTTCCAGCAGTTCAAGGCATCTTGCGTTTTTGTCTGTGTTCATAGTCAGTCTCCCTTGATGTAGTTGGCGCAGAAGGGCACTATTCGTCCGTCGCGGTAAACGTGAAGGCTGCAGCGGCGCAGGCGCTCAAGGTCAAGATTCCATGCGTCCTGAAATGCCATGGCCGTGATAGTGAATCCGTGGGATTTTATGCGTGCCAGCAGGCCGTCAAAGCTGTCGGCGTCGCCGATGTACTGCTCTGCGTCAAGGTCGCGAGTCCAGCGGCGGGCGACGAAGCGGCGGTTGCGCAGGGCCTCGGCATCGGGCTCTGCGGTTTTTGAGCAGCAGCAATCGCCGGAGGTCTGCTGCTTGGGCGTTATGGCAGTGATGCCGTCGGGCATTATAACGAAGTCGCCGTGGAAGCCGCAGCGGGGGTGATCGCAGGCGGAGGGAGCAATGTCGCTGACCTTGATGAGGCCCTCGGTCTGCTCTTCTATGGCCTTAAGTATCTCGGGGAGGGTTATTCTGTCCTCGTCCTTGGGAGGCTGAGGATAGCGTCCGAAGTAGCTGACGGGCTGGAAGTGAACTCCGCGCACCACGGGGGAATTTTCCATAGCCAGTTTCACGATGGCGCCTATTTCGTGGTCGTTTACGCCGGGAACCACAGTGGGTACCAGCGTTACGCCAAGACCCGCTTCGCCGCAGACGCGGATGGCCTCCAGCTTCTGCTCCAGCAGGGAGCGGCCGCGCAGCTTCTTGTAAGGCTCGTCACTGACACCGTCGAACTGCATGAATACGAAGTTCAGACCCGCCTCGGCAAGCTTTTTGGTGAATTCGGGCTCAGCTGCAAGGCGCAGACCGTTGGAGTTGAGCTGAATGGAGCTTGCACCCGCGCGTTTTGCCGCCGCCACTATTTCGGGCAGGTCGTCGCGGACGGTGGGCTCGCCGCCGGAAAGCTGAATGAACTTGCGGTTGGCGGCGGTCATGGCGCAAAAATCTTCGTAAAGTTCGTCGGGCGTTTTTTCTCGCATGGGCTCAAAATCTCCGCTTTCGGCAAAGCAGACGGGGCAGTGGAGATTGCAGCGGGAGGTTATCTCAATGAGCACGCAGCAGGTGCTCTGCAGATGCTTGGAGCAAAGGCCGCAATCGTTGAGGCAGTCGGGCATGTCCTCCCAATCCTCCTGCGGAGCCTTGTAGCTGCCCCAGCCTGTCAGCTCGGGCAGGCCGCGCCATACGATGGTTTTGAAGCTGCCGTGCTCGGGGCAGGTCTTTTTCATATACCACTCGGAGCCCTCCCGCACCAGTCGTGCAGGGATGCGCTGCAGGCATTCGGGGCAGACGGATGCGGTCTTTTTTACCTTGTTGGGAGTAACTTTTATCTTCATGGAGAGCATCTCCTTTGGGTTTTGCATTTTAATTATTATACCGATTTGTAAGGAAAGTTGCAAGGAGTAAAACGGCGGCTGAGGTGTGCCTCTGCCGAAGATAACCTTTTTGTGGTCTGCGGACAGGGATAGGTAACTTTTTTCTTGTATTGCGGCAAATTTGCATATATAATATTAAATCAACAAAGTGAGTATATTCCTACGAAAACCCTATGCATGGCAGTTTTGTAGATCATACATATCTTAAAAAACGGAACGGAGACTGTAGAGTATGTCAAGTAAAGAGCTGCTGCGTTCGCTGCTGATATTCCTGCTGGTGGCTGTGGTTCTGGCTGTGTCGGCCTTTGCGCTGGAGAGCGTGTTCCCCAATGTGCCTCCCGTGATAGAAGCAACACCCGAGCCTACCCCGGAACCGACCCCCGAGCCGGAATTTGAGTGTCCCCTTGAACTGAAAACGGGTAATATCACCCATAGCCGCTACGTGAGCGGGTATGATGACGGGTCATTCTGTCCCGATAATACCATGAAGCGCGCCGAAGCTGCCGTTATGATATACGGCCTGCTTAAGGAAGTGCCCGCGGAGCGCAGCGAGTTTGCGGACGTTTATCCCGAGGATTGGTATTATGACGCCATCGGAGTTCTTGCCGCAGGCGGTATCCTCGTGGATTACGACGAGGACGGAATGATAATGCCCATGGAGGAAATAAGCCGCGCCGAGTTTATAACTATGCTTTCCCGCTTCTTCCCCGCAAGCGATGCCGAATGCCCCTTTGCGGACGTTAGCGAAGAAAGCGCATGGTACGAGCATATAGCCAAGGCTGCACAGCTGGGCTGGATAGACGGCTATGAGGACGGATTGTTCCACCCCTACCGCAGTGTGAGCCGCGGTGAAGCTGCCGCAATAATAAATAGGGTACTGGGCCGCAAGGCCGACGCAAACTATGCCGACGGCATAATCCTGCATCTGTTTACCGATCTTACCCCCGACCACTGGGCTTATTACGATGTTATGGAGGCTGCACTTACCCATAAGCCCTCCATGATCCACGGTGTTGACGAACATTGGCACTATGTTGATACGGAGCCGTTGGCGCTTCCCGCAGGCCCTTACTATGTGGGACAGGAGTGCTACTATATCGGCGAAAATGGTCTGCCCGTAGTGGACGGTTACGTTGGCACTATGTACTTTGGCCCCGATGGACGTTATACCAGCGGCGACGAAGAGATAGATGCCTATACCAAGATACTGCTGGCCGAGGCCGTAACGGATGGCATGACAGCGGAGGAACGTCTGCTGGCTGCGTATAACTACGTGCGCGATAACTTTACCTACCTGCGCCGCAACTATTACAACAGCGGCGAGACCGGCTGGGAAATGGAAGAGGCACGTACTATGCTTCGCACGAAGCGCGGCAACTGCTATAACTATGCGGCCGCATTTTGGGCGGTGGCCCGTCAGCTGGGCTTTGATGCCAAGGCTGTCAGCGGAAACGTAGGCTGGTCTACTCGTTCCCACAGCTGGGTGGAAATAGCCGATGCAGATGGCGTTGCCTATATCTACGATACAGAGATGGAAGCATCCTATCGCAAGCAGGGTGTGGAATATTATAATTTCTACCACATGAGTTATGATAATGTTCCCTGGCCCTACTACAAAGAGTGAAAATGAATAGAAAAAACGGCTGAGGATTTTCCTCAGCCGTTTTGGTGTTATATGGCTTATACGTTGAATCTGTCGTAGCTTTCGTAGCAGTCAAGGCAGAGCTTTTTGTCGCCTGCAAGACGTATCCAGTGGGATCCGGTGCTCTCGCCGCAGCCGTCGCATACGTAAGAGGTGAATATGCGGGCGGCCTCGGGCAGCGCGATGGTGGTTTCCTTCACCTCGAACATATCCTTGGGTTCGCAGGCCTGATAGTAGGCGAAGGAGCTTCCCTTGGTCATGCCCTCGGGTTTAGGCTTCATAACAAGGCGGACGGACTTGCCCGTCTTGCGGTTATAGAAAGAGTAGGCGGACTTGCCGCGCAGATGGAAGAGCAGATTACCCTTGCCTGCGCTGCAGCCAAGCATTACCTGAATGGCATCTATGCCGCAGGCATCGTTCTCCGCAATGCAGACTACCTGCTCGTCGGCGGAAAACTCCAGCTCCAGCAGCTCAATGGCGTAAAGGCTGGCCTTGTAGCCGATGGTCAGACCGCCGCATTCGTGGCCGTGAAAGGCAACGCACTTTTCCCACAATGCTTTATTATCCATTGCTGATCCTCCTTTGCGTGCGCTTACAGATGATTGATGTCGTTGAAGTCTATAACGCGGTCGCAGATTCGGGCTGCCAGCTCGGGACTGTGGGTGATGGCGATAAGACCGATTCCGCGTTCTTTCAATACCTTGAGAAGAAGCTCCCATACCTGCGCCTGCGTGATTACGTCCAGCATAGTGCTTATTTCGTCGGCGATGATGAATTTCGTCTGCGGAGCAAGGCGCGGGCTACGCAGAAACGCTGCATTTCACCGCCTGAAAGCTCCGTGGGATAGCGGTTGAGCCATGCCTGCTCGATGCCAAGTTCGCGCAGAAACTGCTCGTCGGGTTCCCATGCTTCGGTGAGGGTTTTGTGCAGCTTCCAGCGGGGATTGATGGCCTTTTCGGGGTGCTGGTAGATCATCTGTATGGGGCAGAAACCCTTGCGGGGCAGGGGCGCGCCGTCTACCAAAATTTCGCCCGATGAGGGTTTGAGGTTTCCTGCGATTATCTGGGAAAGCGTACTTTTGCCGCAGCCGGAGGGGCCGACCAAAGCTACCTTTTCGCCTGCTTCGATGGTTAGATTTACGTTGTTCAGCAGGGGCGTTTTCTTGTCATATCGAAAACAAATATCCTTAACTTCAATCCGCATGATGACAGCACACCTCTCCTTCACGAACGGTACGGAATGTGGGACGAACGTTGCAGGCATCCGTCCTCAAGGAACAGCGCTCGGCAAAAACGCAGCCCGAGGGGAGCGCGCCCGCATAGGGCTGAGTGCCGGTGGTGGGTTCAAATTTGTTCTGCGGCATGGCTCTCCAAAGAGCCTTGCTGTATGGATGCCGCAGAAGCTCTTCGGCGCGGAAATCGGATGCCGCGGCGGTCTCGACGGTGGTGCCTGCGTAAAATACGGAAATTCGGTCGGCGTAGCGCAAAGCAAGGTCGATATCGTGAGTTATCAGCAGAATGGCTGCGCCGTCATCGGCCAGCGCTCTGAAACGTGCCATGGCGCTTTCGGCCAGCGCGGGGGACAGACCGGGAGTGGGTTCGTCTGCGATAATTACACGGGCATTTGTTGCCGCGGCGGTAGCCACAAGAGCGCGGCGAGCCATACCGCCCGAAAGCTCGAAGGGATACTTTCCGGCGGACTTTTCATCCAGCTCGTATTTCTTCAAGGTTTCGACAGCGGTGGTCTTGTCCTTGCATATCTGCTTGCCCACGCGCATAAGAGGGTCGAGATAATTGACAGACTGGGGAACGAGAACAAGCTGATTGCCGCGCAGCTTTTTCTGCAAAGCGGGAGTCAAAGGCTCTCCGAACCAGCTCATCTCGCCGCCGACAACGGCGTTTTTGGGCAGGATTCCGAGTAGTGCGTGAGCCAGCAGACTTTTTCCGGAACCGCTGGAACCCGCGATAGCGTGTATTTCGCCCGCTTTGAGCGTGATGTTAAGATCGGATATGACCTGCAGAGATTTCTTTTTTATTCCCTTGTCATACATAAGGAAAGAAACGGTCAAATTTTTGACTTCCAGTGCATTCATGGTGCAGCCTCCTTACATCTGAGCCTGACGAGGCTCGAACAAGCGGCGGACGGTGGTTCCCAGTGCTTCGATAAGAACGACGAGAACGACCAGTGCCAGACCGGGGAAGACGACCAACCACCATGCGCCTGCGGATATATAGCGCATAGACTCGGAGAGAATTATGCCGACGGCGGGCTGCTCGGGGGGCATACCGAAGCCGAGGAAGGTCAGACCGGATTCATGCATGATGGCATGAGGGAATTCGAGGATGAGACCGACAAAGAACTGAGGCAGTACGTGGGGCAGAATGTGCTTGCGGGCTATCCAAAACGGAGATTTGCCGAAGCGGCGTGCGGCCAGGACGAACTGCTGGTCACGGATCTGCAGTACCTCGGCGCGAACCAGACGGGCGAGAGATGCCCAGTGAGTCAGTGCTATGCCTATAAGCAGACCCATTGCGCCCTGAGCAAGGGCGATAGAGATAAGAATGAGCAGAACGGTGTGGGGAACGCTCATGAAAACGTCGATAAACCAGTTGATGGCGTGGTCGATAAGGCCCTTGCCGAGAGCGGCGGTGGTGCCGACGATAAGGGCGATTATGGCGGAGATTACGGAGGCGATTGCGCCGATTGTAAGGCTGAGAGAAAGTCCCTTGATAGTTCTTACGAACATATCGCGGCCCAAATAGTCGGTGCCAAAGGGATGGTCAAGGGAGGGCGGCTGGAATTTCTGAGAAAAATCCGCGCGCAGAGCATCTTCGGGCAGCAGTGCGCCTGAAAGATAGATGGCTACAAGGATAGCGACGATAGCTATCGCAATGATGATACTTGCCAGTCGGCGGTTTGTATTTTTCATTTCTTGGCCCCCTCTCTGGTCTGAGGGTCAACTACTTGATAGAGAATGTTTGCGATAAGGTTGCCCACAAAAATAAAAATGGCGGTGAACAATACGATGCCGAGGAAAAGCGGAATATCGGTGCCGCCCGTGCCTGCCGCGCTGGTTGCTGCGCCAAGACCGGGATAGGAGAAAATGTTCTCGGCGAACATGGAGCCTGCAAAAAGCTCACCGAAGGAACTGAACTGCATAGTGATTGCAGGGAGCAGGGAGTTGCGGATGCCGTGCTTGAAAAGAATTTTGACATCGCTGTCGCCCCTTGCGCGGGCGAAGAGAGCGTAGTCACTGTCATATACGTCAACGAGCTTTTCTCTTGTGTGCAGAGCAAGGTTGGCAAAGGAGAGGAAACTGAGCGTAAGCGCAGGCAGAATAAGGTGATGAATACGCATTCCGAGAGTAACCTCGTCTGCAGGAACGCCTGCGGGAACCGCAAGTCCAAAGGGGAACCAGCCCAAAATCGAGGAGAACACAGCAAGGAATACGAGGCCTATCCAAAAGGTGGGGATGGAGCACATAATGAGGCAAATGCGCTTTATGATGCGGTCAAGAAGACTGTCGCGGAACAGTCCCATAACGCAGCCTATCGCAAAACCCAGAATGCCTGAAAACGTCCATGCTGTGATCATCAGCGCAAGGGAGGTCTTGAAGCGGACACCGATAACCTGCAGAACGGGCTGGCGATAAGTGGTGGAATAACCCCAATCGCCGTGCAGTACCGCGGAGAACCACTTGAAGAAACGCTCCACGGGGGGATCGTTCAGTCCCCAATATTCCTTCATGGCCTCCACGTTTTCGGCGGAAACGCCGGGATTAGCCTGAATATATTGGCGAACAGGGTCCACGGGAGACAACTGCGCCAGCAGGAAAGAAAATACGGCTACGGCCAGCAGCAGAGTGATTCCGCGGATGATATAGATACCTATCGATTTTGTTGCTTTCATTCGAGTTCCGCCCTTCAAACGGCAGAATTTCGGCTCGGTTTGGACAGGCCGAAATTCTGCGTTGCTGAAAAATTTAGATTTATATTTGCTGTGGGTGAGGCGTCAGTTCCACTTCCACTCGGCTACGTTCTGAACGAGGGGCCATGCGTCGCCGTGAGCGTGGATCTTCTGATTGCCGGTGTCCAGACCCTCGCGGGCCCAGTACAGATGAGTCTTGTTGAGGATGAAAATATAGGAGCATTCGCCGCGCATGGAGGTGCCGGTGGTGCCGTCCCACTGAGCCTTCTGCCAGTAGGGGATGGCTTCCTCAAGAGTTCTTGCGCCGATAGCGGCGTCGAGATAAGCGTCTACTGTCTCGTTGGCGAAGTTTTCGGGGTTGTACCAGTCTTCCTTGCCTGCGTTGGAGGAGTGATAGAGCATGTAGCTGGTCTTGGGATTGGAGGAGCCCCATGCGAGGATAAGGGGTTCGGAGTACATGCGTGCGGGCAGATCCTGCCAGCCTACGCCTTCTACTATCATCTCAATGCCGAGATTTTCGAGAACCTGATTGCTTACGGCCATCGCAATGGTCTGACGAACGTCATCGCCGGCGGAGTAGAGCAGAGTGGTGGAGGCCTTTACGCCGTCCTTTTCGCGGATGCCGTCGCCGTCGGTGTCGATCCAACCTGCGTCGGTAAGAAGCTGCTGAGCGTATGCGAGGTCATATTCGATCTCGCTTTCGGGGTTGTACCAAGGCATACCGTCATTCTCGGAGTAAGCGGGAACGCCGTAGCCGTTGAGTGCTTCTTCGCAAACCTTCTGGCGGTCAAGACCGTAGGCAAGAGCCTTGCGGACGGCGATGTCGCAGGTGAAATCATTGCCTACGGGATAGCCATATTCGTTTACTTCATCCTGTCTTGCGGTGTAGGGCATTGCGATGCCGAAGTTGTCAACGGTGTCTTCCTCAAGCAGATAATAGCCGTTTACGGAGTTGTTTGCGGCAACAACTGCGGAGGTGAGGGTGATATCGACCTGACCGGACTGAACTGCCATAAGGCGGGTATCCTGATCGGCCATCTTGACGAATACTACGCGGCTGATTCCGGGGGCTGCACCGTAGTAATGCTCGTTGGCCTCAAGAATGAACTGCTGGTCAACGTCGTACTGAACCAACTTGTAGGGGCCGGAGGAAACGGGAGCGGTGGCAAAACCTTCGCCATATGCGGCCTTGGGAACTATACCGACTTTGCATACGGTGAGGATAAAGGTGGAGTCGGGGGTGCTGAGCTGAATGGTTATCTCGTTGCCAACTGCGGAGATGCTTGCCATTCTGGAAAGGTCAAGGCTGCTGGCGTTGCCCTTGGCGGTCTCAAAGCTGAATACAACGTCCTCAGCGGTGACGGTGGTGCCGTCGGAGAACTTTGCGCCATCACGCAGGGTGAATGTGTAGGTCAGAGTATCTTCACTGACGGTGTATTCGGTTGCCAGATCGGCAACGACTTCCATGTTGGCGTTGGTCTGCACCAGTGCGGAATAAAGGATCTGAACGCCGTTGTAGAAACCGTTCAGGGGATCATAGTTGGAGGGGACTTCGTTGAAACCGATGATAAGCTCATCCTTGGCGGGAGCGGTATCGGTGGAGGGCGTTGCGGCGGGAGTTTTGCCGCAGCCTGCGAATATGCTTATGAGAGTCGCTGCGATGAGCAGCATGGCAAGAACTGATTTTTTTGCTTTCATTTTAACTTTTCCTTTCCTTTTTCGGCGGAACGGTGTATAATACTTGTGCCCGCCTTTATTGAATGATTTTGGTCGGCGCGCCCCGGTTTGGTGCCAGCCAGCCGGGGCATTTTTTTGTTTTTACCATATATAATATAACATGTTCAGCTTTGCCCTTCCAAGCCTAGGGGGGGGATAAAATTTTAACAAAAAACTGCCCCGTGCTTATCTTTTGCACGGGGCAGTTTGTCGATTTTTGTCAATAATGGAAGTATTTATAGAAGTAGGGATAGGCGTTCAGGAACTGCTGCAGGTTAGTTCGGGAGGAGGAGCCGGGATCGTTTATGGTGAAACCCGAGGCGGTAAGACTGCTGCCGCCCGTATAACCCGTTATTATCACCCAGTGCTGGCCGCCGCCGGACTTTTTCGCGCCGAAGAGAACAGGTTTGCCCTGCCGAAGCAGCTCGTATATCCTGCCAAGGTAATTGGAACTGCTTGTGGTGACGGTGTAGTCCGAGGGCCAGTATACGCTGCCCGAGGAAGTGTAGCCGAGTTTCCACACCATGTCGGCGGGGGTGATAGTCTTGCCGCTGCGGTAGGATTCAAGCATGGCGATGGACGTGGTAACGCAGCCGATGGAACCCAGGGTGCCGCCGCTGCTGCCGATTTTTATACCCGACCAGCGGCTGTCCCACTGTCTGTAGACGGGGACGGATAGGGAAACGGCGGGGTATGCGGAGTAGTCGGACGTGCTGCTGAGATATTGGCTGCTTACCCATCCCGTTTTTGTGCCGTGATAGAGTATGCGGCTCCAGCTGCCGGAGCTGCTCAGCTTAAGTACGGTTTCGCCGTTATACAGACTCGCTTTTTTTGCGTAGCCCGTGCCTGCGCCGCTGCGTACGTTGAGGCTGCCGTAATCTATGCTCACCGTTGCGGGAGAACCCTCGATGGGGGTTATGTAGTCGCTGTGGCAATAGCCGTACTTGCCGTCGGCATATTCCACTTGTCACCAATCACCCGAGCGGGAGATGAGGGTTATATAACTGCCGTCTGCCAGCTTTGCCACCGCGGAGGAAGAAACGGAGCGTCCGCTGCGCACGTTCAGATTGCCGCTTGTAAGAGTTACCGCTCCTGCCATGGAATCGGCTGCGGCGGCCTCGGCCCTTGCGGGCGCGGACACCATGCCTGCAATGAGAGCGGCGGAAAGGATAAAAGAAGTAATTTTTTTACTTATTCTCATCGTTCACCTCGTCTTTCAAAGTTCGGTATGTGCGCTTGCAGTATAGCACATAAACCCCTTCTTGCGAACAGGCCAAATGCTGGAAGTCGGAGAGGGGAGAATTGAGGGGAGTAGAAAACAAGATGAGAAAAGTTGGCGTTATGAATAGCCTTCTCCCTTGAGGAGAAGGTGGCATCGCCTTGGCGATGACGGATGAGGGTCTGCCAAAGGCAGCGATTGCGATGCCTGTTTATTTGCTTTTTATTCGCTTGCGCGAATCCCCCTCATCAGTCAAACGCGCTGCGTTTGCCAGCTTCCCCCCGGAGGGGGAAGCCTAACTGTTAATGTATACCTCCGCGAAAACGAAAATATGTAAAATATAAAAATACATTCGTAGGGAACGGTCTTGACCGTTCCGCGCGTAACGATACCGGCGGCAGAAAACCAACAAGCGGAGCGCCGAGGGCGGCGCTCCCTACAGTGGGGGTGACGTAATAAGGGGCGGCGTATGAAAAATGGGACGGTAAAATTGTGAAGGCTGCCCTGCGGGAAACAGCAGAAAACCCTTTGCGGAAGTTGAAAAATGAGGGAAAAAGCATCATTTAGCGCGTTAAAGTTGAGGCGATAGTGAATTTGTTCATAATATTTGTTTTGGAGGCAGGAAAACTGTCATTATCCATATTGACATTAGTGATTTTTGGTGCTAAAGTGCAGACAATACTTGCAAAGGAGGCAGCGGTATGGCAGCGTATTCTCAGAATACAAATTGCCGTGAAGCAAGCGCAATGGCGCCTGCTAATGCTTCTGCGTCCTTTTTTAGCGCCAAGCACGGGGGCACTGTATATGCAGTGCTCATTTTTATTGCCTGCCACCTTTTGGCGGGAGCCAATAAGCCCGGAGCCTGCGGCGCGGCTGTTTGACCGTATACCACAAATCGGCTCCGGCGTTGGCTGGGGCCGTTTTTTTGTAGTATATACTTAAATTCTTATAGAAGGAGAAACCACAATGAAGAAAGTACTTTGTATCGTACTCGTTCTCGCCATGGCTCTGACCCTGTTCGCAGGCTGCGGCAAGGACACTGCAACCACCACCCCCGATGCCGGCGCAAACACCCCCGCTGCCGGCGAGGCTATCAAGCTCGGCCTGACCGGCCCCCTCACCGGCCCCTACGCTATCTACGGCCTTGCTGCTGCCCGCGGCGCTGAGATCGCTGTTGAAGAGATCAACGCAATGAACGGCGCATTCAAGTTCGAGTTCAAGTCCGAAGACGACGAAGGCGACGGCGAGATCGCTGTTAACGCTTACAACTCCCTCATGGACTGGGGCATGGACATCATGGTCGGTACCGTTACCTCCGGCGCCTGCATCGCAGTTGCTGCCGAGACTTCCGTAGACCGCGTCTTCACCCTCACTCCCTCCGCTTCCTCCTCTGACGTTACCAAGGGCAACGACAACGTATTCCAGGTTTGCTTCTCCGACCCCAACCAGGGTTCCGGTTCCGCTATCTACATTGCAAACAACATGCCCAACGCAAAGATCGCTGTTATCTACCGTAACGACGATGCTTACTCCCAGGGTATCCGCGATACCTTCGTAGCAGAGGCTGCAACTCAGGGTCTTGAGATCGTTTACGAAGGCACCTTCACCGAAGACACCCAGACCGACTTCTCCGTCCAGATCACCGCTGCTCAGGGCGCAGGCGCCGATCTCCTCTTCCTCCCCATCTACTATCAGCCCGCTTCCGTTATCCTCAACCAGGCTGCTCAGATCGGCTATGCTCCCACCTTCTTCGGTGTTGACGGCATGGACGGTATCCTCACCATGGAAGGCTTCGACACCTCTCTTGCAGAGGGCGTAATGCTGCTGACTCCCTTCTCCGCTGACGCTCAGGACGACCTGACCAAGAACTTCGTTGCCGCATATCAGGCAAAGCACAACGAGATCCCCAACCAGTTCGCTGCTGACGGCTACGATGCTGTTTATATCCTCTATCAGGCACTGCAGGCTGCAGGCTGCACCGCTGACATGAGCGCTGCTGACCTCTGCGAGAAGCTTGTTGCTGTTATGACCACCATCAACTACTCCGGTCTGACCGGTCAGGGCCTCACCTGGAACGCAGAGGGCGAAGTTTCCAAGGCTCCTCTCGCTGTTGTTATCAAGGACGGCGTTTACGTAACTCCCTGATAAAAAGTTGACGAACAGGTAATTTACCGATATAATTAATAACTAAGTTAAACGTACACCCGCAGGGTCGTCGGGGCTCCCGACGACCCGTGGGTTTTGCGTGTTTCTATGGCAGAAACGAAAGCAGAGCGTTAAGAGCTGTTCTGCTCTGGTTTCTGCCATGAAAAAGAAAGAAAGGGTGGAAGAGAGTATGGAATTCCTCTCGTACCTCATAAGCGGTATAAGTCTTGGAAGTATATACGCTATCATCGCGCTTGGCTACACAATGGTTTACGGTATTGCCAAGATGCTTAACTTCGCTCACGGCGACGTTATCATGGTCGGCGGCTATATTTCCTTCTGCGCAGTAAGCTATCTGGGTCTCCCCGGCTGGCTGAGCGTAATCATTGCAATGGTCGTATGTACCGTTCTCGGTATTCTTATCGAGGGTCTGGCCTATAAGCCCCTGCGCAAGGCTACCTCGCTGGCGGTTCTCATCACCGCTATCGGCGTAAGCTACTTCCTGCAGAATGCGGCCCTTCTTATTTGGGGCGCTTCTCCCAAGGTTTACACTCCCATCGTATCCGGCCAGATCGCCATGGGCGACCTGAAGGTGTCCTGGGTAACTATCGTTACCGTTATCGCCTGCATCATCATCGCCGCAGGTCTTACCATTTTCACCGGCCGTACCAAGATGGGTAAGGCTATGCGTGCCTGCTCCGAGGATAAGGGCGCAGCTCAGCTCATGGGTATCAACGTCAACCGCACCATTTCCACCACCTTTGCCGTTGGCTCCGCTCTGGCTGCAATCGCAGGCGTACTGCTCTGCTCCTTCTCTCCCTCTCTTATGCCCACCACCGGCTCCATGCCCGGTATCAAGGCCTTCACCGCTGCGGTATTCGGCGGTATCGGCTCCATTCCCGGCGCATTCCTCGGCGGCATTCTCCTCGGTGTTATCGAATCCCTTGCCAAGGCATACATATCCACTCAGCTTTCCAACGCAATTCTCTTTGCAGTTCTTATCATCGTGCTGCTTGTACGTCCTTCCGGCCTGCTGGGCAAGTATGTGCCCGAGAAAGTGTAAGGTGGCGCCATGAATATGCTGAAAAACATGAAAAAAGACACCAAGGTGAATTTCGCCACTTACGCGGGCGTTATCATCGCTTTCGTTGTCCTGCTCAGCCTTCGCAGCATGGGTCTGCTCAGCCGTTCTCTTTCCGGTATGCTGGTTCCTATCTGCTGCTACGTTGTAATGGCTATCTCTCTTAACCTGACCGTCGGTGTCCTCGGCGAACTGAGCCTTGGCCACGCCGGCTTCATGAGCGTGGGTGCTTTCGGCGGCGTTATCGTTGCCATGGGTCTGTCCACCTCTATCGGCTCCGATCCTCTTCGCCTTATCATAGCTATGATCGCAGGTGCTATATTCGCCGCTATTGCAGGCTTCATCGTCGGTATTCCCGTTCTGCGTCTGCGCGGCGACTATCTGGCTATCGTTACTCTGGCTTTCGGCGAAATCATCAAGGAACTGATGAACTGCCTTATCGTAGGTTACGATTCCCGCGGCCTGCATATCGCGCTGAATATTTCCGGTAAGGTTACTATCGACACGCTTGGTCTTGATGAAACCGGCTTTGCAATCATCAAGGGTGCTCAGGGTGCCACCGGTACCGATAAGATAGCAACCTTCACCGCCGGCTTTATTCTCATTATGATCGCCCTCGTTATCGTTCTCAATCTGGTCAACAGCCGCAGCGGACGCGCCATCCTCGCTATCCGCGATAACCGTATCGCAGCAGAAAGCGTCGGTATCAACGTTACCAAGTATAAGATGATGGCTTTCGTTACCTCCGCCGCAATGGCCGGCGCAGCCGGCGCGCTTTACGGCCTGAACTACTCCAATATGGCCGCAAGCAAGTTCGACTTCAACACTTCCATCCTCGTGCTGGTATTCGTAGTTCTCGGCGGTCTGGGCCGCATTTGGGGCTCCGTTGTAGCCGCTGTCGTGCTCTACGTTCTGCCCGAAGCTCTGCGTGAATTTGCCGATTACAGAATGCTTGTCTACGCAGTAGTTCTCATTCTCGTTATGCTTGCAACCAACAGCCCCGCTATCCGCGGTCTGCTGGCAAAGGTAATTCCTCACCGCGGGAAAGGAGAAGAGAAAAATGGCTAATAAATTCCAGAAAGATAAAATGGTTCCTTTCCCCAGTCAGGCAATAATTCCCGAGCGCGACCTTTATAAGCGTCCTATCCTCGAGACCCGCCATCTGGGTATCGACTTCGGCGGCCTTACCGCCGTTGACGATTTCAATATAGTCATCGGCCGCACCGAAATAAGCGGTCTTATAGGCCCCAACGGTGCAGGTAAGACCACCGTCTTCAACCTGCTCACCAAGGTTTATCAGCCCAGCCGCGGCACCATTCTGCTGGACGGCAAGGATACCCACGGTATGAATACCTCCTCCGTCAGCGCAGCCGGTATCGCCCGTACTTTCCAGAACATCCGCCTTTTCAATAACCTTACCGTTGAGGATAACGTTAAGCTCGGTCTGCATAACCACATAAATTACGGCATGGCCGGCGGCATCCTCCGTTTGCCCAAGTACTGGAGAGAGGAAAAGCTGGCTCATGAAAAGGCTATGGATCTGCTGAGCATCTTCGATATGCAGGATTTGGCCGACCATAAGGCTGGGTCGCTGCCCTACGGTGCACAGCGCCGCCTTGAGATCGTCCGTGCTCTCGGTACTGATCCCAGCCTGCTTCTGCTGGACGAGCCTGCGGCAGGTATGAACCCCTCGGAAACTGCCGAGCTCATGGAGAATATCATCAAGATCCGCGATACCTTCCATATCGCGATCATGCTCATCGAGCACGATATGAACCTTGTTATGGGTATCTGCGAGGGTATAGCCGTTCTTAACTTCGGAAGAATTATCGCCAAGGGCACTCCTGCCGAAATTCAGTCCAACCCCATGGTTATCGAGGCCTATTTGGGCAGAAAGAAGGAGGACTGAGTATGTCTGAAATTCTGAAGGTAGATAATATAAATGTCTATTACGGCGCTATCCATGCCATTAAGGACATTTCCTTCCATGTAAATGAGGGTGAGATCGTTACCCTTATCGGCGCAAACGGCGCAGGTAAATCCACCACCCTGCAGACCATTTCCGGTCTGCTCCACTCCCGCACGGGCAGCGTGGAATTCTGCGGAGAAAATATTTCTCACGTTCCTGCCCATAAGATAGTTGAAAAAGGTTTGGCTCACGTTCCCGAAGGCCGCCGCATCTTCCTGCAGATGACCGTTCAGGAGAACCTGGAGATGGGTGCGTTCACCCAGTCCAATTCCCACCTTAACGAGGATCTGGAGATGGTATATGCCCAGTTCTCCCGTCTTAAGGAGCGCCGCAAGCAGATCGCAGGCACGCTTTCAGGCGGTGAGCAGCAGATGCTGGCTATGGGCCGCGCTCTTATGAGCCATCCCAAGCTCCTTATGCTGGACGAACCCAGTATGGGTCTTGCCCCCATCCTCGTAGAGCAGATATTCGACATCATCAAAGACCTGCACAGCAAGGGCACCACTATTCTGCTCGTTGAGCAGAATGCGCAGATGGCCCTTTCTGTTGCCGACAGAGCCTACGTTCTTGAAACCGGCTCCGTCACCCTCAGCGGCACCGGCGCAGAGCTGGCCGCCAGCGACGCAGTCCGTCAGGCATACCTCGGCGGCTGAGAACTTAAGCGAACAAAAAATCACCCGTTCCTCGGAACGGGTGATTTTTATTTGTGTTATGAAGCTTTGAGATTACTTCCAGGGGAAGCTGATAAGGCCCATTACATAAATGATGATGACGGCAATGGGAACTACGATGCAGAATATAGGCTTCATCCAGTTCTTTACCTTGGGGCCGGTGCCGGCATTGGCCTCGGCAAGGAGGTTGTTCCAACCCCAGCCGTAGCGCTTGCTGCAGCAGAAGATAACGAAGATAAGGGAGCCGAGAGGCAGGAGGTTGTAGGAAACGATGAAATCCCAGAAATCAAGCCATGCGGTGCCTTCTGCAAAAGGCTGGAATGCAAACTTGCTGTAACCGAGAGCGGTGGTGGTAGAGGTGAGGAAGAGAACGATACCGCAGACGACGCAGCCCTTGGGACGGCTCCAGCCGGTCAGCTCTCTTACGCAGGCGAGAATGTTCTCGAATACGGCGAAAACGGTGGACATGGCAGCGAAGACCATGAACAGGAAGAAGATGGAACCCCACAGACGGCCGCCGGCCATGTTGTTGAATACGGTAGCCATGGTGTCGAACAGAAGGCCGGGGCCTGCGCCGACTTCCATGTTGTAGGTGAAGCAAGCGGGGAAGATGATAAGACCGGCAGTGATGGCAACGAAGGTGTCCAGAATAATAACGTTGATGGACTCACCCATGAGGGTGCGCTTCTTGTCAATGTAGCTGCCGAAGATAGCCATAGAGCCTATGCCAAGGCTAAGCGAGAAGAATGCCTGGTTCATTGCACCTACGACTACATTGGCATTGATCTTGCCGAAGTCGGGAAGCAGGTAGAACTTAAGACCTTCCTTTGCGCCGTCCATGGTAATGCTGTTGACAGCAAGAACGATCATGAGGAAGAGGAGAGCGACCATCATGTACTTGGTGATGCGCTCAAGACCGCCCTGCAGATTGAAGCTGAGTACGAGGAAGCCGATTACAACAACGATACCCATGAAGAGCATGTTGACACCGGGGTTGGTGATCATGGAAACAAAGCCGATATCAGCGGTGTTGCCGGTTACGAAGCGGTAGAAATAATAGAGCATCCAACCGGCAACGACGGTGTAGAAAGACATAAGTGCTATGTTGCCGAGAAGAGCGAAGTAACCATGAATATGCCATTTTTGACCGGGCTTCTGAAGCTTCTGGTACATCTTAACAGGGCTAGCCTGTGCTGCACGGCCCAGAGAGAACTCCATGATCATAACGGGAAGACCAAGGAAAATCAGGCAGAGAATGTAGATAAGTACAAAGCCGCCGCCGCCGTAAGAGCCGGCCATCCAGGGGAACTTCCATACGTTGCCGCAGCCTATGGCGCAGCCTGCACTAAGCAGAATGAAGCCAAGGCGCGAGGATAAACGTTCGCGATTCATAAAAAAACCTCATTTCTATTCTTTATTAGAATATAGTGAACTCATTCTAACAGTAAAACTGCAATTTGTCAAAAGAATAGTGCTTTAAAACAGTGTATTCCGAAAAGAAAATTCAAAAATTGCGGAAAAACAGCTGCTTGCCGCTGAATTAAGGACTTTTTGCCAGAGGCAATGTGATTGTTGCCAACAATTTTGCTGCAAGAAAAAAGGCTCGCCGCCAACTTGGCGGTGAGCCTTTTGCAGTGGTGGACTCGAAGGGGATCGAACCCTCGACCTTACGGATGCGAACCGTACGCTCTCCCGGCTGAGCTACGAGCCCGGGTATTTACGCTGCCATTATAGCACCCGCGGTTAAAATGTAAAGAAATTTTTTTGTTTGATGAAATACTGTAAAATCTTATTGACGAAATAGAAGAAAGCGGGTATATTTATAGTAGGTATACACAAAATATGGGGTTTTCCTTTTACATAAGAATGGAGGTTAATTATGGCACTCTTTCATGAAGTCAAGTGCGGAAAGTGCGACAGACGCTATTCCAGCATACGCAGCAGATGTCCTTATTGCGGTGCTCGTAAGAACCGCAGCGGCAGTTCTTCCGGCGGATCCGGCAGCAGTGCAAAGGCTCAGACCCAGCAGATAATCGGTATCGCCATACTCATTATAATTATAATCGCAGTAGTGGCACTGGTAGCCTCTAGCCTCAAGAATAAAGATCCCGAACCCACCACCACTCCTCCCGCAAGCAGCGGCATAGGCTCCGGCGAGATCGACAGCGTTGAGGGCAGCGCAACTCCCACCCCCACGCCTACTCCCACCCCCACTCCCACTCCTACACCTACTCCCACTCCCGTGGTTATCAATTCCATCATTCTCAACCGTGAGGACTTCACCATGTCCCGCATCGGTGAGACCTGGAACCTCGCTCCCACCATCTCTCCCTCCGGCTCCGACGTAACCATCGAGTGGCGCTCCACCGATCCTTCCGTTGCTTCCGTTGATGAGACCGGTACCGTTACCGCAGTTAACAGAGGTACTGCCACCATTACCGCCACCGTTGGCGACGTAAAGGCCGAGTGCATCGTTCGTGTTGCAGCAGATGCTCCTCAGGGCAGCACCGCAACCGTTCCCGGTACCGACAGCGAGGGTACCACTACCAGCACCACCCTCACCATCAGCCACACTGACGTTACCATCAGCTCCTCCATCAAGGAGAGTTTTACCATCAGCGTCAGAGGCACCACCGAGACTCCTGAGTTCAGCGTTGGCGATACTTCCGTTGCCACCGTTAACGCAGCAGGTAAGGTTACCGCAGTTGCTCCCGGCAGAACCACCGTTTACGCCACCGTTGGTGACGTTAAGCTCTCCTGCATCGTACGAGTAAACTGATAACTCTATCGCATTCGGATGCCCCGACCGATAATTTCGGTCGGGGCATTTTGCATGAAAATAATTTGCGCAAATTTGCGATTTGCCCTTGACATTTCGGGAGCACGTTGCTATAATAACTATCGCTGTGGACGATTAGCTCAGCTGGTAGAGCATTCGCTTGACGTGCGAAGGGTCACAGGTTCGAGTCCTGTATCGTCCACCATAACATGGAAATCCGTTCGGGTTTCCATGTTTTTTTTGTTTTACCCGACATTTTTGCAGCGGCAGGAGAGCGTAAGTCTCCTGCCGTTTTGTTTTTCATAAAAAATTATTAATTGAGAGTAATATATCTCCACAAACGCAGAATTATCTGTTATAATAAAGCATATAACTATTTTTTGGTTTTCAGGAGGAAACATAATATGTCTTTGGATAAGAACAGAGCATGGAAGCTGCTTGAAGATATCAGCTTCGTCCGCGTGGCAGGTACCGACGCCGAACTGAAGGCTGCCGAGATCATCAAGGCTCACTGCGAGGCCGCAGGTGTTCCCGCCGTCATCGAAGATTTTGAGATTGACGTTGCAACCATCAAGACCGCAACTCTCGAGGTGCTGGAGCCTGAGTATCACGCATACCCCGTCATCGGCATCGGTAAGACCAAGAGCACTCCCGCTGAGGGCGTAGTTGGCGGCTTTAAGTACATAGAGGACGGCGCTGACGCCAACCTCACCGACGTAGCAGGCAAGATCGTCCTGATGCAGGGCCGCGGTATGCCCGACCTCTTCGAAAAGCTGGAGAAGAAGGGCGCGCTGGGCTATATCGCTATTGCAGGTAATATGTATGAGGATGAGAGCATCAAGAACGAACTGCGTCCCTCCGACGCTTTCGGCAAGGATTGCCCCATCCCCGGCGTAAAGATCCACATCACCGAGGCTGAGAAGCTGGTCCTCTCCAAGCCCACCAAGGTCAAGCTCACCCTTGACACCACCACCGAGAAGGGCACTTCCCGCAACGTAGTTGCTACCAT
>JAFYLI010000019.1 GCA_017537165.1 Oscillospiraceae bacterium | reverse complement strand
TGCTATGCCTTCCCCCTTTGGCGGGGAAGGTGGCATTTGCGCAAGCAAATGACGGATGAGGGGTCCGCCGTAAGGCGGCATGGTGCCCGGTTGGGGTTAGCGTGTTTTTATCCGCTTGCGCGGATTTCCCCTCATCAGTCGCGTACCGCGACAGCTTCTCCCCAAAGGGGGGGGAAGCCTAACCCTATGTTTTTATTGTTTGCGACAATCCTTATTTGGTCAATTGCCAATGAAAATTCGGCTACGTAGATTCTTCGGCAAAGTCTCAAAACAGCGACGAGTAATAATCCTCCTGTTTCCAAGGGGTGCTGATGTTGTATTTCTTTTCTGTGAGAGCATCCAGCAATTCGCCTATGAGGCTGTTGGAAAGGAGGAAGCCCTCGGGGGTGAAGCTCCAGCGTCCGTCCACTTCGCGCATATAGCCGTATTTGCGGTAGGACTCCAGCAGGGGCAGCAGCGCCTCAAAGCCGCCGCGGAAGTATTCTGCGTAGTCCTCGGCGGAAATGCCGTGGACGGTGCGCAGACCCAGCATAACGTATTCCATGGAGCGTTCGCGCAGGCTGATTTCCTCGGACTCGCTTATAACGGGGTTGCCGTTTTTGACGGAGGCGATGTATTCCTCCACATCGGAGGTGAAGGTGTAGCGGGATGCGCCAACGAGGGAGGCTGCGGATGCGCCGAAGCCTGCGTAATCTTCAAGCTGCCAGTATTTAAGGTTGTGGCGGGATTCGAAGCCGCGCTGTGCGAAATTGGATATTTCGTACTGAGCGTAGCCGTGGGAGGCAAGGCAGCTGACGGTGTAGAGGTACATATCCGCCTGAGTGTCATCATCGGGGATGAGGGGCGTGTCCTTATACTGCCAAAGAGCGGTGCCCTCCTCTACTTTCAGGCCGTAGCAGGAAATGTGCTCGGGGCCGAGAAGAACGGCGCGGGTGAGGGTGTCGGCCCAATCCTCGCGGCTCTGGGCGGGCAGACCGTAGATAAGGTCAAGGCTGATGTTCTCAAAGCCTGCCTTGCGGGCGGCCTCGAATGCATCCAGGGCGCGCTCGTTGGTGTGGCGGCGGTTGATGAACTTGAGTATCTCGTCGTTGGCCGACTGCATGCCGATGGAAATGCGGTTGAAGCCTGCTCGGCGAAGCTGGCGCAGCTCGTCCTCCTTGATGCTGTCGGGGTTGGCTTCAAGGGTTACCTCGGCATCCACAAGGACTTTGCAGCAGCGCTTGAGCGCGTCGAATATTTTAATGAGGTTCTTTGCCCCGTACCAGCTGGGGGTGCCGCCGCCGAAGTAGACGGTGTCCACCAGATAGCCTTCAAGACGGGGGGCGTATTCCTCGAGATGTGCGATTATCGCTTCCTGATAGGCAGGGATAAGATCGCGGCGATTTTCCGTTGAACAGAAGTCGCAGTAAGCGCAGCGGGAGGCGCAGAAAGGTATGTGAAAATATATGCCGATGCGTTTATCCATACTCTATCCCTCCTGTGTTTTATATTATATGTATTTATAGATTACACTAACGCGGAATAAGGTGTCAACTAACAAAGGGTTACAATTTGGAGCGCATTTTCCCCATATATTATATGACGCAAAAAATATAGCTTTGTGCCGCAAATTTTGAAAAATTACGGAAAATAAAAAGAGAGGACACAAAAAATGTCCTCTCTTCGACAGTTATCTTCTCATGTCCACAAGGGTGCGGATTACTTCGGCCGCATCGCAGTCAATGGATACGGCGCGATTGCCCAGTTCTTCGGGAATCTGAGGATAGCCCTTGTGGTTGGCGTAGTCAAGATAGCCGCGGTTTACGCGGAAAAGGGTGGAGCGGGGGATGGCGTAGCATATGCGCTCAAAGGGCCAGCGAATAACGGCGGGGGTGTTGAAGCCGACGCCGAATTCTATGATGCAAAGGCGCTTGTCCTCGCTGTCATTGACGAAGTTAACGTAGCGGTCGCGGCCCACGTTCCAGTTTTCGGGGCGGAAACCCATCTGCGCCAGCTCGCCGCAGTGGGGGCAGCGGGGGAGGTGCTCGTCGGGGCACTCGAAGGTCTCGTGGTCGATGTGTGCCAGAACGTGCTGCAGGGCATCGTAATTGTTCCATGTGTGGGTGGTGCAGCGCTTGGAGCAGGAAAGGGTGTCGTAATGACCCTGATACTCAAAAACTCTGTCCATGTCGAAGCCGTTGCGCATGAACTGGCGGTCGGCGTTGGAGGTTACAACGAACCAATCCTTGCCTTCAACCAGAGAAAGAAGCTCCTTGTAAAGGGGAGCGGGAGGGAAGATGTTGCGCACGTAGTTTATATGAGTTGCCCAATAGGCCCACTTGCGGCCCACTGTCCACTCGTCGTCGCCGCGGCCTACCAATTCGTAGGGGAAATGGAATCCGCGTGCGTGCATGTCGGGGTAGTATTTTTTGAAAGCCTCCTCGTCGAAGTAGCTGAGACCTGCGGCGGCGGAAAGACCCGCGCCTGCACCGATAAGTATGCGGTCGGCCTCCTCGATCTCGCGGCTGAGGGCTTCTAACTTCTCTGTAAGCAGCTGGGGCATGGCGATTGCTCCTTTCGGTGTTGTTTTTTTATTATTATACACCAAGTCGCGGCAATCTTGCAACAGTGGTGAGGTGGTGATATACTTATAAGTACAGATCCGTGTATTTCCTCCCTTGTTAAAGGGAGGGGGACCGCGTCAGCGGTGGAGGGATTCAAAAGAACAAATGTGAAATAGAAAGGCGGAGAAGCCGTGTATTTATATAGAGTAACCGACGGGCTGCACCCCGGTCAGCGGGGCGGACAGTTCTTTGAATGCGAATGCTGCGGACATCGCTTCCCCGATGTGGAAGTGTTCAAGACCATTTTCGGCATCATGCCCCATTACATAGACAGCCTGCAGAAAACCATAGAGAGCGTGCTGACCCTCTTTAACGAATGCACACCCGAGCGCTATGCCGATAACGATGAGCTGCGCTACTGCACCTATTGCGGCGCGCCTTTTTATCATGTGGTGGACGTTTATCAGGAGTGGACACGCAGCTACCGTATGGCGGGCGACGAAAAGTGGTATACCGAAGAGCAGTTCGCCGAAAGAGCGGCCGAGGTTGAAGAAGAGTGCCGAAAGGACTACCGCCGTTGGCTGGAGGAGAGAATGGAGGAGAATAAATGAGAAAGATTAATTGCCTGCGCTGCGGCACGAAAATGGAATACGCAAAACGCACCAAGCTGCAGTTGGGTGAAGCGGGCTGGATACTGGGCGACCTGCCCCATCTTATCCACGGCGCAATGGAAGTTGATATTTACGCTTGCCCCGATTGCGGCAAGCTGGAATTTTTCCATGCAGACGAAGCTGAAGAAGATACGATGCCTCAAAAGCGCTGTCCTAAGTGCGGAAAATTCCATGATGTGGATTGGCCCAAATGCCCCTTCTGTAAGCACGATTATTACGGGAAGTGATATTTGCCGCAGGGCAGTTAGTAGGGAACGGTCTTGACCGTTCCGAAAACGCGGGCGCTGCGATATTCGGATGTCTTGCCGCAAACAACGATCCCCGAACCACTCGGTTCGGGGATAAATTTTATTTCCGTCTGTTTTTGTAGTAAATTATCCGCAGGCCTTCAAGGAGCAGGTTATCGTCGGTAATGACGTTGTGGCGGCAGTGGGGTACTATGCTGCCCGCCAGACCGCCCGTGGCGATAACATTGACGGTCTCGCCCAGCTCGCCCTCAATGCGGTCGATTATGCCGTCTATCATGGCGGCGTTGCCGTAAATAAGGCCGGACTGCATGCTGTCCACGCTGTTGGTGCCGATTACGCGGCGGGGCTCGTCAAAGGAAATGCGGGGCAGCTGCGCCGTGCGTGCGGTGAGCGCATCGAAGGAGACCATAACGCCGGGATAGATAATAACGCCGAGGAAATCGCCGTTTCCGCCGAGAACGGAGAATGTGGTGGCGGTGCCGAGATCGAGAACTACCATGGGGCCCTTGTATTTTGCCAGCGCCGCAACGGCAGCAACAACAAGGTCGGCGCCCAGCTCCGAGGGATCGCCAACGGCAATGCGCAGGCCGGACTTTACTCCGGGGCCTACCACCAGCGCGCCGCGGCCCGTCAGCTGCTGTACCACGTTTTTCAGAGTGTTTACCAGCGGAGGGACTACAGAGGAAATTATGCAGCCTTCAACCTGCTCGGGAGAAACCCCGTGGAGATCGAGGATGCTTTTTATAAGGACGGCGTACTCGTCGTCGGTCTTGTCAAGATGGGTGGAAAGGCGGGAGAGGAAGTATACGTTGTCCTCGTCAATGCCGCCCAGAACGATATTGGTGTTGCCTACGTCGAAAGCAAGTATCATGGTCATCGCCCTTTTCAGTAGTGTGCGGAGCCGCTCCGCCAAGGATAAAACGATTATAACAGAAGGCGGGAAAAAGGTAAATAAAAAATTTTTCAAAAAGTATTGACAAAAGGAAGTTTCTTTGCTATTATAACCCCTGCTGGTGCTTGATGTACCCGTTGAGATGCTGGTGTAGCTCAGTCGGTAGAGCAGCTGATTTGTAATCAGCAGGTCGGGGGTTCAAGTCCGTCCACCAGCTCCAATTTCATATGGGGGAATTCCCGAGTGGCCAAAGGGGACAGACTGTAAATCTGCTGGCGACGCCTTCGGTGGTTCGAATCCACCTTCCCCCACCAAAAAAAGCTCATTGCGAAAGCAATGAGCTTTTTTAGTTATATTCGCCTTGCGGCGAGTTCTATTCTGCTTCGCAGAGTGATATTGCTGACGCAGTTATATTCGCTTCGCGAGTTAATGGGCGAATATAATATCACTTCCGCGTCAGCGGAAATATCACATTTTGCAAGCGCAAAATATATCACTCTGTGCGGTAGCACAGAATATCACTAAAAACTTTACAATCTCATTCTCTGCTGATACACTGGTTTTGAGGTGATTGCCATGTCCAATAGTCCTCTGAGAGATAAATCGAAAGAATTTGCCAAGGAAATTGTGGTTCTTTGCAGAGAAATCAAGTCCTATCACAAGGAATCTGTATTGACCAATCAGCTTCTGAGGAGCGGCACTTCTATCGGCGCAAACCTCCATGAAGCACAGTATGCGCAAGGCACAAAGGATTTTATTTCCAAATTGGAAATTGCGCAAAAAGAGTGTTATGAAACAGAGTATTGGCTGGAACTGCTTTATGAAACAGGGTATATGGCAGAAACGCAGTATAGCCCGATGAAAAACGAGTGCGGTGCAATACGACGAATGCTGATAGCATCTATAAACACAGTAAAAGAAAAGAGGCAGCAGGATGATTCATATAAAACCCGTTGACGAGAGCAGTGTTGAAGTCTGTGCTTATCTCAAGTGCACCGAAGAACAGCGTGAATATACCAATTCTCCCATCTGGTCTTTGCTTCAAACAGCATATACACCCCTTAACGAGCATTGCAAGATGTATGCTATCTTCAATGATGGCGAGGTAGTGGGAATGGTGCGGCTGGATTTCACTTTGTTTGAAGATTTCTATATGTTCACCAACCTACTTATCGATGAAAAACATCAGCGAAAGCATTACGCGAGCGAAGCGATAAAGTGCATTCTTAATGCTTTTAGAAATGACGGTAGGCACTCAATGGTGAAAATCCATGTAGACCCGCAGAACGCGGGCGCGATAGCGCTTTATAAAAAAGCGGGTTTTCGGTATGTGGGCGAAGTGTTCGACGGAATTTTTTCCGAGTATGAGATATGTATTTGAAGATTGCCCTATCAAAATCACGCGATCTTTTTCATTTGTAAGTTGACATATCTCCAAATCTGCCGACGAACCCCCACCATGGTTCATCTGTCACGGTGAGGTCTTTTCACTTGTCGGTACGGATCTTCAGTCTGCACTTTTCTGCGTTTTTGCGGGGTTCATTGGCTTCAATGGTAAACCCACGCTTTTCCAGATCGGAAACCAGCGAACTCCAGACCTCAATGGCGCGGTCCCAATCATTTGCCTTTTCGTACAATTGAGCCTTTGCATATTTGGCATCGCAGAGCTCGGGATCCAGCGCCAGACCTTTGTCCAGCCAGGAAAAAGCCTCTTCTATCCGTCCAAGCTCCTCGCAGATGGTTCCACCGTAAACATACAGCTCCGAGGTGTTGGGATGAAGCGCAATGGAGGAAAGGAACTGCTGATACGCGGCATCATATTCTTTGCCGTTGCAAAGCGCAGACAGCATCAGCACGTGCTCCCACGGCTCTTCCGGATGCTCAAACAAAGCAGAACGCTGCTGCTCCAGATTCACAGCGTTGTGACCCAGACAATCAATCAACTGCATTTTCTGCAGTCGGGTGCGGTAATATGTGCGCATGTCTTCCTGTGCGCCTTTTGCGATGACCTCATCAAATGCCATCATGGCCTTATCCGCACACTCCCACATGGCGATCATGTGCATACAGCCGTAGGAGCGCAAGTCTTCGGTGGTATAGTTGCCGCTGTCGATCAGGCGGCGGTATTCGTTGTCGGCCCTGATGAAATCATCCCGCTCCCGGGTGGACTGATAGAGAGAGGAAAGACGGTCTGCGTAATGCTGATAGGCATTCGCGCCTTCACGGAACAGATCATCCACGGTGACGCAATAATGCTCTGCGATGGCCGGAAGCAGTAAAATATCCGGAAAGGTAGCGCCGCACTCCCAGCGGGAGACCGATTGCGGACTCACGCCCAGATGGTCGGATACCTGCTCCTGCGTGTAGCCCTTAGCCTGGCGCAGGCGGCGGAGGTTTTCAGAAAATATAGAATTCATCATCGGTTCACTCCTATTGTGTAGTAAGAAGCAGCTTCTAAGTTTATTATAATGGGGTAAGATGGAAAATCCAGCACTCATTTTGTGGAGAGACTCTCAGATTGTGAGAACGTGAACTTAACAAGGGTTGCACTTAGTTTGATGATTCAATATCACTAAAAAACTTTACGGCTCAAGATTCTGTTGATATATTGAATTCAGAGGTGATACTATGTCCGAACTATGGGATGCTTACGATAGTAAATTCAACAAAATAGAAAACGTGACCCTCGTGCGTGGCGAAGCCGTTCCCGAAAACATGTATCATCTGGTGAGCGAAATAATAGTTAAGCACACGGACGGTACTTATTTGCTCATGCAGAGGGATCATGCAAAGCACTTTGGCGGAATGTGGGAGCTGACGGCGGGAGGCTCTGCACTGAAAGGTGAAACTGCAGAAGAATGTGCCATAAGAGAGCTTCGCGAAGAAACGGGGATTGAGGCTGCCGATTTGCGGGAGATAAGCAGAATTGTCCATGACGTGCATAGAACACTTTACGTGGAATATCTGTGCGTTACGGATTGGGATAAGGATGCCGTTACTCTGCAAGAGGGTGAAACAGTTGCCTATAAATGGGCGGAAAAGCAGGATATTCTTGAAATGGACGAAACGACCCTTGCGTCAAGCCGGTCGGCGGCACTTCTCAAAAATGCAAAACTATAAACCACCAAGGCGGAACGCTTTGCGTTCTGCCTTGTTATTTTGCCCGCTTGCTGATATAATACTTCCATAAAACAAACCGAAAGGAAGACTGACAAAATGGCAGACTATGTAATGAACACAGAGGGCGAATACGGCGGACAGATCGTGCAGGAGCTGGTTGAAAAGTTCACCAAGCCCGGCGGCTTCAACGATGTATATAAGCAGTGGGGTAACCGCGTTCTTTATATCGACAGCGGCGTAGTGCCCGGTTCCTTCCAGATGAACACCTCCTGGTATATCAACGCTCCCGACTTTGATCCCCTGCCTTACCACGATGAGCACGTCCACGATTTTGACGAGCTGGTAGGCTTCCTTGGCTCCAATCCCGAGGATAAGACCGACCTTGGCGGCGTTATCGAGATAGGTATCAACGGCGAGATCCATCGCCTCACCAAGAGCTCCATCATCTTTATGCCCGCAGGCATGAAGCATCTGCCCCTGCGCATCGTGGAACTCAACAGACCCATTCTGCACTTCTCTGTTTCCATGAATCCCACCTATTACTATAAGCCCACCAACGAGACTGAGGAATAAGACGGACATATTAAAACACAATGAATCTGATAAGGCGGTGCGCGTGAAGCGTGCAGTCTCGTTTTTGTATGCATTGATTGGTGTAATGGGTCCAGACGAAAAACGGAGGCGATTTTATGCGAAAAGCATTGGCGATCATTTTGGTCATCATAATGATAATATCCCTCGTTCCCGGCGCTGCGTTGGCGGCCGAACAGGGAGCAATGACGAACTTTACACTCAGTGGCAGATATAAAGCCGGTATGTTCAAGGATGTGGCAAGCACCGCGTGGTATGCGGAGGTTGTTGCTACGGCCTATGACCTGGGTTTCATGGAAGGCGATGACAAGGGCTTTTCACCCAATGGCAATGTGACCATAGCGCAGGCTGTGACCATGGCGGCCCGTTTGCACAGCATTTATGCCACGGGCAAGGCTGAATTTGAGCAGGGTTCACCCTGGTATCAGGTGTACGTAGACTATGCCGAGAAAAACGGCATACTGGAAAAGGGCGAGTTCACCAACTTCAATACCCCCGCTACCCGCGCCCAGATGGTGCACATCTTTTTCCGCGCCCTGCCCAAGGCGGAGCTTAAGGAGATAAATACGGTCAACTCCCTGCCCGATGTTAATTCCACAACCCCCTATGCCGAGGATATACTTAGCCTTTACCGTGCAGGCGTCCTTACGGGAAATGACGATAAGGGCACCTTTACTCCCGCTGCGCCTATTGCCCGCAGTCAGGCTGCTGCGATAATTGCCCGTATGGCACTGCCGACGCTAAGACAGACGCTGAACATAGATAGTGTAACCCCCAAGCTGTCCGATGCCGTTTCGACCATTGAAATAAGACGTACTCAGGCCGATATAGAATCGGTTGGCAGTGTTACACCTTATAAGGAGTATTGGTTTGAAGGCAATGCGAGAATAACGGAAGATCTTACGGGCGCTTCCGCGCTGGCATATTCTTTGGGTATCACCGAGAAGACTACTTTCGCTAAGCTGCCTGCTGACTATGATCCTGCGGCGCTGCTGGAATGGGGCAAGGATCCGGGCCTGAACATGGATATTCTTCATAAGTACGGCTACGATGGCAGCGGCGCGGTTATTGCCTATATAGACCAGCCTATCCCCGAGCATGAACAGTACAGCTCCGGCAAAATCCATTATCAGAATAATTCGGGTTCGGATAATTCCATGCACGGTCCCGCCGTCCTCTCCCTGCTGGCAGGTAAAGATATAGGCGTTGCGCCCGATGCTGAGGTATATTACTACGGCCATGCTGCGTGGAAGGCAGACCAGACTACTCACGCAGAGTGCCTTTATCAGATAATAGAGCAGAATAAGTCCCTGCCTGCGGATAAGAAGATAACCATGGTCGGTTTTTCCGACAATATAGATTACAGCGAAGAAAATCCCGAAGCGCTGGAAGCCGCTGTCGCCGCCTGCGAAGCGGCGGGCGTTATGGTGTGGTTCTGCGGCGAAAACGGCGCGGCATCTTTCCTGCCTATGAGCGACAAGAATAATCCCCGGAATCTGATGGCTGAGTCCTGGGGCGGAGCGCCTGAACTGGTGTATGTTCCCGCTTCGGGCCGAACCACAGCTATTGATCAGAACGGGGCGGAGTATGTCTACTGGTCAAATGGCGGCCTTAGCTGGACCATGCCCTATACCCTTGGCCTCTACGCCATCGTTGGCGAGATCGACCCCACACTGACACAGGACGATATGCGCAAGATGATTGTGGATACCGCATACGACGTAAACGGAATGCGTATCGTCAACCCCGTGGGTTTTGTTGCCGCGGCTTTGGAGGGCGTTGGCCGTTCCGCCGAGGCAAAGGCCCTGCGCGGAGAAGTGGATGCCCGCCAAAATTATATGTATGCCATAATGGATACCGCTGCCATGAGCAAGGATGACCTGAAAGCCGTTGCCGACTATCTGGCAGGTATCACCGAAGCCACGGTTCTGGTATGCGATGCAAGCTCCTTCTCCGATGCCGAGACGTTGTACACAGAACTCCGCGCCGATGCTGCCGCAAGAGGCGGTAAGGTTGTTGGCGTGCAGATTTTCGGCACCGCAGCCATGGTGCCCGCATTTAACGTAAAGTATAAGGTGCAGATGGCTGTGGGCGTGGATGATGCGGGATATTTCCTCACGGATCTTTTCTACGGCAATTTTGACAATGATCCCAAGCTGATTGCAAATGACTATAACGTAATGGATCATTTTGAGCAGAATTGGGATGTTGACCTCAGCCCCGACTGGCCCGTGGCGCGTCTGCCGCTTTCCAAGGGTGAGTTTGCCGCATTTTTTGCCAAGTATGAAGACTTTGCGGAAGATACGGGTCTTGTGCGCCAGCGACTGGTCAACTTTTCCAACCCCATTTTCAATCAGCAGCGACACAGCGACGATATGGGCACTTTCCTCAATCGCATGAAGAAGGATGGCCTGCTGAACGTGGACTATCGCCTCTACGGTAACCTTGACGGCGATGTGCCCGTTACTACCGATGTCCTCGGCGGATTTACAAAAGCCAACCTCTCAAAAGAAAACGATGCGGGGCCCATGGAGCTTATCGTCAACAGCCACGGTCAGTGGAATAACATCGACCAGTGCATCTTTGAGGATGGCGAGGAACAGAGAATTTCCTTCATCAATATGGATGATATAAACTCCGTGCTGGACGGCAACCCCTACTACATGGATTGCTGGACTTGCCTGAACGGCTCGGGAATGCAGAATAACCTGACCACTACCGCGATGAACGGCCAGTGCGTGGGTATGTTCTCTGCCACCACTATTATTTCCAATAACGGCGTCAACTGCGAAGCCTCTGTTTCCAAGATGAAGCAGAGCAACTTCTACTATTTCTATTACAGCTACCTGAAAGCGCTCAATGAAGGCCTCAGCCGAAGCGCTGCCTTCTGCGCGGCTCAGCAGGCCTATGCAGCAGCGCTTGTTGCCGACAGTGCCAACGGTATCCGCAGCGGTGAGGGTAATTACCAGTTCAATCTGTGCAACCTGCTTGCCTACCATAATTTCGGCGTTATCGAACCTATAGCAACTGCGGTATATATGGCTGATGCCGAGGGATATATCGCCCAGGCGGGCCACAGCGTGCCCAAAGATACGGGTAATCAGGGCGGTGGTGGCGGTGGAAGAAACTCCGCAAAGCTTACGCTTACCGACGGTAACCCGGTGGGAGAAGCAAAGACACTGAAATGGACTGAAAGCAGTGAACTGAAGAGCGGCAGCGGAACTATCCATAGTTATACTGCGCAGCAGCTGGATAACGGGTATATCCGTTTTACTGTGGAATACACCGTGCCTGAAGGACTGCTCTTGGCTGTGTTCAATCCTCCGAACGGCGGCGTATTTATGCTGCATGGAAAGGTCACAAGCGGTGAGCGAGAAATGCAGATCTTTGATATAAAAGCTGAAGATGTCCGCGCGGTAGATAGTATCACAACCAACTTTGTGCGGGCAGACGATGACCGCTTCTTTGTTTTCCTTAAAACATCCGGAATATAAATGTGGAGAAGAGGAGTGAAATGAGGATTAGTAGGAGAAAATGGGGGCAATTAGTTGACATTTTTATCATTTTGCTACATAATCCAGTTAGGTAATCACTGATAATCATATATGTGATCGAGAAAAACACGAAACAGGAGACAACATTATGACTACAGGAATGAATCTTTGGGACGCAAACGTATGGGGATTTGTCATTACAATGACGCTGCTCTTCGGCGCCATGATACTGGCAAATATCCTGCGCAACACTATTCCCGGTCTGCGCAAGCTGATGATACCCTCGTCCGTTCTCGGCGGATTTATACTGCTGATATTAAATACCATTTTCAAGAACTGCCTGAACATAGAACTGTATCAGACAAGTTTGCTTGAAGTTCTCACCTACCACGGCCTTGGTCTCGGCTTTGCCGCCATGGCTCTGCGTAACGTGGATAAGAAGCAGGACAACCGCTCCAAGACAGGCGCTTTCGACAGCGGCGTAACCGTTGTAAGCACTTATCTGCTGCAGGCGGTGCTGGGCCTTGTAGTTACCGTTATCCTCTTCTATGCTATCAACAGCTTCTTTGCCTCCGGTATTCTGCTGCCTATGGGCTACGGTCAGGGCCCCGGTCAGGCATACACCTGGGGCCACACCTATGAGGCTTCCTGGGGCTTTAAAAACGGCACCAGCTTCGGCCTTGCCGTTTCCTCCATGGGTTTTGTCTGCGCCTCCATCGGCGGCGTGGTTTACCTGCGCTATATGCGCCGCAAGGGCCGCTTCCACGGTGAAGTGGGCAAGGATGCCGTCGACGAGAATATGACTCTT
>JAFYLI010000018.1 GCA_017537165.1 Oscillospiraceae bacterium | reverse complement strand
GTGTGTACCTTGTTGGTGATGCAGTATTCGATACACTCCGTCAGAACGGGGCGGTTCTCCTTTGCTCCACTCAGGCATCAGCAGGCTCTTGGGGATAATGGGGTACTTGCGGAAGTGCTCAAGATGAGCGCGGGAGATGATCTCGTAAAGGTTGCGGATACCTTTCTGCTCCTTGACGAGAATGATGATGTGCTTGGGCTGGCGGCGATTGTTGCCCTTGTTGCGCAGGGGTATCATCGCCTCGTTTATGGCGGCAACCCGCTCTACGCCCAGCTCCTTCAGCTTGCGGAAGAAATGGGGCAGCAGCAGACCGCAGGTGAGCGCATCGTCGGATGCGCGGTGATGATTGAATTCGGGGAGGGAGAGGTAGTTGGCTACCGTGTCCAGCGTGAACTTTTTCAGCTCGGGCAGCAGATTCTGAGCGAGCACCAGCGTGTCAAGGCTGGTCAGGTCATATTCCATGCCCATGCGCTCGCATGCGTTGGCGATAAAGGCGGTGTCGAAGTCTGCGTTGTGGGCAACGATGGGTCTGCCGCCTACGAACTTCATAAATTCGCCTACTGCCTCGGCCTCCTTGGGCGCGCCCTTAACGTCGCTGTCGCGGATGCCCGTAAGCTTGGTTACCTCGAAGGGGATGCTCTTGCCGGGGTCAACGAAGGTCTGGAAGCGGGCGGCCTCCTTGCCGTCCTTGATAATGACTGCGCCTATTTCGGTGATGCGATCGTTTTCGGGAGAAAGACCCGTAGTTTCAAGGTCGAAGGCAACGAACTCACCGTCGAGGGGGAAATCGCCGTCGCCGTGGACCACCACGCGGTCGTCAACGTCGTTTATGTAATAGCCCTCTACGCCGTAGATGACCTTGATGCCGTTCTTTTTGCCGGCGCTGCAAAGCTCGGGGAAACCCTGCGCCACACCGTGGTCGGTGAGGGCGATGGCCTTGTGGCCCCACTTGGCAGCGGTTTTTACGGCGGCGCTTATGTCGGTGAGCGCATCGAGGGAAGAGTAACGGCTGTGGAAATGAAGCTCTACGCGCTTCTCGCCGTCGTACTTATCCTTGCGGGAAGGCTTCTCCTCCTGACGGACGTTGGCGGGCTCCATGCTTATGTCGCCATGCCAGCGGTTGTAGCTCACCATGCCCTGCACGGTGATGTACATGCCGTCGCTGATAAGCTCAAAGGCTGCGTCCTCCTCGCCTTTGATGAACTTGGAAACGCGCAGGCTGCCCGTGAAGTCGGTTACGTTGAAGTCCAGTATCTTGGCGGTTCCGTTGCGAACCTCGCGCAGCTCTGTGCCGAAAACCTCGCCCGTAACCACGCAGCGGCCCGTTTCAACGTTCAGCTCGGAGATGGGAACGGCGTTGCCCGTTATCTTCTTGCCCACCAGCATGCGGGGGAGCTTGGTCTCGGGCGCGTTCTTCTTCACTGCCGCGGCGGAGATGAATACCTCTACGCTTACCTTGTTTATCTCCAGCTCGCGGGCGATGCCTTCCTCAATGAGGCCTACCATAACGGGAGCGGGAGTCTGGGGAAATTCTATTTTAAGCCGCATGGAAGCGGTTTTTCTGTCTACCGAAATGCCAACCACGTTGGACTTGTCCAGTATGGAGAAAAATCCGTCCTCCGAAGTGCAGCAGGAGAACATTTCTCTGAACGGTACTTTTGTGTTCATTCTTACCTCACATAAAATTGGGAGTTGATAATTGTTGCTGAGCTTAGGTTAACCTTCTCCTCAAGGAGAAGGTTAGTCCTGATTTTCAATACTCAATTACTCATCGTTATTTATCATTGCCACAAGGGCGGAGGCCATTTCCTCCTCGCTTACCTTGCGGACTATTTCGCCCTTGCGGAAAAGCATGCCGCAGCCCTTGCCGCCTGCCACGCCGTAGTCGGCTTCGCGAGCCTCGCCGGGGCCGTTTACAACGCAGCCCATTACGGCCACGCGGATGCTGCGCTTGCAGTCCTTCAGCGCTTCGGTAACGTCGGCGAGAACTTTTTCAAGGTCTACCTCGGTTCTGCCGCAGGTGGGGCAGGATACTATCTCCACGCCCTCGGTGCGCAGACCGACAGCGCGCAGAATTTCCTTTGCGGCGGTAACTTCGCGGAGGGGGTCACCGGTAAGGGAAACGCGCAGGGTGTCGCCTATGCCGCCCAAAAGCAGGGAGCCGACGCCGCAGGCGGATTTGACCACCGCCAGCTCGCCGCCGCCCGCTTCGGTAACGCCGATGTGCAGGGGATAATCCACCGCTTCGTGGGCCAGCTTGTAGGCCGCCACGGTGTCGGGCACGTTGGATGCCTTCAGGGAAAGGCAGATGTCGTCGAAATCAAAATCGTTGAGCAGGCGCACATGACCCAGCGCACTTTCCAGCATAGCCTCGGGAGTTGCCCCGCCGTACTTGGCAAGAAGGTGCTTTTCAAGGCTGCCGCCGTTTACGCCTATGCGTATGGGCAGATTGCGAGCGCGGCAGGCGTCAACGACTTTCTTTACGTTTTCGGGGCCGCCCACGTTGCCGGGATTAATGCGTATTTTGTCCGCGCCGCGCTCGGCTGCGGCGAGAGCAAGGCGATAGTCAAAGTGGATGTCCGCCACAAGGGGCAGAGGGCACTCCTTCTTTATTTCGCTTATCGCCTCTGCGGCAGCCATGTCGGGCACAGCTACGCGCACTATCTCGCAGCCCGCTGCGGCCAGCGCCTTTATCTGGGCGATGGTGGCCGCTGCGTCGCGGGTGTCCGTGTTGCACATGGACTGTATGGTTACGGGCGCGCCGCCGCCGATGGCGACTCCGCCTGCAATTATCTGTTTTGTCATGGAGTATCAGACCTTTCATGAAAAGCCTTATAATTATTGCGGCAATTGGTATTGTGATGCCTTCTCCCTTGAGGAGAAGGTGGCATTTGCAAAGCAAATGACGGATGAGGGTCTGCCGAAGGCAGCTTTGTGCGGAACTGCGGGTGTTATACATTTTTATTCGCTTACGCGAATTCCCCTCATCAGTCGCTACGCGACAGCTTCCCCACCAGGGGGAAGCCATACCGTTGCTTTACACCTGCGCAATTTATATCAGCTTCGCCACGTCGCTTACCAGCAGCACTGCCATAAGCGCCAGCAGGAGCAGGAGACCTGCGGCGTGGATGTATGCCTCTATTTTGGGATTGGGTTTGCGGCCTGTGATCTTGGTGATGGCGGCGACTACTATCATGGTGAAAATGTGTCCGCCGTCAAGGCCGGGAATAGGCAGCAGATTCATTACGGAAAGGTTTACCGCAATGAATGCGCCCAAATAGAATACGTTGATAATGCCTTCAAAAATAGTGGGGGATTTAGCGCCCGCTTCGCCTATGGCCGCCACGGCACCGACAACGCCCGACATTTGGTTGAGGGAGGCGCGGCCCGTGACGATATCGCCAAGACCCATCCACACCATCTCTACAAAGTAGACCGAGTGATACCAGGCCTGACGGAAAATGCCGAAAAATGTGCGGGGTTCCGCGGTGAAGTAAAGGCCGTATTTCATGGATACCTTGCCGTTGTCCTCGTATTCGCGGAGAACGAGGGGGAGGTCCTCAAGCAGTACGTGCTGTCCGTCGCGGATAACTTCCAAATCCACGGTTTCGGGGTTTGTGCGGCGATCCATGTGAAGATTAAAGTCGCTTACAAGATGGACATTGTGTCCATCAACGGCGACTATGCGGTCGCCTGCCATGAGTTCCTGCCCTTCCTGCTGGGGGAAACCGTCCATAAAGCCGCCAAGCTGGAGAGTGGCATAATAGGGGCTGGCGGAAACGATCACAAGCACTATGAGGAAACCTGCTATGAAGTTCATCATGGATCCGGCAAAAAGAATGAAAAGGCGCGCAAGAAGGGGCTTTTTGCCCATGCTGCGCTCATCGTCGCTGTCGTCGTTTTCACCCTCAATGGCGCAGTAGCCGCCTATGGGCAGCAGGCGCAGAGAATAAAGAGTCTCCTTGCCCTGCTTTTTGAAAATGCCGGGGCCCATGCCTATGGAAAATTCATTTACCTTTACGCCCGCACTTTTGGCCGCAAGGAAATGACCCAGCTCATGAACGGCAATAAGAATACCGAAAATCAGGATCGCAATGATGATATACATTCCGAGGCATACCTCCTTGCCGCCTCATCGGCGGCTGCCACGTCAGAAAGATCGGCTGCTGCCATGCCTGCCAGCTTACCGCATACTTTTTCGACAACGTCGTAAATTTCCAAGAATCCTATTTTGTCCTCGAGGAATGCCCATGCCGCCACCTCGTTGGCTGCGTTCATAACGCAGCAGTCGGCGGTGCCGCGGTGCTTGGCCAGCTCCATGGCCAAAGGCAGGGCGCGGAAAGTGTCCGTGTCGGGCTCTTCGAAAGTGAGAGGTTGGGTCAGGCGCAGATCAAGGGGAGTTGCCGCGCCGTCCACGCGCTCGGGCCAAGTGAGCGCCAGCTGAATGGGCAGCTTCATGTCGGGCGCGCCCATCTGGGCTATAACGGAGCCGTCGGCATATTCCACCATGGAGTGGACTATGCTCTGGGGATGAACGAGAACGGATATATCTTCGGGAGCCACGGCGAAAAGGTGCATGGCCTCGATGAACTCAAGACCCTTATTCATAAGGGTCGCGGAGTCTACGGTTATTTTTGCGCCCATGCTCCAGTTGGGATGGCGCAGCGCGTCGGCGCGGGTAACGTGCGCCAGTTCGCCACGCTTTTTGCCGCGGAAAGGCCCGCCGCTGGCGGTGATGATAAGGCGCTTGAGTGCGCCGCCGCCCTGCAGGCACTGGAAAATGGCGCTGTGCTCCGAGTCAACGGGGAGTATTTCCGCGCCCGTTTCGGCAGCTTTTTTCATCACTATCTCGCCTGCGCAGACCAAGGTTTCCTTGTTTGCAAAGGCAAGGCGCTTTTTCTCCTCAAGGGCGGTCATGGCGGGCATAAGTCCCACCGCGCCCGACATTGCCGCAACCACGGTTTCGGCCTCGGGCAGCGCTGCGGCCTCGAGAATGGCGCTCATGCCGCCGCCAACGCGGATGTCGGTGTCGGAAAGGGCGATTTTCAGCTGTTTTGCGGCTTCTTCATCGTATACCGCCACCAGCTTGGGGCGGAGCATGCGTGCCTGCTCTTCGGCAAGGGCGATATTTTTGCCCACTGCCAGCGCGGCAACGCCTATATTCAGTTTGGAGGCGACTTCTATGGTCTGTGTGCCGATAGAGCCGCTGCTGCCGAGAATACTTATCATAATGCTACCTCTTGCATTTGTAGGGAATGGTCTTGACCATTCCGCTTGTCGGTTTATTTCCGGAAGTGTCGTCACACGCGGAACGCTCAAGAGCGTTCCCTACAAGATTAATTTTTGTGCGGAAACTGCGGCAGGGGCGCGCCCCTGCCCTACTGTGTAAGCGGAAGTTTTATTCGATGAATGTAGGGCTGAGGCGTGCCTCAGCCGACACTGTCTTAGCCCAGTACGTTCAGCGCCATAAGCATCAGGTAAACCACGGGAGCAGAGAAAACGGTGCTGTCAAAGCGGTCAAGGGCGCCGCCGTGTCCGGGCAGAAGCTTGCCGTAATCCTTTACGCCGAACTCGCGCTTGATAAGGGAGAAGGCCAGATCGCCGAGGGGCGAAGCAAAGCCCGTTACCAGAGCGGTAAGGCCCAGCATAAGGAAGTTGACGTTAACAGAGAAGGCGAAGCGGAGCAGAATGCCGTAAAGAAGGCTGAGACCTACGGCAACAACGAGGCCGCCGATGCCGCCTTCGATGGTCTTTTTGGGACTGGTGCGGGGAGCCAGCTTGTGCTTGCCGAAGAGCATGCCCGCAAAGAGCGCACCGCCGTCGCCTGCGTAGGCGATGATGATGGGCAGCAGTACGGCGTAGCGTCCGTAGGGAGCAAGGCGCAGAAGAACCAGCGCTGCCATTCCCCCGGGAATGATAAGGCCTGCCATCAGGCCGCCGCCAAAGCCGGAAAAGCCGAATTCCTTTTCCCGTTCATAGTATGCCACCCAAAGGAAGAAAAGAAGCAGACAGTAGACAACGCACCATGCCAGCGCCGCGGAAGCGGACGCGCCGAAATAGGCCATAGCGGTTATCACCAGCGCGGAAACGCAGCCGAGAGCAATGGCGGATATATATTTTACGCCCACTGCCGAGAACATTTCCTGCACGGAAATGCAGGAAATTGCGGCGCAGAATATTGCCGCGCCAATATCGGGCAGCAGCACCAACATTATGAAGGTAAGCGGCACGCCCACGGCGGCCACAAGAAGACGTGATTTCATTTGGGAACCTCCCGCAACACATATGAATTCAATTTATAATTATACTAAAAATGTATTCGAAGGTCAATCGAATTACGTCGGAGAAGGACAAAATTGACCAAATGTTCAAATTTGCCGACAGCGGCCGTAAATAACGGAAAAATATTTTAAAATGGGGAAACATTTAGTGCCCCATAAGCGTCATATATAGTATATAATAGGTCTTGACACAAAATGGAGTTAATGATACTGTATTAATAACGATAATACAGTTGCGGGAGGCCGCAGCGCAATATATTTTCCGTTCATGACAGTGCCCCACCCCTTTCAGGCAGAGGGCGGAGCACTTTTGTTTGTTTATGTGAAAATCTATCGGTAAAGGAGAAAATGAAATGGACACCAAGGACACCGTCATTCAGACCGCGCCCGATATGCAGGCGCAGAAAAAGAAAAAACGCAAAAAGAAAAAGATAGTGCGTAAAATCATTTCCATCGTTATCGTTCTTGCCATCCTCGGCGGTATAGCTTTTGGCATGTATAGCCTTTTCAAGAAGCCCGAAGCAGGCGAAAAGGAAATTATGTCCGGCTTCGTCTATATGGGCTCCATTCAGAGCATGGTAACGGGCAGCGGTGTTACCAAACCCAATGACTCCACCACCATCGTTCTCTCCGCCTCGGGTACTGTTCAGGAAGTCTTCGTAAAGGACGGCGACTGGGTAAACGAAGGCGATCCCCTTTACGTCATCGACTCCACCGAGGCCAAGGAGGCCGTAGAGGCTGCTCAGAAAGTTGTGGATAACTATCAGGAGCAGATGGACGTGCTGATGAACAATTACGCTAACCTCACCATTACCGCGCCCTTTGCAGGCAAGCTCATGAACGTGGGCGAGTACAATATAGGCGAGAATGTAGGCAGCGGCGCAAGGATCACCACCCTCGTCGATGATTCTCAGATGGAACTCTCCCTTTACTTCAGCTATGCTTACGAAAACAGCATCTATGTGGGCCAGAGCGCAACCGTAACCGTGCCCTCCTCCATGAGTCAGGTGCAGGGCTCCGTCAAGGAGATAAGCTACGTTGACTTCGTTTCCACCGAGGGCGGCCGCTTCTTCGAGGTAGTTCTCTCCGTGCCCAATCCCGGCACCTTTACCGAAGGTACCGCAGCTTCCGCGGTGCTTTATGCAGCCGACGGCAGCGATATTTACCCCTATAATTCCGGCGAAATGAAGTTTGCCCGCAAGCTGGACGTTACCAGCCGCGTCCACGGCGAGATAACTTACACCAATCTTAAAAACCACCTCCGCGTTGGCGAAGGCGCTGTGCTTATGACCGTAGCCGCAGGCGATATGGATGCGGAAATAACCGCGCTCAAGGCCACCATGCAGGCTGCTCAGGAAAAACTGGACGAGGCTGTTGCCCGCCTTGACGATTTCAGCGCAGTATCTCCCATGAGCGGCACCGTCCTTTCCTGCGCTCTCCAGCCCGGTATGGCTGTTAACGCAGGCTTTACCGCCGTATCCGTTGCCGATACCTCCGTCATGACCGTTGAAGCACAGATAGACGAGATGAACATCGCCTACGTAAAGCCCGGCATGACCGTAGATGTTTATCAGTACGGCAGAAACGGTCAGGAGTACTTCATGGGTACCGTCAGCACCGTCAGCATGGAAGGTAAGTTCGAAAACGGATTCTCCTACTTCCCCGCGGTTATCACCGTGTTTAACCCCAGCGGCACCCTTATGTCGGGTATGTACATAGATTACAGCCTGCTGGCTTCTCAGTCCGAGAACTGTCTGCTTGTTCCCGTTCAGGCGGTCAAGTACACCGAGCAGGGCACCTGCCTCTTTGTCAAGGCCGACAGCGATCCCGAGAACTCCTTTGATGCAGAGATGCTGGGCATAGAAGTTCCCGAAGGCTACTATGCAGTTCCCGTTACCGTCGGCCTTTCCGACAATACCAGCGCCGAGATCGTTGAGGGCGTAGAGGAAGGCACGGAAGTATTTATGCAGTATATGACCAACCAGGCCTACGGTGGGTGGTGAGCCTATGAAGCTTATCGAACTCAAGGACGTATATAAAATATATAACGAGGGCATGGAGAACGAAGTCCGCGCGTTGGACGGCGTTTCGCTGAGTATCGACAGAGGTGAGTTCGTGGCAGTTGTCGGCGCATCGGGTTCGGGCAAGTCCACTCTTATGAATATTCTCGGCTGTCTGGATATTCCCACCTACGGCGAATACTATCTGGACGGTGAGGATGTTTCCGAACTCTCTAACCGCGAGCTTGCCAAGATCCGCAATAAAGACGTAGGCTTTGTTTTTCAGGGCTATAACCTTATCACCGAGCTGAAAGCCATAGAAAACGTGGAGCTGCCCCTTATATATCAGGGCATAAGCGGCTCGAAGCGCTACGATATGGCTATGGAGGCCCTTGAACGCGTAGCCATGGGCGACCGCGCCGACCACCGTCCCGCGGAAATGTCAGGCGGCCAGCAGCAGCGCGTGGCTATTGCCCGCGCCATTGCTACCAAGGCGCCCATCATAATGGCCGACGAGCCTACCGGCGCGCTGGACTCCCGTACCGGTGCCCACGTGCTGGAGATACTCCACGGCCTTCACGAAGAGGGTACTACCATAATCCTCATAACTCACGACAGCAAGATAGCCTCCACGGCAGAGCGCATCGTGAAAATATCCGACGGTAAGATAATTATGGATTGCCCGAGAGAGGAGGCGAGTGCACTGTGAATTTAAGACAGAGCTTCAAGATGGCGCTCAAGTCCATTTGGGGCAAAAAGGCCCGCTCCGTGCTCACCATGCTTGGCATCATCATCGGCGTGGCAGCCGTTGTAATAATGGTTTCCATTGTGCAAGGTTCCAATAAGCAGATGCAGGAATACTACGAAAGTATGGGCACCAACAAGATAGAGGTCTATGCTTACCAGTGGAACGGTAAGGACGTAAGCGACGAACTTTACGATTACTGCCTCGGCCTTTCCGACCTGGTCATGGGCGTAACCCCTCAGGGTTACTATTGGGCGCAAAACGGCATAAAGTACGGCACTACCACCACCAATAATATGGAGTACGGCTCGCCGCAGGTATACTTGGGCAGCGATCAATATGCCGTCTGCAATAACTTTACCCTTGAAAAGGGCCGCGACATCAGCTATCTGGACGTGCAGAACTATAATCAGGTCATCGTCCTCGGCGCCCGCGTGGCAGAATATCTTTTCCCCTACCGCGATCCCATAGGCGAGACTGTCAATATAGACGGCCATAAGTTTGAGGTAATCGGCGTATACGCCGCCAAGGACCCCGACTCGGCATGGTCTATGGACAATATGGCCGTGGTGCCCTATTCCCTCAACCGACTGCTCAATAAGAGTGTTACCTTCGACAGCTTCATCGTAAAGGCTGTCAGCAAGGAAGCTACCACCAAAGCCATTACCATGCTGGACTCCTTCCTTTCTGCCCTTATTGACAGCAACAACGGTTATTATTCCGTATATTCTCAGAATGAGTGGATGGAAAGCGACCAGAGCTATACCGATATGCTCAGCCTTGTAGTAGGCGGCATTGCGGGCATATCCCTGCTGGTCGGCGGTATCGGTATTATGAATATTATGCTGGTTACCGTTACCGAGCGTACCCGCGAGATAGGCATACGCATGGCTATCGGCGCTTCCCGCGCCTCCATAATCCTGCAGTTCCTTATTGAGGCTGCCGTTATCTGTGCCGTTGGCGGCATATTGGGATTGGCGGTGAGCGTCTTGGGAACCCTTGTGGCGGGCAAGCTGATAATGGATATGGTGCTTACCCCCGGCGTGGGCATGACCATCGGCGCTGTGGGCTTCTCCGTAGTCCTCGGCATTGTGTTCGGCCTGTACCCTGCCATAAAAGCCTCGTCCATGCAGCCCGTTGAGGCGCTGCGTGCAGACTAAAAAGAGGAGGAAACAAAATGAAACGCAAGATAATTTCCCTGCTGCTGGCTCTTGTTCTTCTTGTGTCGGTCATGCCGACGGCGCTGGCAGCGGAAGGTTCTTTCACCGATATTACCGATGAAGCCACCGCGCAGGCTGCGGAGATACTCCGTCAGCTGGGCGTAGTCGACGGAGTTGGCGGCGGCAAGTTCAATCCTGCGGGCAACCTTAAGCGCGCAGAGTTCTGCAAGATGGCAATAGTAATGATGGGCATCGAGGATCTTGAGCCCGGTTACCGCAACCGCACCATCTTCACCGACGTAAGCTCTAAGCATTGGGCCAGAGGCTACATAAATCTGGCTGCATCGGGCGAAGAAAAGTTCATTTCCGGCATGGGCAACGGCAAGTTTGCCCCCGATGAATATATAACCTTTGCTCAGGCGGTAACTATCCTTGTCCGCCTGCTGGGTTACAGCGACAGCGATACCAATATGCAGTGGCCCGAGGGATACCTGACCTTGGCTGACAGCATCGGCCTTACCAAGGAGTTTGATATTGCCCCCAATGCCGCTATTACCCGCGCTCAGGCGGCCCGCCTCTTTGCCAAAATGCTTCTCTGCAATACCAAGAGCGGCGGAGAGTATCTCGGCCGTTTCGGCAGCGTTACCGAGAACGTAATCATCCTTTCCAATGACGCAGTGGCTGCCGACGGCAGCAGCGGAGCGGTTTATACCTCCGCAGGGTCCTATAAGACCGACGTTCCCGTTGCCGACTCCACCGTCGGCAAGCGCGGCACCATTGCCACCTTTGACGGCAAGCTGGTAGTGTTCATCCCTACCGATACAAGCAGCCGCACATTCTCCGTTTCTTTGGCTGAAAGCGGATGGTTCAAGACCTCCGAGGGCAGCCGCTACACCGTTGCCGCCGATACCGCAGTGTATACCGAGAGCGCAAGAAGCGTATGGAACGAGGTATGGCTGGATATACCTTCCGGCAGCAACATAACCGTGTATTTTGACGCCAAGGGCAGCATAGAGGCCATCTTTTTCGCCACCTCTGCCGCTGACGGCAGAGTAGCCGTTGCAATGAACGAGGTGAAGGGTAATCCCTTCACCTCTCTGCTTGGCCTTCCCAACGACGTTGAGATATATAAAAACGGCGCTCCCGCAACTGCCGCAGACATCCGCCGCTATGACGTGGCGGAGTACGATAAGGCAGCGAAGCAGCTCCGCATAAACGATACCCGCCTTACGGGTACTTACGAAAATGCCTATCCGGGCCCTGCAGCTCCCGAGCAGATAAAGTTTATGGGCCGCCTTTGGGACGTTCTTCCCTGCGCATGGGACAGCCTTGGAAACTTTGAGCTGGGCGATACGATGACCCTGCTCTTTACCTCCGATATGCGCGTTGTTGGCGCGGTTACTTCCCGCGAAGCAGGCAGCACCGCCGTGGGTATCGTTACCGCCTACGGTGGCGGCTCTGTCAGCGTAGAGCTTCTGTCCTCCCTCCGTGAGGGCATCGTGCTCAGCGGAAAAAGCGTTAAAAACAGTGTCAATATGCAGGGCGAACTGGTTACCGTTTACGGTACTCCTTCGGGCGAACTCTCCTTGCGCAATCTTAGCGAAAGCATCAGAGCAGATAAAATCAGCATTGCCGATATGACCTACGGCAGCCTTGCCATCAGCCCTGCTGTAAATGTCTTTGACCGTGTCGGCAAAGCTATGCCCTTGAGAGTTTCCCTCTCCGACCTGCCTGCGACCCTCGCAAGAGCCGATGTTATCTATGCGGGAACGGACTACGCAGGCCGCGTGGATATGCTTATCCTTAATGATGTAACGGGTAACGGCTACGTTTATGGCAAAACTACCGTAAAGATCACGGAGGGTGATGACTCTTCGGATGGCACCGAGTACAGCATGACCCTTGCCAACAGCGAAGGCAGCGTAAGCAGTAAGTTTTTCCCCATCAATATTATCAAGAATAACTCCTACGGCGGTATAGTTCTCTCCCTTGACGGCTCCCGCGTTATTGCAGGCGTGGAGCTCAGCCGCATTAAAAACGTAAGCCGCTCCGACTTCAAGACGGTGGACGGTCAGGTTGTTCTCACCGCAAATGGCATCAGCTACCCCGTGGCAGATAACGTACAGTGTTATAACGCTGCCGCAGGTGAGTGGTTCGACTCTTTGGACGATGCCCGCCGCTTCTCCTCTGTGCTCACGGTTTACTATGACCGCGATCCCGCCAAGGGCGGCAAGATCCGTGTTGTGGTTGCGGAGTAATACAGTAAAAGTTATCACCGCAGAACGCCAAGGTTCTGCGGTGATTTTTCTATGTGCCGTTGCCGATAGGGTGCAACTGTGCTACAATAATTGCATAAAATAAATTTCGGGAGGAATTATCATGTCCGATATTGAACTCATAAAGGATTTTAGCTTGAATTATTTCCGCCTTGACGGCAAGGTCGCCATCGTTACGGGTGCAAATAAAGGTCTCGGCATGGGCTATGCCGTGGCTCTTGCCAAGGCAGGCGCGGATATTTACCTGCCCTACCGCAGCGGCGATATTGAGGAGGTAAAGAGCCTCATTGAGGCAGAAGGCCGCCGCGTGGAGTTCATTCAGGGTGATTTGACCGATATGGAGCATATCCAAGCCATCGTGGAGGGCTGCATGGCCGCCTACGGCAGAATAGATATTCTGGTCAACAACGCGGGCACCAACTGCTTTGAAGATTTCGTGGACTTCCCCGACGACGGCTATATGCGCGTTATCAACACCAACCTCAACTCCGTATATTTCCTCAGCCATGAGGTAGCAAAAATTATGATAAAGCAGGGCAGCGGCAAGATAATCAATATCGGTTCCGTGCTCTCCTATACCGCCGACGAGCGCTGCCCCTCTTACGTTACCGCAAAGCACGGCATCATCGGCCTTACCCGCTCCTTTGCCAACGAGCTGGGCAAGCATAATATCCAGACCAACGCGGTCTGCCCCGGCTTCATTGAAACGGGTGTTATCGGAGGTCTGGCCTCTGACGACGACTTCACCGACCGCATCACCCGCCGCATTACCGCGGGCCGCTGGGGCAACCTTGCTGACATTATGGGCACTATCGTTTACCTTGCCTCCCGCGCTTCCGATTACGTCAACGGGGCGGACATCAAGGTTGACGGCGGCTTTTCCACCAAACTTGTTTGAGTTGCGCTGCACTCTCCGCTTATATAACGGAGAGTGCACTTCTTTTCGGCAAAACCGAACAAATTCGGAAAATGTTCAAAAACGGCTGCCGTGTAAGGTTTTTACAAAGGGATATATGCAAAATTAATAAGCTTTGTGCAGTGTTTTTAGCAAAATTCTATTGACAATCGGTTGATTTTTATTATACTTATTGTGTACCGTCTGTAATGACGGTATTTGTTAAGTAAATTAAATTAAGCGTTTTATTATACTGCGCTTAATGGAGGTGTTTTAATTGATCAAGCGTATAGCCGGTGCAATACGCGAGTTCAAGGTGTACGTCATTCTTGCACCCATCTTCGTCGGTCTTGAGGTTTTCCTCGAGGTTTTGACTCCCTATCTGATGGCTCAGCTTTTGGATAAGGGTATCAACGTTCCCGGCGGCGATATGGGACAGATACTGAAGTACGGCTTGCTCATAGCAGCCTGCGCCCTCGTTTCTCTTATTTTCGGCGCCTGCTGCGGTGTTGCCACATCCCGCGCGTCTGCGGGTTTTGCAAGAAACCTCAGACATGATATGTACCATAAGGTACAGGAGTACTCCTTTGCAAACATTGATAAATTCAGCACTGCGAGTATCGTTACCCGCCTGACTTCCGACGTAAACAACGTTCAGCAGGCACTTATGACCATCGTCCGCGTTCTGGTAAGATGCCCGCTGATGATGATCTTTGCTCTGTTCTTCTGCCTGCGCATCAACGGAAGAATCACCCTTATCTTCCTTTGCGCCGTGCCCGTTCTGGCTGTTGGTCTGTTCATCCTCATGACCCACGCCCACCCCATCTTCGAGCGCGTATTCAAGAAGTATGACAGACTCAACGAAGTTGTCGAGGAAGACCTGCGCGGTATCCGCGTGGTAAAGTCCTTCGTTCGTGAAGATTTTGAGCGTAATAAGTTCAAGACCGCTTCCAACGATATTTTCCACGAGTTCGTTACCGCAGAGCGTATCCTCTCCTTCAACCGTCCTCTCATGATGGTTTGTATGTATACCTGCCAGCTTCTGGTTTACTGGCTTGGTGCTCAGATCATCGTTAACAGCGGCGGCACCGAGATGACCGTCGGTACTCTCACCAGCTTCATGAGCTACGCTACCCAGCTGCTCATGAGCCTTATGATGCTCTCTCACGTTTTCGTTATGATCACCATGTCCAAGGCCAGCGCTGTCCGTATCGACGAGATCCTGACCGAGAAGGGCGACATCCAGAACCCCGCAGATCCCGTTATGGAGGTCAAGGACGGCAGCGTAAAGTTCAAGAACGTAAACTTCGGTTATGGCCGCACCGGCGACGGTCGCCTCTGCCTTACCGATATCAATCTTGACATTGCTTCCGGTCAGACCATAGGTATCATCGGCGGTACCGGTTCTTCCAAGTCCACTTTGGTTCAGCTCATTCCCCGTCTGTACGACGTTACCGGCGGCAGCATCGAAGTTGGCGGCGTTGACGTCCGTGACTACGATATGACCGTTCTGCGTGATGCCGTTTCCGTGGTTCTGCAGAAGAACGTTCTCTTCTCCGGTACCCTTAAGGATAACCTCCGCTGGGGTAAGGAAGACGCTACCGATGAGGAAATGATCCATGCCTGCCAGCTTGCTCAGGCTCATGACTTCATCAGCGCTATGCCCGAAGGTTACGATACCTTTATCGAGCAGGGCGGCTCCAACGTTTCCGGCGGTCAGAAGCAGCGTATCTGTATCGCAAGAGCTCTGCTTAAGAAGCCCAAGATACTTATTCTTGACGACTCTACCAGCGCCGTTGATACCGCAACCGATGCGTCTATCCGCCGCGCGTTCCGCGAAGAGATCCCCGATACAACCAAGTTCATCATCGCTCAGCGTATTTCCTCCGTTCAGGAAGCTGACAAGATCATCGTTCTTGAAAACGGTCAGGTAAACGGCTTCGGCACTCACGATGAGCTGCTTGAAAACAACGAAATATACCGCGAGGTATTCATGTCTCAGCAGAAGGGAGGCGGCGATTTCGATGGCGAACAAGGATAATATGAAGAAAGTTCCCAATATGCCTCCTCGCGATGAGAAGGACGTTCCCAACCAGTTCAAGGATCTGGGTATCGAAATGCCTCAGGGTAAGAGCGCAGCCAGCCGGCGTATGCGCGTCAATCCCACCCTCCGCGGCGGTCACGGCCCCGGCCCCAGAGGCGGCCACCGTGGTCCCAAGATGAAGATGACCGACGATATCAAGGCCCTTATAAAGCGCCTCATTTGGGGTTACGTTGTAAAGCCCTATTTTGCCCGTATTGTTCTGGTTATCCTCTGCATTATTGCCAGTGCTGTCGTTTCCGCGGCTTCCGGTATCTTCCTCGGTAAGCTCATCGACGGATATATCATGCCTCTGGCAACTGCCGTTAATCCCGATTTCTCCGGTCTGTTCCGAGCCATAATGGTCATGGCAGGCGTATTCCTGCTGGGTATCATTACGGAATGGCTGCGTCAGTGGCTTATGATAACCTTGGGTCAGGGCGTTCTGCGCGACATAAGAAACAGTATGTTCGACCATATGCAGAGCCTGCCCATCAAGTATTTTGATACTCATACCTACGGTAAGGTAATGAGCCACTTCACCAACGATACCGATACTCTTCGTCAGCTTATCAGCATGACTATTCCCCAGACTCTTTCTTCCATGATCACCATCGTGGTAGTATTCGTTTCCATGGTCAGCCAGAGCTTCTGGCTCACTCTGGTAGTTCTCGCCTTCGTTGCATTCATGCTCTTCGTCACCGGCAAGATCGGCGGCGTTTCCTCCAAGTTCTTCGTTAAGCAGCAGTATTCTCTCGCTGTCGTAAACGGCTACATTGAGGAAATGATCAGCGGTCAGAAGGTCGTTAAGGTATTCTGCCACGAAGAGACCGCAAAGCGCGAGTTCGACGAATGTAACGATGAGCTTTGGGAGAATGCCACCACTGCAAACACTCTGGCAAGCGTTCTCATGCCTATCCTCGGCAATATGGGTAACTTCCAGTACGCAGTTGTTGCTATCGCCGGCGGCGCCCTTGCAGTAGCAGGCGCAGGTATTACCCTTGGTAATATCGCCGCATTCCTCCAGCTTTCCAGAAACTTCACCATGCCCGTAACCCAGCTCTCCGAGCAGGTCAACTCCGTCATCATGGCTATGGCGGGTGCAGGCCGCGTATTCCAGCTGCTGGATGCAGAGTCTGAAATTGACGACGGCGAGGTAACTCTGGTCAACGCTGTTGAGAACGCAGACGGCACTCTCGCCGAGACCGATAAGCGCACCAACGTTTGGGCATGGAAGTGCCCCAACGCTGCCGGCGGTTACGATTATACTAAGCTCACCGGCCACGTTGTCCTCACCGACGTAGACTTCGGCTACACCGATGAAAGACGTGTTCTCCACAACATCAACCTCTTTGCAGAGCCCGGCCAGAAGGTTGCCTTCGTTGGTGCTACCGGTGCAGGTAAGACCACCATCACCAACCTCATCAACCGCTTCTATGACGTTCAGGAGGGTACCATCACTTATGACGGCATCCCCGTAAAGAACATCAAGAAGGCTGACCTGCGCCGCTCCCTCGGCATCGTTCTGCAGGATGTTAACCTCTTCACCGGCACCGTCCGCGAGAACATCCGCTACGGTAAGCTGGACGCTACCGACGAGGAGATCATCGCAGCAGCAAAGCTGGCTAACGCCCACGGCTTCATCTCCATGCTGCCCGACGGCTACGATACCGTCCTTTCCGGTGACGGTTCCGGCCTGTCTCAGGGTCAGCGTCAGCTGCTGGCTATCGCCCGCTGCGCCGTTGCCGATCCTCCCGTAATGATCCTCGACGAGGCTACCAGCTCCATCGATACCCGTACCGAGGCTCTGGTACAGAAGGGTATGGACCAGCTCATGCAGGGCCGTACCACCTTCGTTATCGCCCACAGACTTTCTACCGTTCAGAACTCCGACGTTATCATGGTTCTCGAAAACGGCCGCATCATCGAGCGCGGCAACCACGATGAACTTATCGAGCAGAAGGGTAAGTATTACCAGCTCTATACCGGTAACTTCGAGGAAGTCGAATAAAAAAACCATAAACAACGCCCCGATCGTTTCGACGGTCGGGGCGCTTGCTTTATATGCACAGATATACCCGTAGGAACCTCATGGCGAACAAAAACGCAGGACTGAAAGCCAGTCCTGCGTTTTTTAATTAAATTATTCAAATCAGCCTTCGGAAACCATACGTGCGAGAATGAGGAATACGGCACGGCACCAGGTGCCCCAGAAGGGAGAACCGTCGCCGTTGACGGGGTCAACGAAGTGAGAGAAGCCGCCGTTCATAAGACGACCGAGGTAGCGGTCGATGATCATCTTGGCTTCGGCCTTCTTGCCTGCCTGCCACATACCGTAAAGGATGAAGAGCTGGCCGGGAGGATTGATGGGGCCGCAGCCCATCTTTACGCCGGAGAATTCAAATACGTCGCTGTCCATGTTTTCACTGGCCAGACCGTAGGGGCTGAGGAGCTTGCCTTCGACCATGAGGTCGGCGGTCATCTTGTCAATGATGTTCTGAGGCAGACGCTCGCCCAGAACCAGAGGAATGTAATGGATGAGGGAGCCTGCGAAGATCTTCTCGTGAGTGTAGGGCTTGAGAGCGCAGAAGTGCTCGCCGTCCCACATATTCTCGATCATGCGGTTGAGGAGGGTGGTGGACTTTGCGTACCAGCTGTCGATCTCCTCCTGAGGCTTGCCAAGAAGCTTTGCAAGGTCGCCCTGAGCCTCAAAGTTCAGTACCTGCTGAGCGCAGAGGTCGGGAGTTGCGAGAGAGAGCTGCTCCCAATAGGTGGTAACTTCGTCGAAGCCGTCCTCGTTGCCGCCTTCGAAGCCGGGGAGACCGTCTTCGTCGTCATCGCGGTATTCCATGATCCAATCGGCCCACTTGCCTGCACCCTCATAGAGCATTTCAAGCTCTTCGCGGGGCCATTCCTTGCTCATATCGTGGTGAGCGAGAATGTTCTTGAGAGCGAAACCGTATACGGGAGGCTTGTAGCTGCCGGTGGAGATGTATGCTTCGTCATAGCCGTCGGCCAGCTGACCGTCCTCACCCTGACGATACAGGGGAGCCAGCAGCAGTTCGCGGGAAAGCGCGGTGTTATCCTGCAGAGCTGCGCCGTTCTGAACCAGCTGCCAGGAGGTGTCCATCTCGCCGGGGAACATGAGCATCATCCACTTGGGAGTCAGTTGAGTGGGGGCGACCAGGTGGGTCCAAAGGAAGTAAGCGGTGTCAACGCGCTTGGACTCGTAAGGCTCGATGAAGTGGGGGATCTTTTCAAGGAAAGCTTCCCAATCGGCCTGCATGCTTGCCTTTGCCTCGGCATAGGTGGGATAACTGTCGCGAACCTTGACTGCGTAAAGGAACTCTTCGCAGACCATGGTGAAGGTGCCGTCGGGGCCGGGATAAGTCTTACCCATCAGCTGGCCGCAGTTGAGCTCGTACCAATCCCAGGTATCGTCGAAGCGGAACTCGGAGCCTTCCAGACCCTTGAAGCAGAGAGGAGCAGCGCTGCGCAGTGCGGATTCCCAGCCGCCGTTCTTGCGGGGCTTTACCAGCTCGTAAGCCTCGGTAGTTCTGGTCCAAAGCAGACCCATGCCCTTGTCGCCTTCTGCCATAAGCTTGTTGGCATCTGCCCAAGTGAAGCGGACGTCGCCCCAAAGGGTGTGGAGGGTAAGCTCGGATTCGGTAACCTGAGCGGCAAAGGGAACGCGCTTGCCGTCATAGGTGGGGTAAATGCGGAAAAGGTTTCTGCCATCGGGAATGCGGTTGTGGTTGCGCATACCACGGCTGGTGATAAGGTGGAGCGCTGCCTGACCGTACTTTACGCTGTTTACAGCCAGACCCATCCATGCGCCTGCACGGGAGAACATGCTGACGGGCAGGTTATAGAACTGAGGAGCATTGCGGAAGTAGGGATCGGTGGAAACAGCGGTGAAGCGCTGGCGGGGATGCTTGTTGTTCTCGATCTCGTCCACCATGGCAACTGCATAGTCGGCGTAGGAGAGGTAGCTCAGGCCGATCTTGTTGGTGATCTGAACGTCGCCGCCAAGCTCGTACTTGCCGGTGCGGACACCGTTGGGATCAAAGTGAGCAGCGGGGCTGAAGAAAGTCCAGTTGATGTCGCTTTCGCGGATGATGTCCAGTGCCATCTTCTGGTTTTCGGGAATGGAGCTGAACTGTCTGGGGAAGGATTCCAGCAGGATGTGTTCCTTGGTCTCGTCGGTATACAGGCTGGAAGCGCCGCCGATCATCAGCAGGCGAACCTGAGGAATGAGCTTGAATACAGAGATGAGATGGTTGGTGGCGTCGATGTGGCGGGCCGCCTCTGCGGGCGCTCTGCCGGTGCCGAAGGCGCTTACAACGGCGTCAAAATCCTTAAGATCTTCGGCGGTGAGGTCGAAAAGATCCTTCTGCAGAATTTCTGCGCCCTGAGGAACTATCGCGTCTGCGCGGCGAATGATGGCGGTAACCTGATGGCCTCTGCCGAGAGCCTCGGAAACGATGAGAGAGCCGGCTTTACCGGATGCTCCGATAACTGCTATTTTCATAAACTGCCTCCTTGGTAGATTTTTTTAATACAGTATAGCGATAGTATAACAAAGTTGCGAGGGCAATGCAAGGATATAGTGCTTTCAACCTGTAAAGTGCCAAAGTGTACAAAAATATGGCCTAAAAATCTAACAATAGGCACATCAGATGTCCTTGAAGAAATAAATTGTTTGTGATATACTTGAAAAAGAAATATAAAATAATGCTTTGCTTTGTGCAAAAAGACAAAAGCGCACAGCGAAAGGAGTCAATAATATGGCAGCAACCCGTACAATGAAGGAAAACTTCCTCGGTATGATCAAGGGCGAAGCCCCCGATTTCCTTCTCCAGTATACTTATGGCGGTAACCCCCATTCCAAGCGTCCTGCCCTCAATATCGGCCTGGGCCCCTCTGTTCTTCGCGGTATGAAAGGCGAAGGCCGTGATATGTGGGGTGTTCCCTATGTTTCCAACCGCGAGGCCGGCTTTGCTTCTCTGCCCGAACCCGGCAACTTCATTCTTGACGATATCACCAAGTGGCGTGACGTTATAAAGGCTCCCGATATCTCCGGTATCGACTGGGAAAAGGTCGCAAAGATGGACCTTGACAATCTTGCAAAGCATGGCATGAACCCCAACGAAAGCGCCACCACCTATTCTCTCCACACCGGCTATTTCCAGCAGCTCATGGCCTTCATGGGCTTCGTTGAGGGTCTTTGCGCCATTCAGGAAGAGCCTGAAGAAGTTGCCGCCCTCTTCGATTACCTGTGCTCCTTCTATGAAGAAGTAGCCAAGAAGTCCTACAAGTATTATAATGCCGATATGTATCTGATCACCGACGACGTTGCTGCATGGGGCGCACCCTTCGTTTCCCCCACTCAGTATCGTGAGCTTATCAAGCCCTTCCAGATCCGCGAAAGCCAGATCGGTAGAGATGCAGATCAGCCCATAGCGATGCACTGCTGCGGTAAGTGCGATATGCTGGTTGACGATTGGGTAGAGTTCGGCGTTAAGTATTGGGATCCTCCCCAGTCCTGCAATGATCTGGTAAGCATCCAGAAGAAGTATGGCAATAACCTCATCCTCTGCGGCGGCTTCGACGTTCTCGGCGAGCAGCTGAGCCCCAACTATCCCGAGGAGCAGTTCAAGCAGGATGTTCGCGATAATATCGACCTCCTTAAGGAGAATGCTTTCTTCGTATTCAACCACTGGCTCTTCGGCGATCCCGATAACGAGCTGTTCAACAGCCGCAACCGCTGGATGACCGAGGTTGTTGAGAGCTACGGCCTCGACATCTGGAAGTAATTCCGAAAAGCTTATATTGTAAACCAACAGCCGCCCGGAGAAGAACTGTGCGAGATTCTTCTTCGGGCGGCTTTCTGCGTAAAAATACCCCCGCACATCGCTGATGTGCGGGGGTAAGTGCATTTATTGAAGAATTAGTCCTTCTTTTCGTACATTGCCTGCTGGCGCAGGAGGTTATTGTACTTGGTGGTGGCGTTGTCGGAAGCCTTCTTGAAGAGTTCTTCTGCGCGCTCGGGGAAGCTGAGCTTCAGGGAGCTGTAACGAACCTCGCTCATGATGAAGTCGTTGTAGTCGGCGGTGGGAGCCTTGCTGTCAACGGAGAGAGGATTCTTGCCCTCGGCCTCAAGGTCGGGGTTGAAGCGGAAGAGGTTCCAGTAGCCTGCCTCAACGGCTGCCTTGGCGGTGCTCATGCTCTTGCCCATGCCGTTCTTGGAGCCGTGGTTGATGCAGGGAGCGTAAGCGATGATGAGGGAGGGACCCTTGTATGCCTCAGCCTCGCGGATAGCCTTGATGGTCTGGTTGTAGTCAGCGCCCATGCTGATCTGAGCAACGTAAACGTAGCCGTAGGAGATAGCGATCTGAGCCAGATCCTTCTTCTTTACGTTCTTACCGGCTGCTGCGAACTGAGCGACTGCGCCGGTGGGAGTGGACTTGGAAGCCTGACCGCCGGTGTTGGAGTAAACCTCGGTGTCGAAGACGAATACGTTGATGTCCTCGCCGGAAGCGATAACGTGGTCAAGACCGCCGTAACCGATGTCGTATGCCCAGCCGTCGCCGCCGAAGCACCATACGGAGGGCTTAACCAGCAGGTCGGCCTCGCTGATAATGCGGCGAACGATGGTGCAGGGTTCGCAGGGGCACTTCTTGCCGTTCTCAAGCCAGGGCTTCTCGAAGGGAGTGCCGGTGAAGTCGCGTGCGTCAAGCTCCTTGCACTTTGCAAGCAGGTCAGCAGCGGCAGCCTTGCTGCCTTCGCCGTCGTCCTTGGCGTCCAGCCAAGCCTTTGCAAGACCGATGAGTTCCTCGTCGGCGTACTCGATCTCGGTCAGGCGGGAGATAGCTGCTGCAAGACCCTCGCGGCGCTGAGTTACGCCGTGGAGCATACCAAGGCCGAACTCTGCGTTATCCTCGAAGAGGGAGTTGGACCATGCGGGGCCCTGTCCCTTGGAGTTTACGGTGTAGGGAGTGCTGGGTGCGCTGCCGCCCCAGATGGAGGAACAGCCGGTAGCGTTGGCGATGTGCATTCTGTCGCCGAAGAGCTGGGTGATGAGCTTTGCGTAAGGAGTCTCGCCGCAGCCTGCGCAGGCGCCGGAGAACTCGAAGAGAGGCTTCTTGAACTGGGTGCCCTTTACGGTGCTCAGAGCGAAGGGCAGCTCCTTCTCGGAAGTCTTTGCTGCATAGTCGAAGATGGGCTGATACTGAGCCATCTCGTCGATGGGCTTCATGACCAGAGCCTTGTTCTTTGCGGGGCAGACGTTGACGCAGGAGCCGCAGCCGGTGCAGTCCATGGGAGATGCGATGATGACCAGCTCGTATTCCTCGCAGCCCTTGCCGTTAAGCTGGCGATGCTGAGTGCCTGCGGGAGCGTTTGCGATCTCTTCCTTGCTGTAAGCGAAGGTGCGGATAGCTGCATGGGGGCAGACCAGAGAGCACTGGCCGCACTGGATGCAGTTTGCGGGGATCCACTGGGGAGCCTCAACGCCGATGCCGCGCTTCTCAAAGGCAGCGGAGCCCTGAGGAACTGCGCCGTCAGCCATATCCATAAATGCGGAAACGGGCAGGAAGTCGCCGCGCATGTTGTTTACGGGAGTCATGATGCCGTCAACGTACTTCTTCAGGTCGACGCGGTCGGTATCGGTAACGCCGGGAACGGCGTCGGGAGCGGGATTCTTCCAGGACTCGGGGATGGTGATCTCAACGAGGCTTTCAAGACCTGCATCAACTGCAGCGTTGTTCATGTTGACGATCTTCTCGCCCTTGTGGCCGTAGGAAGCAACGATAGCGTCCTTCATGTACTTTACAGCGTCCTCGATGGGGAGGATACCGGAGAGCTTGAAGAATGCGGACTGGAGGATCATATTGGTGCGGCCGCCAAGACCGATCTCGCGTGCGATCTTGATTGCGTCCACGGTGTAGAACTTGATGTTGTTCTCGGCAAGGTACTTCTTGGTGGCGGCGGGCAGGCGGGTGGTCAGCTCTTCAACGCCCCAACCGCAGTTGAGCAGGAAGGTGCCGCCGGGCTTGATATCCTGAACGATGTCATAGCGCTCGATGTAAGAGGGAGCGTGGCAGGCGACGAAGTCAGCCTTGTTGACATAGTAGGTGGACTTGATGGCGCTGTCGCCGAAACGCAGGTGGGAGATGGTTACGCCGCCGGACTTCTTGGAGTCATACTGGAAGTAGGCCTGAACCTTCTTGTCGGTGTGGTCGCCGATGATTTTGATGCTGTTCTTGTTAGCGCCAACGGTACCGTCGGAGCCGAGACCCCAGAACTTGCAGGCAACAACGTCATCGGGAGTGCAGTTGGGCTCCTCGGTGATGGGCAGGGACAGGTTGGTAACGTCGTCCACGATGCCGATGGTGAAGGAGTTTACGGGCTTGTCGCTCTTGGCGTTGGTGAAAGCGGAGATGATGGCGCCGGGAGTGGTGTCCTTGCTGCCAAGACCGTAGCGGCCACCGATGGTGGTCACGCAGCCGCGGCCTGCGCGTGCAAGAGCGGTGGTAACGTCCAGATAAAGGGGCTCACCGATGCTGCCGGGCTCCTTGGTGCGGTCAAGAACAACAACGGTCTTAACGGTCTCGGGCAGAGCAGCTGCGAAGTGCTCGATGCTGAAGGGACGGTACAGGCGAACCTTTACAAGGCCGACCTTTTCGCCCTTGGCGTTGAGGTAGTCAACTACTTCCTCAGCTGCATCGCAAACGCTGCCCATAGCTACCATAACTTCGGTTGCGTCGGGAGCGCCGTAGTAGTTGAAGAGCTTGTAGTCGGTGCCCAGGCGGCGGTTGACTTCGTTCATGTATTCTTCAACAACAGCGGGGAGGTTGTTGTAAGCGGTGTTGGCTGCCTCGCGGTTCTGGAAGAAGATGTCGCCGTTCTGGGCGGAGCCGCGGAGGACGGGGTGAGCGGGCATGTTTGCGCCGGCGCGGAATGCGGCAACGGCATCCTTATCCAGCATTTCACCCAGTTCATCGTAATCCCAGACTTCGATCTTCTGCAGCTCGTGAGAGGTGCGGAAACCGTCGAAGAAGTGGAGGAAGGGAACTCTTCCCTTGATGCTTGCAAGGTGAGCAACTGCGCCCAGGTCCATTACTTCCTGGGGGCTGTTGGCGCAGAGCATAGCGTAACCGGTGCTGCGGCAGCCCATAACGTCGGAGTGGTCGCCGAAGATGGAAAGGGCATGGGAAGCCAGAGCGCGGGCGGAAACGTGGATAACGCCGGGCTGCTGTTCGCCGGCGATCTTATACATGTTGGGGATCATCAGCAGCAGACCCTGAGAAGCGGTGAAGGTGGTGGTCAGCGCGCCGGATACGATGGAGCCGTGAACAGCGCCTGCTGCGCCGCCCTCGGACTGCATCTCAACAACTCTGACGGTCTGATCGAAAAGGTTCTTGCGTCCGTTAGCGGACCATTCATCGACCATCTCTGCCATAACGGAAGAGGGGGTGATGGGGTAGATGGCAGCAACATCGGTAAACGCATAGGCTACGTGAGCCGCAGCGGTGTTGCCGTCCATGGTTTTCAGTTTTCTTGCCACAAAAATACCTCCATATATATAGGAAATTTTTTATTATCTGAGTAAAAAGCGCTATTAGGCACTATAAAAGGATTCTACCATTTTTGTTTAATCATGTAAATATATGAAATGCCACAAACTAAATTGAATAAAATTGAACAAGTTATACAGTTATGGCAAAATGCAGGCATTCCTGCAGGCCATGAATGTAAAAATTGCAAAATTCTCCTTGAGACGCCTTATATTTTCCCGTCAAGAACAGCATTTTGCAGGCGGGTGAACTCTGCTTTTTCATCGTTGTCCTTTGCCGAAAGTTCATGGCAAAGGTACTCGGGAGCAATTCTTTCAACCACGCCGCGCACGGCAGGGTCGGTGAAAGGCTTGTGGGTGTCGATGGTGAGAATGTGATCGTAGGCCTCGGCGAAACTGCGGAAATAATCGAAGTCATGGGGAGGGGGATTTTTGATTGCCTCTTCCACATAAGCGCCGCTGACGGACTGATGCAGATGCATTCCGCGGATATATTTGGAAAGCTCGCCGTGCTCGTCAAGACAGCGGTGGATGTAGTCGCAGCCCTCGGCCTGAGAGCGGATGGAGGTGTTGGCGTTCAGCAGGTGGCCGGTGTCCAGCATGATGCCTTTGTTTTCGTAATGCACCTTGTCCAGCATGTATTTGGTAAGGTCGGGATCGGTGAAGGAGAAACCCTTCCACCAGAGGTTTTCCAAAAGCAGCTCGAATGAATAATCCGCGCCGTCGGTGCAGATGTTCAGCAGCTCAACGGATGCGTCGATGACCTCTTTGTCCGTGTGCTCCCATGTATAGGTGTAACCCTCATCGATGGAAACGTCGGAAACGTGGAAAACGGCATATTTTGCGCCCATGCGCTGAGCGTAGTCCATGTCGGCCTTGAACTGAGCGATGAAATCGTCACGGTTATCGCACATATACATCTGCTTCACTACCTCGGGACTGCCGAATTTATACTGAAGTCTGTCCTGACGGCCCAGCCAAAAGTCCACCCAGTCGGAGTAAAATACCAGATGGCAGCCCACGACCATGTCGGGGGTAACTATTTTTCTGTCGTCCTCGCCGCAGCGAATGACCTCCAGACCGTCGCAGCCGCAGGATTTAATATAGGCTTCAAGGGCGGCGGAGTTTTCGTATTGGGAAAGTATTGTGTTTTCGCTCACGGCGTTTATGAGTCGATACATGGTCTCAGCTCCTTTTCGGGCACATTATAATAGATTTTGCGCTCCAAGGCAATGGACAAGCAATCTACTTTTGTATATAATATGAAAATAGATATAGTGGATTACTATGGGCAATTGCGCCCGCCCGCAAAAAGGAGCGAATACAAATGACTCTTAATGAAGCGATAGCTGCCGTTAAGCCTGCCGATAAGGCGGCCTACGAAGCTGCCAAAAAGCGCTGGGACAGCATAGCCAAGCCTCTTGGCAGCCTTGGCCTTATGGAGGAAGCTGTCTGCCGCATGGCAGCCATGAAGGGCAGTTCAAAGTTTGATATAAATAAGCGCGCCGTGGTAGTTATGTGCGCGGACAACGGCGTCGTTGCCGAAGGTGTTACCCAGTCTGGACAGGAGGTTACCGCCGTGGTAACCGAGAATATGTCCTCGGGCGATACCAGCGTGTGCTGTATGGCTCGCGCCGCCCGTGCCGACGTTGTGCCCGTGGATATCGGTGTGTGCCGTCCCGTTGTGGGCGATAAAATCCGTCAGAGGGTGATTCGCAGAGGCACCGACAATATGGCAGTTGGCCCTGCAATGAGCCGCGAAGAGGCCATTAGCGCAATCGAAGTGGGTATCAATATCGTCCGTGAGCTTGCCGAAGAGGGATATACCCTCCTTGCGACCGGCGAAATGGGAATAGGCAATACCACCACCAGCGCTGCCATCACTTCCGTCCTGCTGGATAAAGAACCTGCCGAGGTAACGGGCCGCGGAGCGGGACTGAGCAGCGAGGGTCTTAAAAAGAAGATAGGCGCCATTGAGCGCGCAATAGAGCTCAATAAGCCCGATAAGAACGACCCCATCGACGTCCTTGCCAAGGTGGGCGGCTTAGATATTGCGGGGCTTGCGGGTGTGTTCATAGGCGGTGCGGTATTCGGTATCCCCGTGCTGGCAGACGGATTTATTTCCTGCGTTTCCGCCATCGTGGCGCAGCGCATTTGCCCTGCTGCGGCAGATTATGTGCTGGCCAGCCACGCTTCCAAGGAGCCTGCAGGTGTCCTCGTAACGGAAGCTATGGGCGCCCGTCCTTTCCTCTATGCGGATCTGTGCCTTGGCGAAGGCACAGGCGCGGTGGCTGTTATTCCCCTGCTGGATATGGCGCTGGCAGTGTATGAGGGTATGAGCACCTTTGAGGATATAAACATCGACGCTTACGAACATTTGACGTAAGCCAAATCACGGCTTCGCCCCTTCGGGGAGAAGCTGTCAACGAAGTTGTCTGATGAGGTGCGTCCGCGAGGCGGATTATATAATTTTCGAATTTGAGGTAAAATCAATGCTCACAGTAGTAACCGGCGGCTCGGCTTCGGGTAAATCGGAATTTGCCGAAAGTCTTGTAGTGGCCGCGGAAAATAAAAACAGACTGTACATAGCCACCATGCAGGTCTATGACAAAGAGGGCGAGAAGCGAGTGGCGCGCCACCGTGCCATGCGCGCCCAAAAGGGCTTCGATACCCTTGAATGCCCAACGGGTCTTGCTCAGGCAGAGATACCCGAAGGCTGCTTGGCTCTGCTGGAATGTATGTCAAACCTCTGCGCCAACGAATGCTTCGGCGAAATCGGCTTCGAGGGCGTGGAAGAGCGCATTATGCAAGGTGTGGAGCGCCTTTGCCGTATTGCGAAGGACGTGGTCATCGTTACCAACGAGGTTTTCGGCGACGGCGTTGACTATCCCGAGCTTACCGAAAAATATCTTGCCGTGCTGGCCGAGATAAACCGCCGCATTGCTGCCAAGGCGGACTTCGTGTACGAAGTGGTGTGCGGCATTCCTATCAAGTGGAAAGGGGAAGAGAAATGAGAATATTGCGTTCCCTGGCCATGGCTTTCCTTATGTATTCCCGCGTGCCTATGCCGCAGGTGGAGTGGAAGGACGAGAATATGGCTTACGCTATGGGCTTTTTCCCCGTTGTGGGTCTGCTTGAAGGCATTATCCTCGTGCTGTGGTATCTTTTCTGCTCCGCGCTGAATATTGGCGCGCTGCTCTTCGCCGTGGGCGCGGTGCTGCTGCCCGTTGCTGTAAACGGCGGCATACATCTTGACGGTTTCTGCGATTGCTGCGATGCGCTGGCATCCCACCAGAGCCGCGAGCGTAAGCTGGAGATAATGAAGGATTCCGCGGCGGGTGCATTTGCCGTAATTTCCTGCTGCGCATATTTGCTGGTTTACGTGGCCTTTTGGACGGAAGCGGAACTGAACGTAAAAACAATGGCTGCGCTGGCGATTATCCCCGTTCTTTCACGCGCTTTCAGCGGTTTCGGCGTGGTTACGTTTAAAAATGCCCGTACGGGCGGCCTGCTTGCCACCTTCTCCAAGGCTGCCGACAGCAAGAATGTGCGTGTGGTCATGGTGCTGTGGGCGCTTGTCGCCGCCGTGGCTATGGTGCTTTTGGGCGCAACCGCAGGCGCTGCTGCCCTTGTGGGCGGACTGGTGATGTTCGGCTTCTACCGCGTTTTTGCCTACCGTCAGTTCGGCGGTATCACGGGCGATACTGCGGGTTGGTTCCTCCAGCTCTGTGAACTGGTCTGCGTGGCCTTTGCCGTGCTGGCCCAAAAGATTTTTTAAGGAGACATAGCTATGCGTCTTATAATAGGTGGAAAGGCTCAGGGCAAGCGCGATTACGCTGCCGCGGCCTATAATATAGCTCCCGAGGAAATGACGGGCGAGCTGGCAGCGGCAAAGTCCGCCCGCCTGCTTTACGGCCTTGAGGAGGAAGTTGCCCGCTGCCTGCGCGAAGGCATCGAACCCGAAGCTATCGTGGCGGAGATTTGCGAGGCTAACCCCGATATAATCATTGTATGCCGCGAGCTGGGCTGCGGTGTCGTTCCCGTGGAGCGCTTTGACCGCGAATGGCGCGAGCGCACGGGTCGCATCTGCTGCGAGCTGGCAAAGCAAGCAGAGAGCGTGGAGCGTATCCTCTGCGGCCTCCCCCTGCGGATAAAGTAAGGAGAAACAATATGGAAATAATGCTTATCCGTCATTCCATGACGGCGGGAAATCTTCAGCGCCGTTACGTTGGGCGCACAGACGAGGGCCTTTGCCCCGAGGGCATAGAACTGGCGGAGCAGAAGGCTCAGTTCCTGCTTATGCCCGACCTCGTTTACTCCAGCCCCATGCTCCGCTGCCGCGAAACGGCAGAAATACTTTTCCCGGGAAAAACTCCCATAATCATCGACGGCCTTCAGGAAACTGACTTCGGCAAGTTTGAGTATAAAACTTACGAAGAACTGAAGGACGATCCCGACTATATTGCCTGGCTGGAAAGCAGCGGCACCGGCCCCATACCCGGCGGCGAAAGCCTTATGACCGTAAAGGAGCGCGTGCTTGAGGGCTTCGGCAAGATGATTCTTGACATAATGCTGCAGGATTATTCCGAGCAGATAGCCTTGGTGGCCCACGGCGGCACCATAATGACGCTTCTTGCGGCCCTTGGCCTGCCCGAAAGAGGCTACTACGATTGGCAGACCAAAAACTGCTGCGGCTATGTGGTGGAACCCGAAGGCGAGCATCTGCGAGTCCTGCGTGAGCTATGATTGCATTTTAAGTGCATTTGATGTATAATTGTCTGATAGATTAAAAACAAAAACGTATTAACATATACAAGGAGGTCCCGATATGAAGGGTCTGGAACTTTCAAGAGGATATTATGAGGACATCGTTCGTCCTGCCATAGAAGAAAAGTTTGGCGATAAGATAGATAAAATGGCTTTTGGCCTTGTAGGCGACGGCTCCGAGTGCTACGGTTTCGACGATGAGATAAGCCAGGATCACGACTTTGGCCCCCGCGTACAGATTTGGCTCACCGCCGAGGACTTTGAGGAATTTGGCCGCGATCTGCAGAAGTTCATGGAGACCGTTACCAAGGAGTATAAGGGCTATCAGGGCGTAAACATGAGCCAGTACGGCGACGGCCGCGAAGGTGTTTTCACCGTAGGCGGATTCTATTCCCGCTTCATCGGCCTTGACCGCGTTCCCGCAACCATTCAGGAATGGCGCATGATCCCCGAAGTAAACCTCTCCATCGCAACCAACGGCGAGGTATTTTCCGACGAGCTTGGCCGCTTCACCAAGTTCCGCAAGATCCTCCAGCGTCAGTATCCCGAGGAACTGCGCATGAAGAAGATGGCTGCCCGCTGCATGAGCATGGCTCAGTCCGGCCAGTATAACTATACCCGCTGCATGCGCCGCGGTGAGTACGTTGCCGCATGGATGGCAGCATCCGAATTCATGAAGGATGCCTGCTCCATGGTTCACCTTATCAACCACAAGTACTGCCCCTTCTATAAATGGGCTCACCGCAGCCTCAAGACCCTGCCCATCCTTGGCGAAGAGGTAGCAATGTATATGGACGGCTTCATTTCCGCAAGCGAAGTCCGTGCCTCCGCTCAGATAATCGAGAAGATCTCCGAAGTCATTATCGAGCAGCTCAAGAAGGAAGGCCTCACCAGCTCCAATTCCGACTTCCTGCTTGACCACGGCCCCGAGATCCAGTCCCGCATAAAGGATGATACTCTCCGCCGCCTGCCCCTTTGGAGCGAATAAGGAGGAATAACCATGACCAGAGAGGAACTCATAAACGAAGTTATCCGCCTTGAATGGGGAATGTTCACCGCCACTCAGAATAACGGCGGCCGTGCATCTTGTCAGGACGATTGGCCCACTTTTGAGATAATGCGCCGCAGCCAGCACATGATATGGGCTATGGACACTCTCGACAGCTACCGCGCCGACCTGCGCGAAGCTATGGGCAGAGGTGAAAATCTGGTCGCATTCAAGTATGGCTATATGATGCGCGTTACCTATCCCGAGGAATACGAAGTCATCAAGGTCATGCTGCCTCCCATTACCCCCGAAAAAACAGATATAGTGGATGAAATTGCCCAAATGCACGCCGTATGGGCGCAGGAGAAAGCGGAGAAATATCCTCTGGTTTCCGGCGTAGGACGTCCCCAGACCTCTCAGCAGGGCGGACGTTGGGCGGCAATAGATAATTATCTTTACAGCGAGCTGCTCACCTACTCCCAGCCTACGCTGGTTCTCTGCCTTCGCGATACCCGCGAAGCAAAGGAGAAAGGTGAAAATCTTTCCGTGAAGATAGTGGAAAATACCGCAAAGCTTTACGGCTACCCCAGCCTTGACGCCCTTGAAGCCTCTATGAAAGGCATAAAAATAGATGCTTAACGGGCCTTTAAGAAGTATTGTTCAAAAATTGTTGGAAATCAATTCATGAATTATACATAATTCTGTGGTATCTTAATAGCAATCACTCAAAATGGGTAAACTTCTTCCCGAGGAGGAACGTATAATGGATTATAAACCCGAAAATTACGGCAATGACAGCTATAGTCAGCCTGAAAGACCTAAAAATAAAAAGAACGGCAGAATAATTGCGCTCTGCCTGGCCTTCGTTATCTTTGCAGCCGCTGCAGGTACCGGTGTAGGTGTGCTCGTGGCAAGCATGAGCGGCCTTTCCGTTACAAGCGCCGGCAGCGCAAAGCCTCTTCCCGATAAGGGAAATCCCGCACCTGACGGAACCCCCGCACCCGTTGAAACTCCCGAGATCCCGTCCTCCGGCATCGTTCTTGATACTCAGATAGCCGACGGTGATAACGCTCCCGAGGCAAGCGGTGCCTATACCGGCGAGTCTCTTTCTGCCCCCGAACTTTATAATATGGCGGTCAACTCCTGCGTAGGTATTACCGTTGACGTTACCGCTGTCAATATTTTCGGTCAGGTCAGCAGCTCCGCTATCAGCGGCTCCGGCTTCATTATTTCCACCGACGGCTATATCCTCACCAATTACCATGTTGTTCAGCGTGCCGACGAAAACGACCTTGAAATCAATGTAACCACCTACGCCGGCGATAAGTACAAAGCCGTCATCGTAGGTAAAGAAGCTGAGAATGACGTTGCTCTGCTGAAGGTAGAGGCAGAGAATCTGCCTGCACTGGTGCTCAATACCAGCGGCAACCTCGTCGTAGGTCAGGACGTTTACGTTATCGGTAACCCCCTCGGTGAACTGACCTATACCCTTACCGACGGTATTGTCAGTGCAGTTGACCGTGAGATCCCCGTTGAAGCCAATGTAAGCATCAGAATGTTCCAGCTCAGCGCTGCTATAAATTCCGGTAACTCCGGCGGCCCCGTTTTCAACGATAAGGGCGAGGTAATAGGCATCGCTTCCGCCAAGTATTCCTCCACCGGTGTTGAAGGTCTTGGCTTTGCAATTCCCATCGAGGATGCTATGGAGATCGTTGATGACCTTATCCAGTACGGCTTCGTTCGCGGTAAGGCATATATGGGCATTACCGTCAGAACCGTAACTCAGGCTATTGCAGAGTATTATAACTGGGTCGAGGGTGCGTTTATCGTAGAAGTCGACGCGGACAGCTGCGCTGTGACTGCAGGTCTGCAGGAAAGCGATATTATCGTAAAGATCGACGATGCGGTAATAAAGTCCAGCTCCGACCTTATCCTCGCCAAGAAAAATTACGTGGCAGGCGACAGTGCTACTCTTGAAGTTTTCCGCAACGGCGAATACTTCCAGACCACAATAACCTTTGACGAAGAAGGCTATAAAGAGCACCTGCCGGGCTAAAATCAGAACGAATAAAGAAAAACTCCCGCTTCACCGAAGCGGGAGTTTTTTGCGTCTTGTAAAAAACGGATTAAAGTAATGCACTTTGCGGATAGTGAGAATGCGGTATGGCTTCTCCCTTGGGGAGAAGCTGGCGGCGAAGCCGACTGATGAGGGTCCGCGTAAGCGGCAAAAATGGCTATATGCTGTCGATGCTTTCGGCACTTCGTGCCGTCCCCTCATCCGTCAGTCGCTTTGCGACTGCCACCCTCCCCTCCAAGGGGAAGGCTTGCCATATCGCTTTTGCTCAACATAGTTTTGCGGTTTTTAAAATTCAATGAGCTTGCGGTATTCGTCAACGCTGCGCACGCGGCCTACAGTGGAAAGACTTGCCAGCTCGGGGCGGAAAATCTCACGTGCGGTAGTGAGAATATCTTCCTCGGTGATGGAGTTGTAGCGCTCGATAAGCTCCTCGGAGGAAACTACCTCGCCAAGGAAAAGCTCGCCGCGTGCAAGGCGGTTCATGCGGGCGGAGGTGGATTCAAGGCTCATGAGAACGCTCGACTTTACCTGCTCGCGGGCGCGCTGGACCTCATCGGCGGAAACGCCGCCGTCCAGCAGTTTCTTGATCTCCCCGACCATTGCGGAGATGGCCTCGGCTTCGGTTTCTTCGCCGAGGGCGGTGCCGAGACCGAGAATGCCCGTGTCGCAGTGGCCGCTGGTGAAGCTGTAAACGGAGTAGCAAAGACCCAGCTTTTCGCGGAGGGCCTGGAACAGACGGGAGGACATGCCGCCGCCGAAAATGTTGTTCAGCAGCTGCACGGAGTAGCGGTTGGGCGCGTCGAAGGAGCAGGCGGGGAAGGCGAGGCAGAGATGATTCTGCTCTATGCGCTTGCGCTTTGCCGTTACTGTGGGGATATATGTGGGAGCCTTGGGCAGCATCTCCGCGCCCGGGAGGGCAGCGGAAAAGCGCTCGGCTATGTAGTCAATGTGATGCTGCTCAAAGCTGCCGCAGAGAGCTATTACTATGCTGCCGCCCCGATAATGCTTTGCCATGTAGTCCTTCATGATCTCGCCGTTCATGGCGAAAAGGGTGGAGGGCTTGCCGAGAATGGGGCGGGAGAGAGGATGACCCTTGTAAATGCCTGCGAAAAGGCGTTCGCTGCAGAGATCCTCGGGTGCGTCTTCGTACATGCCTATCTCTTCCAGAATAACGCCGCGCTCGGACTCTACGTCCTCCTCGCGGAAGGTGGAGTTGAAGAACATATCGCAGAGCACGTCCAGCAGCAGGTCGAGGTGAGTGTCCAGCACCTTACCGTAAAAGCAGGTGCTTTCCTTGGAAGTGAATGCATCGGTCTGGCCGCCTGCGCCGTCAATGAGCATGGCAAGCTCGGAGGCGTTGCGGGTCTCGGTGCCTTTAAAGACCATGTGCTCGATAAAGTGAGAAATGCCGCTTTCCGATGCTTTTTCAAAGCGGGAACCGGTGCCGATCCAAATGCTTGCGCTTACCGAGCGGACATAGGGTATCCTTTCGTAAAGTATTCGCACGCCATTGGGCAGCGTGATCTTTTCGTAGTTTTCCATTATTCCGCTCCTTTCAGTATAACAACGGGTACGTGCAGGGGGTTAAAAAGTCTCGGCGGCATAATATGTCCTGCCAAACCTGCCGAGACTACAAGAGAACTGCCGTCGGGGTCGGTGTAAAGTCCTTTGCTGAATTCGGGGAAAAGCTTGCGGTACGGCGATACAAGACCGCCCACCTTGGGGATCTGCACCACTCCACCGTGAACATGGCCCGAAAGAACGAGATCATAACCCATGTCCCAGAAATCGCGGCTGAGCTCGGGTCTGTGGGAGAGCAGCACCGTGGGCTCGTCGCCGTGGTCTGCGACTATCTCAGCCATAAGCTGCTCGGGCGTCTTCATATCGGCGTAGGCGTTTTTGTCCTCGATGCCTGCAAGAATAAGGCTTTCGTCGCCCTCCTGCAGGAGAATATATTCGTTGCGCAGAGGGGTTATGCCCAGTTGGGTGCAGTATTCCATCATGGTGTCCACGTAGTGCGCGGCCCATTCATGGTTGCCCGTAACGTAATATACGGGCGCTATCTCCACCAGCTGCGCAAGCAGGCCGGGGATGGCGTCGGGCGGGTACTTTTTGTCGCAGATGTCGCCCGTGATGGCGATCATATCGGGGCGACTTTCCCGCAGAGGCGTGAGCAGGTCTTCGTTGCCTTCGCCGAAAGTGTTGCCGTGAACGTCGGAGATGATGGCGATGCGGTAGCCTTCAAAGGCTGCGGGCAGATCCGACATACTTACTTCGTATTCGTCAAAGATGATGGTGCTGTTGCTGTAATTGAAAGCATAGAGAACCAGCACCGCAAGGAGGATGAACAGCGCAAAGCCTCTGCGCCTTGCTTTCCTGCGCTTTCGACGTTTAGACATATTCCTCCTCCTTTCGGTAGAAAATCATGGCGGCAGAGCCGCCATGATTTTGTGATTAATATAGGTGTTTAGTTGGCGGGCTTAACTTCGAGAAGCTCGGCGCACTTCTTAAGCTCGTCGATGATGCTGATGTGCTGGGGACATACGCCCTCGCACTGGCCGCAGCCCACGCAGGCGGATGCACCTGCCATGCCCTGGAATGCGGTCTGGAAGCTGTAGTTGAAGCGTGCGTTGTCCAGATTGCCGTATACGAGGTTCATGTTCATGGCGGTGAAGATGCCGCGGATGTTGATGTTCATGGGGCAGCCGGGGATGCAGTAGCCGCAGGAGGTGCAGGGGATGGAGGGGATGGAGGCCAGAGTTTCCTGAGCCTTGTCCATAACCTTGCGCTCTTCCTCGGAGAGGGGCTTGAAGTCAGCCATGTAGGAGAGGTTGTCTTCCATCTGAGCGATGTTGCTCATGCCGCTGAGAACGGTGATAACGCCCTCGAGAGAGGCGGCAAAACGGATTGCCCAGGAGGAAACGGAAGCATTGGGATCGGCTTCCTTAAAGATGGCCTCAACTGCGGGAGGGGGAGAGGCGAGGATGCCGCCCTTTACGGGCTCCATGATGATGACGGGCTTGCCGTGCTTGCGGGCGACTTCCCAGCACTTGCGGGACTCAACGGAGCCGCTTTCCCAGTCAGCGTAGTTGATCTGCAGCTGAACGAACTCCATGTCGGGGTGCTTGGTGAGCAGATCGTCGAGAACGTCTGCCTTATCGTGGAAGGAGAAGCCGAGGTGCTTGATGAGGCCCTCTTCCTTGCGCTCCTTCAGGAAGTCCCAGATGCCGTAGTTGTCGAAAGCTGCGGTGCGCTTCTCGCCGAGGTTATGGAGCAGGTAGAAATCGAAGTAGCCTGCGCCGGTACGCTCGAGAGAGGTGTAGAACATCTGCTTTGCTTCCTCTGCGCTGTTTGCGCCTGCCCATGCGGGCAGCTTGGTTGCCAGCTGGAACTTATCGCGGGGATAGCGGTCAACGAGAGCTTCCTTGATGGCAGCTTCGGATGCACCTGCATTATAACCGTAAGCGGTGTCGAAATAGGTAAAACCCTTGTCGAGGAACATGTCGACCATGGTCTTGGTCTGCTCAACGTCTATCTTGCCGCCCTCCAGCATGGGCAGTCTCATAAGGCCGAAGCCCAGCTTGCGAATGTCTTTGCCTAAGTAATCCATATTTATATGTGCTCCTTTCGAAATTTTATTGATTCCGTAATGTTAGCTGCGCACTTTCTATGCCTTCCCCTCTTCGGGGGGAAGGTGCCCTGAAAGGGCGGATGAGGGGCCTGCCGAAGGCAGCATATACCGTACCGCGATAACGGATATTTTTATCCGCTTTGCGGATTCCCCTCATCAGTCGCTACGCGACAGCTTCTCCCCAAAGGGGCGAAGCCTGTACACATTATATCATTATACAAGTGGGATTTCCACAGTTATTTTCATTAAGCGCAAGGTATCACTCTGCGTAGAGAATTTCTTCGCGGGTTTTGTTCTCGTTTGCCTTTTGCGCGGCCTTTATCAGCTTGGGGAGGACTTCTTCATAAGATGCAAGGGCGTAGCCTTCCTGTTCGGCGAAGGGGCCGTTTTCTGCTGTGGGCAGGACGTAGTCGCCCTCGGTGATGTAGGCTGCAGCGGTTATGCTGCCACCGAATACGCTGTCATCGTAATACGCGGAATTATCTTGGCCGGGGGAGATGAAGAAAATATAGCGTCCGCCAAGCTTGACATCGTAATATTCGAAAGAGGACAGCTGGGTGGAGCCTTGGAAAATGCGTATCTCGTCGCCTTGGGACAGAGTATCGTTTTCGTAAAGAACTTTTTCTACCGTAAGAGGGAGATAAGCCCTGCTGTAGGAGGTCTCCCAATCGCCGCTTACTTCGGCAATAACGATGGAACCGAATGAATAGATTGCCTGCTCGAAGGATATGCCGCCATTTGGGATGGTGTCAATGGTGGGGTAAGTTTCCCGCAGGGCGGTGATTTCGCTTTCGCTTAAAACTACGGGTTCGGAGGCGCAGGCGCAGAGAGAAAAGAGCAGAACGGCAGAAAGAAAAAGAATGAGTAATTTGCGGAGCTTCATAGTCATATCTCCTTTCGTGGGTCGGTCGGCTTGCTTACTTCCTGTCTGCAGTATATCATTTGAATGAGTATACTTCCACAGTTATTTTCATTGTGTTTTACTTATCTCTGTGGTATTCTGTTGCCAATAAGATTTATGGTGCTCCGCTGTCCGAAGAAACATGGCGAAGCGAGAAAGGAAAAGGAAGATGGACGTTAAAAAGCTTATAAAAGACGCTGCAAAGCGTTACGGTATGGATCTTTGCGGTATTGCAAGCGTTGACCGCTTTGGCGAGTCCCCTAAGGGAAAGCACCCTGAGGAGCTGCTGCCCGGCTGCAAGTCCGTTATAGTTGTTGGCCGCCGCCTGCTGGACGGCATCGTGCAGGCCAATTTCCGCTGCTTTGAAGATGGTCGCCGCGACCTGAAGGGTCTGTGGGGCACTTATGGCTACGCAATGCTCCCCAATTTTGAGCTGACCTACGCCTGCTATGCGCTGGCTCAGTTTATCGAGTGCGAGCTGGGCGAGGTCGGTATGCCTCTGTCCACCGGCCCCATGACCAACGGCATACAGCTGAGCATCCGCCACGCTGCCGTTGCAGCGGGTCTTGGCGAGTTCTCCTGGATGGGTCTGGTAGTGTCTCCCGAGTTCGGCGCAAGAAACCGTTTCGGCGTTATCCTCACCACCGCCGAGATCGAGCCCGACCCCATGTATGACGGCCCCAAGCTCTGCGACCCCGAAAAGTGCGGCATCTGCAGCAAGATCTGTCCCACCGGCGCGCTCAGTTCCTACGCAGAGGATAAGAATCCTCAGGTCTGCAATATCGGCGGCAAGACCTATACATATTGTAATATCAACCGCAATAAGTGCCAGCTGGCTACCCTCGCTCTTAATAAGAAGCTTGGCGGCAAGGTCGACTACGTAACCAGCGAGGATCCCACCGACAACGAGATAGATATTATCCAGCAGATAATGCCTGCCAACCAGTCGGGCCTGCAGCACGTTACCTCCCATAACTGCGGCAAGTGTCAGGTATATTGCCCCATCGGCAACTGGAACGAAAAATTCAAGCAGCGCGGCCTCTCCAAGGGTGCGGCTGCGGCGCAGGAGGTTCGCTGACCCATGACCGAAAGAGAAAATTTCCGCCGCCTGCTGGCAGGTGAGATGCCCGAATATATACCCGCCTACGATATGCCCAACTGGCGCTTTTATCCCACCTTCGACCATCAGCGCCTTAACCGCGACGGCAGCGGCTTCGATATTTACGGCGTGGAGTACGTTTCCTCTCCCGAGGCAGACGGCGGCGCAATGTCCAAGCCGGGCGTGTATATCCTCGATGATATTACCAAGTGGCGCGACGTTATCAAAACTCCCGACCTTTCGGGCGTGGACTGGGAAAAGGTAGTAAAGAAGGACGTGGAGCACCGCGACCCCGCCAATAATCCTCTGTTCCTCGCTACTCATAACGGCTATTTCCAGCTGATCGTTAAGTTCATGGGCTTTGAAAACGGCCTTTGCGCTCTGTTCGAGGAGCCCGAAGAGGTAAAGGAACTCTATGAGTACGTAAGCAAGTATTATCTTGAGGTGCAGCGGCAGTACACTAAGTACGGCAACCTGCTTGCGCTGAACCTTACTGACGACACCGCTACCTCCATTAATCCCTTCGTTTCCATGGATATGTACCGCGAGCTGCTCAAGCCTTATTATAAGCTCCATACCGATATGGCTCTCAACGACGGCCTTTACGTCAGCATTCATAACTGCGGTCGCTGCGAGGATCAGATAGAGGATTGGATGGATCTTGGCATTTCCGGCTGGGATCCTGCCCAGACTTCCAACGATCTGGTGGGCATCAAGGCCAAGTACGGCCGAAAGCTCTGCATCATCGGCGGCTGGAATTCCACCGGCCCCGCAACATGGCAGGGCAGCAGCGACGATATGCTCATCGAGGCGCTGGAAAAGATGGTTTCCGAGCTTGCTCCCGGCGGCGGCTGGAGCTTCTCCGCCAGCGTAATGGGCGCCAGCTTCGACGAAGGCCAGATGCATAAGAAGAAGCTTATCCGCGAGTTCTACGAAACCAAGGTAAGAGATTATTACAAGAACCACTAAATAGAAAAACAGCGCTATTCCGAAAGGAATAGCGCTGTTGCTTTACTGTAAGTATCAGCCAAGGGGAATGATGGTCTTGCCGAATTCGCCGTTGACGATCTGGCCCATAGCGCTGTAGATAGCGGAGAGGCCGCAGAAGATACCTTCGATACCTGCGATGGTGTGGATAGCATGGATGCCGGTGAAATCACCGATAGCCAGCAGCAGGAAGAGGATGGTCAGAGAACCGAAAACAACCTGAGTTGCACGGTTGTGCTTCAGGGTGCCGATGAACATGAATGCGGTGAAGATGCCCCAAAGCAGCAGGTAGAAGCCGAGGGAAGTGGAGTCGCCGCCCTCAATGCCCTTGAAGGGGTTGACCCAAATGAGAACCAGGGACCACCAGAAAAGACCGTAAGCGGTGAAGGCGGTGCCGGCAAAGG
>JAFYLI010000159.1 GCA_017537165.1 Oscillospiraceae bacterium | reverse complement strand
TTGTTCAGCTCGGTTCTCATCTGAGCACGGAGCTTAGCATCCAGGTTGGACAGCGGCTCGTCGAGCAGGAATACTTTGGGTTCACGAACGATTGCACGGCCCAGAGCAACACGCTGTCTCTGACCACCGGACAGAGCTGCGGGCTTTCTGTCGAGCAGGTGCTCGATCTCGAGGATCTGAGCAGCCTCTTCTACGCGGCGCTTGATCTCGTCCTTAGCCATCTTGCGGAGCTTAAGACCGAAAGACATGTTCTCGAAAACGGTCATGTGGGGATACAGAGCATAGTTCTGGAAAACCATGGCGATATCTCTCTCTTTGGGGGGAACATCGTTAACGAGCTTGCCGTCGATATAGAGTTCACCTTCGGAGATCTCTTCGAGACCTGCGATCATTCTCAGAGTGGTGGACTTACCGCAACCGGAAGGACCAACGAGGATGATAAATTCCTTATCTTCGATATCGAGATTGAAGTCAGAAACAGCAGTTACGCCGCCGGCATACTTCTTATAGATGCCCTTAAGAGTTACACTAGACATTATTTGAACCTCCAAAATTTTATCGCTTAAAAAGCATAGTCTACAACATTATTAGATTAACTGTACCATATGATAGCACATTTTTTCTGCCGTGTATATTAACTTTACCGACAAAGGTTTTGTTTTTTGTTTGTTGATTATGCCATAATTGGCTCAAAAATTGAAACGCGTTCACTTTCTGTAAGTTCCCGCCACTCACCTTTAGCCAATTTTTCATCCAATTGCAGGCCGCCTTCCGCCACTCGCTTCAGGTAGCTTACAGGGCAGCCAACAGCTGCCATCATACGTTTTACCTGATGGAACTTGCCTTCGCAGACATATACGTACGCGCGTTTTTCGCTCTCTCCGAACAGTTCCAGTTTGGCGGGCAGACACTGCAGTCCGTCGGCCAAAATCAGACCTGTTTCAAACATGGCGCAGGCGGATTCGGGCACGGGATTTTCCGTTTCCACGTAATACTTTTTCACCACTCCGCTTTTGGGCGAAATGACCTTATGGCAGAACTCTCCGTCGTCGGTCAGAATAAGCAGCCCTTCCGCATCTTTGTCCAATCGTCCTACAGGAAACAGCTCCAGGCGCTTCATTGGGCCGTCCAGCAAATCTATAACTGTCTCGCCCCTGCCATCCTCGGTTGCTGAAAGCACACCTGCAGGTTTATGCATCATAATATAATGATGCTCACTGTAACGCAGAGGCACTCCGTCAAGGCATATCTCGCTCTTTTCGGGATCGCACTTCATATCTGCCGAGGACACTGTAATTCCGTCCACACTCACTCTTCCCTGCTTCACAAGGCGCTTGACCTCGCTGCGGCTGGCAGCGCCCGAGGAAGATATAATTTTATCAAGACGCAAAAGCATGGCAGCCTCCTGTAATAAACCGCAGACATTCCGAATATTAATTAGCAGACATTGTGTTGGACAAACAAAATGCTAAAAAATACGGAGGTGCGGAAATGTTTGTTATGACCGCAAAACTGAACAAGAAAAAACTTACCGCAATACTGCTTGCCTTGGTGATCGCCATAGCTGCTATTGCGGCAGCCGTCAGCGCCATAGGCGGCAAGGGCGGCGGCAGGATACGCAGCAGCGATGACGCGGCAGCGTATCTTGAGTCTCTGGGTTGGCAGGTAGTCTCTCAGCCGCTGGAAGTGCAGGATATAGTTATCCCGCGCCAATTCGGCGGAGTTTACGAAAGCTACATAGAACTCCAGCGGCGGCAGGGCTTTAAGCTTGAGGAATACGGCGGGATGAGCGCCACACGTTATTCCTTCACTGTGCTCAACTACCCCGGTGGAAACGAAGGAATGGTAGCTGACATCGTTGTTTACGGCGGAGAGATCATCGCCGGCGACGTGCAGTCCACCGCCATCGACGGTTTCATGGAAGGTCTTACCGACCATGCGCCCAAAGGCCAAAAGTGATACCCGAACTCATTACAAAAGGGACGTCATTAAGACGTCCCTTTTATTTTACTTGTTGCTGGGGATTACTCCTCTACGGGAGCCTCCTCTGCGGGAGCTTCCATGAGAGCTCTCATGCTCAGGGAAACCTTCTGCTTCTCGAAGTCGATGTTGGTGATCTTTACTTCGACTTCCTGACCCTCGGAGAGAACCTCTTCGGGCTTGCCGATGCGGCGCTCGTTGGTGATCTGAGAAACGTGGATAAGACCGTCAACGCCGGGAACCAGCTCAGCGAAAGCACCGAATGCCATGAGCTTTACGATCTTAACGGTGAGAACGCTGCCAACCTCATACTTGCCGGTGAATACAGCCCAGGGGTTATCTGCAGCCTGCTTGTAGCCCAGGGAGATCTTCTTGGCTTCCTTATCGAAGCTGATAACGTAAACTTCGATCTGATCGCCAACCTTAACAACCTCTGCGGGGTTCTTGATGCGCTTCCAGCTCAGCTCGGAAACGTGAACCATGCCGTCTACGCCGCCGATGTCAACGAATGCGCCGTAGGAGGTGAGGGACTTAACGGTACCAACGTACTTCTTGCCTTCCTCGATCTCGTTCCAGGTGGTCTCAGCAGCAGCCTTGCGTGCCTCGTACTGAACGGCACGGATGGAGCCGACTACTCTGCGGCGAGAGTGGTTGACTTCGGTGATGCGGAGCTGCTGACGGGTCTTCATGATGGAATCCATGGGAGCGTCCTTTGCAAGGCCGGTCTGGGAAGCGGGAACGAATACACGGATGCCCTTTACGTTGATGATAACGCCGCCCTTGTTCTCCTCGGTAACGGTGCCTTCAACAACGAGCTTCTCTTCCTTAGCCTGCTCGATGAACTCCCAGTTCTTAACGGTGTCGAGACGCTTCTTGGAGAGCATAACAGTACCCTCAACGTCGTTTACGCGCATAACGTAGGTTTCGATCTCTGCGCCAACCTGGACAATGTCCTCGGGCTTGAGGTCGGGATCATCGGTGAGCTCGTGCATGGGTATGTAGCCCGAGTGCTTGGTGCCAAGGTCAACAGTTACCTCGGTAGTACCGATGTGCTGAACGATGCCGGTTACCTTCTCTCCTGTATTCAAAGTCTTGATGCTGGCCTCAAGCAGAGCATCAAAAGATTCTTCTTCGGGGACGATTTCCATGGTCTTGATTTCTTCGGTCATTTTGTTGTAAGCCTCCTTAATTATCCAAGCGGGAGCTGAAGCGCCCGCCGTTACGCCGATTAGGGCAGCACCGTCCAGTTCAGACAGATCGAGTTCCTCTGCAGACTGCGCGAATATGACCTTTTCGCAGTGCTCTGCACATATCTCAGCAAGACGCTTGGTATTAGCGCTGCTCCTGTCTCCAATCACTATCATCGCATCGCATTCGGCGGCCAATTTTGCCGCTTCTTGCTGGCGTCTGGACGTGGCTTCGCATATTGTATCAAATATTTTCAGGTTTGTATACTCTTTTTTTATGATTTCATCGCATTTTTTTGCATTTTCTCTTATTGCCGTAGTTTGGTGAACCACAGTGACGGGAGTTTCGCGGGAAATTTCTCCCGACCGCACCCAATCCTCGGTTTCCGCTTCGTCGGCAAGGACTACCGAGCGGCTGCACTGCCCTCTTATTGCAAGCACTTCGGGATGGTCTGCATCGCCGATTATCACCGGCAGTCTGCCCTCCGCTTCCGCCTGACGCATAATTTTATGGATACGTGCTACGTTTGGGCAGGTAGCGTCCACTATGCGGCAGCCTTTTGCTTCAAGGAGTTCATAATCGCTGCGCGGTGAACCGTGAGAGCGCATTATTACGGTGCTTCCGTTCGGAATGGCATCCATATCTCCCGCAAGGCAGGCGCCCAGCTGTTCCAGTCGGTTCGTCTCCTGCTTATTATGGATAAGCGCACCCAGCGTATAGCAGCGGCCCTCTGCCGCAGCCTGCTCGGCTATTTCTATAGCCCGCTTAACTCCGTAGCAGAAACCCGCACTTTCGGCAAGAATTACGTTTTTCATGCGTTCATGCGCTTTTCGATAAGCGCGGCAACGGCATTTTGGCTTGCTTCAAGGTTAAGATCGGTGGTATCCAGCAGGATAGCATCGTCGGCCTGCTTCAAAGGTGCGGTGGCACGCTCGGAGTCATTCTTATCGCGGAGATTCATATCTGCCAGCACCTGCTCAAAGGTACACTCTGTACCTTTTGCCTGCAGTTCAAGATATCTGCGGCGTGCGCGCTCTTCGGGAGTTGCGGTAAGGAATATCTTAACCTCCGCATCGGGAAGCACAACGGTTCCGATATCGCGGCCGTCCATAACAACGCTGTGCTCTCTTGCCATTGCTCTCTGCATATCAAGCAGGAAGGCTCTCACGTTGGGCAGCGCGGAAACGTCGGATGCATACATAGACATTTCGGGAGTACGGATAGAATCGGAAACGTCCTCGCCGTTTAGGAACATTCTCTGAGTACCGCTTTCGTCATACTTCATTTCTATCTTGGTATCCGCCAGGAGAGGTGTTACCTCTTCTTCCGACTTGGGATTTGCATCTGCTCTGCGCACGCGCAGACCTACGGTGCGGTAGATAGCACCGGTATCAACATAAATAAACCCGAAACGCTTGGCCATAGCCTTTGCTACAGTGCTCTTTCCTGCGCCGCCGGGACCGTCAATAGCTACTCTGATCTTGTCCATATCGGACCTCCATTAAAATTATATACTTTTACCAAAGGCTCTCTGCCGCGCTTTTGCCTGCGGCATAAGCAGTGGACCATGCTATCTGCAGATTGAAACCGCCGGTATATGCATCCACATCTATAACCTCTCCCGCAAAATACAGTCCCGACAAAAGACGGGATTCCATAGTGGAGGGTTTTATTTCACCCGTGGCAACGCCGCCCGAGGTTATAACAGCCTCGTCAACGGGCCGCTTGCCCGATATGCGGACGGTAAACTCCTTAAACAGACGAAGAAGTGCCTGCCGCTGTTCGCGGGTGACAGAATTGACCTTACTGTGGGGGTCTATGCCCGAGCGCTCGATGAGCACGGGTATAAGCAGTCTGGGAGCTAGACCGCCCAGCGCGTTTGCAAAATCCTTGTTTGCCTGCTCCGAAAAATCACGAAGAATACGTGCATCCAGCGCTTTCTCGTCCAGCGCCGGCTTCAAATCAAGGCTTATGGTATATTCCTCCGCGCCTTTTCTGCCCATGTGGGCACTGGCGGAAAGTATCAGCGGGCCAGTTACACCGAAATGGGTAAACTGCATCTCGCCGAAATCTTCAAACAGTTTTCCGCTCTTGGAGCCGTTAAGGGTAAGCCGTACGTTGCGCAGGCTGAGTCCCTGCATTGCGGGGCAGAATTCATCGGGAGATATCAAGGGCACCAAAGATGCCTCAGGCTCCACAATACTGTGTCCCACGGACTTTGCAATGGTATAACCCTCGCCGGTAGAGCCCGTTTTCGGATAACTCAAACCACCGGTAGCCACGATGACTCTGCGGCAGTTTATTTCACCGACGCTTGTCTTTGCGGCGCAAATTTCGCCGTTATTTAGCTTTATACCCATTGCGCGGCCCTTTATACGTTTTACGCCAAGGCTCGCGGCATAATTATCCAGCGCTTCGGCAACATCGGCCGCCTTATCGGACACGGGGAACACGCGGTTTCCGCGTTCCGTTTTGAGGGGCACACCTATGCGCTCAAAAAACTCCATTGCGTCAGCAGGTGAAAATCCTCTCAGCGCGCTGAACATGAACTTTTCGTTGCGAGGTATATTTTTCATGACCTCCGCTTCGGAGCAGTTATTGGCCACGTTGCAGCGACCCTTGCCCGTTATACGCAGTTTTACGCCCGCGCGGTCATTTTTTTCAACTATGAGCACGTCTGCGCCCAACTCGGCAGCACTTATGGCGGCCATAAGTCCGGCAGCACCCGCGCCTATTACAACGATATCAGTTTTCATTCTTCACATATACGTCGTACTCATCCCAAACTCTTTCAAGATCGGTGAAGGTCTCGGAAAGGTTATCGTGAGTTTCACTGCCTACGGCTACGATAAGAGCATTTATAAGGCTGAGGGGGCCTACCAAAGAGTCAACGAAAGAAACCATATCGCTCTTGGCATAAAGGCATATCTCTGCCTCTCTTGCAATGGGAGAGCTTTCAGCATCCGTTATAGCCACAACAGATGCTCCCATGGCCTTTGCAAAACGCACAGCCTTCACGGTACGCTTGGAATATCGGGGGAAGCTGAGACCCACAAGCACATCGTTTTTGCCGATACGCATTATCTGCTCCAGCAGTTCGTTGGGAGAATTCTCCTGCACTATCTTAACGTTGGGCAGCAGGAGATTGAAATAGAAGCCCATAAACATGGCAAGAGGCGCACTGGTACGGGTACCGAGAATATACACATGGTCGGCATTGACTATCTTGCCGACAGCCTTATCGAACATATCTCTGTCCACGGACTCCATGGTGAGCATGATTTTCTCCATATCCGACTGCAGAACAGCGGAAAAGGTGTCCTTATCACCCATAACGGTCTTGGCGACCTCGATTCGCTGAACGCTGGTGAGGCGGTTGCGTATCATATCCTGCAGGGCAAGACGCATTTCGGGATAACCGTCAAAACCCAGTTCGGAGGCAAAGCGCACAACGGTAGACTCGCTGACACCCGCTGTCTTGCCAAGCTTTGCAGCGGTCATAAACGCAGCCTTATCGAAGTTTTCCTCTATATATTTAGCGATTCTGAATTGTCCTTTTGAAAAGCCGCTCTTTTTTTCTTCTATGGCGGCGAGAATGTCTTTTTCCATTCCCTTTTCCCCTTTCGCAATTTAAAGGATGGGATTTATATTGCAGATTTTATTACACTTCCCTGATTTTTGCAAGAGATTTTGCAATTTTATTTTGCTGTGCTTGCATATTCGGGGAGTAATTTATCTTCATGCAAAGCAAAGGCAGCGGTCTCCCGCTGCCTTTCCGATTTCATTTTTCGCTTTGTTTGCCGAGGCTCTTTATATAGGTTATCTCCTGAGATGTAAGGTAGCGCCACTGACCGTATTTAAGGCCTGCCAGCTCCAGCTTGCCTTCGGTTACGCGCTTGAGGCGCAGAACTTCCAGTTCAACGGCGGCACACATATTTCTTATCTCGTGATTCTTGCCCTCGGAGATGGTCATCGCCAGCTTTGCGCGGCCTTCGGTATGCTCCAGCACCTTGACGCGCGCGCCCGCGTAGCGCACACCGTCTACGGTCATGGGACTTTCCAGCAAAGGTATCTTTGCATCGATATTCTCGCCCTCTACCTTTACGTGGTAGGTCTTGAGCACGTTGCCCGAGGGGTGCGCCATACGGTTTGCCGCCTGACCGTCATTGGTCATTATGAGCAGACCCTCGGAATTCATATCAAGGCGGCCTACGGGATATACTCGCGCGCCGCAGTCGGAAACAAGCTCGGCAACAGTCTTTCTGCCGCGCTCATCCTTCATGGTGGTAACGTATCCGCGGGGCTTATTGAGCATTATGTAAACCAATTCTTCGCGGCCTTCTATGCTTTTTCCGTCAACCTCTATGAGGTCCCAATCCAAATTGGCCTTCATGCCTATGTATGCTACCTCGCCGTTTACCTTAACGCGGCCCGCCTCAATAAGGCGCTCTGCCTCACGGCGGGATGCAATGCCCGCTTCGGCTATTATTTTCTGCAGGCGCTGGGATTCCATAGCGTCATTCCTTTCAACTTAGGGGGAGCGCCATCACGGCGCTCCCTTTATCTTATATTACGTTTCCTATTGGGTTTGAATATTTATTGCCTATATACCATGCCCAGCGCACCCGTTCCCAAAAATTAAGGTGAACAGAATCGCCTATAGGTACATCCTCGGCGCATACCAAGGGCAGTCTCGCCACCTCTTCGCCGTCGGTATAAACAGTCAGCCAGCCTACTCTATCGCCTTTCTCAAGGCCCGCATAGGCAAACTGCGGCAAATTTATCTCAGTTTCTATTTCCGTACCTTTCTCCGCAAAGAGCCGCAGGGTTTCTCCCGCAACCACATTCACGCCGCCCACCTTGCCCGAAACGATCGGCAAAGTTCCAACAACCTCCGAAGAGTCTGCCACTTTCACGCTTTCGTAATTTTCAAAACCCCAATCGTAAAGCTTTGCATGGTCTGCCCAATCATCGCCGTCACGAAGGGTAACGCATACCAATCGTGTTCCGTTCCGCTCGCAGACAGACACAAGAGTGCGCCCCGCCTTTGAGGTGTAACCCGTTTTGAGGCCAATACAGCCTTCGCAGCTTTTCAGCAGCTTATTGTGATTTGAAAACCGTCTGCCCCGCGGCAAAACCACCTCGTCGGTGGACGCTATCAGCGCAAGCTCTGCATTTTGCATAGCTGCCGAAGCAAGGATAGCCATATCTCTCGCCGTAGAGCAATGAGCTTCGTGATCCAGACCGTGAGGATTGGCAAAATGAGAATTTTCCATCCCCAGTTCCTCCGCCTTTTGATTCATCAGCTCCGCAAATTTTTCCACGCTGCCCGCCGTATGGCAGGCCACGGCAACTCCCGCATCGTTACCCGATGCTAGAAGCAATCCGTAAAGCAGCTCACGCAGGGAGCAAAACTCACCCGGGCAAAGTCCCATAGACGAGCCCTCCACCGCCGTCCACTCCCGCTTTATCTCCACGATATCGTCGGGCGAGGCGTTTTCAAGGGCAACCAGCGCCGTCATTATCTTGGTGGTGCTGGCGATAAGCATACGGTTATCGGAGTTTTTTTCGTAAATTACAGTGCCGCTTTCCGCATCCATCAGGATGCAGGCCTCCGCCGAAACGGAGGGTTGGGCGGTTTGGGCATTCACCGTCAGCGAGCCGAGAACTGCCGCCGTCAGCGTAAGCAGAGCGGTAAAACGCCCGAGAAAGTCAGATCGTATCAACCTCATCATCCTTTTTCTTGGGGATGATCTCCTTGACTTTATCGATTATTTCGGGAACGGCATCAACGACCTTCTCAATTCCCGTGGGAGGATTGGGCTGGGCGCTGATCATTTTTACGTTGCCGTCCTTTACCACGAGGAAAGCCACGGGAGATATATTCACTCCCGCTCCGCTGCCGCCGCCGAAATTGGAATTGCCGGCCTGAGTGTTCTTTGTCTGAAAATCAGAGCCGCCGGATGCAAAGCCGAAGCTGACCTTGGATACGGGGATAAGGGTTATCCCGTCATCGGTCTTTATGGGAGTGCCTACGATGGTGTTCACGTCCACCATCTCCCTTATCTTGCTCATTGTGGTCTCCATTAATTCACCGATAGGATGCTTTTCCATAATTTATCGTCCTTTCTCAGCTTCGGGCTTGGCAGCAGATGCCTTAGCCTCTTTTTTTCTTGCTGCGAAGATTTTAAGTGTTTTTATTCCTGCCGTAACAGCTATGGCAAGGATGGTTATAATTCTTATTCTAATATCCGCGTGGGCATAGACCGTAGTTTCAGCGGAAGTAAAATCCACGCCGTTTTGCACGTCGATTTCCTTTATGCGGAAATTACGCTGCAGCATGGGCACTATCAAACCCGCTCCGGCGCTCGCTCCGCCGAAGCTCACGGCCACCTTGGCAGGGTCATCGCCGCCGAAGCAGAACCAAAGGGTCAGTTTTTTTATGATAAGACCGCGCTTGAAGCGGCCCAATGCCTCTATTCCGACGGGTATAAGCTGCATTATCAACTGAAGAGTGCCGCCTTTTTTCGGCTCGGCTGCCTTTTCGGGCTTTTCCTTCTTCTTTTTTTCCTTTTTGGTTTTTTCTTCACCCTCGGGTTTAGGCGGGCGTGGGTACAGTATCTTGCGGATACCGCCTATACGCAGCCAAACCGTTGCGCCCGGGCGATCATACTCGGCCTCGGCACCCACGGGTATAAGCAGGATAATGACTATAACAAGCAGCACAGCCATTATTATGCACAACGCAATCATATTTTATCACACCTCGGGCAAGGTAAGCTGCACCTCACCGGGCGCAGTTCCTGCTATAAGCTGGCTCTGGGGCAATTCTTCCTGCTCGGGCAGCTCGTCCAAGGAAGAAAGGCCGAATGCCCGCAGGAAGCCTTGAGTTGTGCGGTATATGGTGGGGCGGCCGGGAACGTCCAATCGTCCGCAGGGCTCGATAAGTTCTCTTTCCACCAGCAAGCTTACGGTATAAGAACTGTCCACACCGCGGATCTGCTCTATATATGTTTTGGTTACAGGCTGGAAATAAGCTACTATCGTCAGTACTTCTATTGCAGCAGGCGAAAGTCTGGGAGGCTTTCTTGCTTCAAGAGCGCGGCGGACAAACTCACCGTTTTCGGGCGCGGAGCAAAGCTGCAGGCTGTCCTCCAGTCTGAGCAGGCGTATTCCGCGGCCTTCAAATGAATACCCGTCGGCAAGGCGCTGAGCGGCTTCGTATACTTCGCGCTCTTCCCTATCCAGCAGCGCGCAAATACGGCTGACGGGCATAGGATCTCCGGAGGCAAAAAGTATGCTTTCCAGTATGGAGTCTATTTCATGTTCCATTGTCAGAACCTCTCTCTTCCACAGTTTCGTCGGCGGCCTCAGCTATGAACTCGCCATCCTCTTCGGTAAGCGTAATACTTCCGCTTCGGCAGAGTTCCAGCACCGCAATAAAGGATGCAACCAGCTCTGAGCGGCCCGATGCACTTTTAAAAATCTCCGTTACGCTCATTCGGCGGCGTATCTTCACCGTCTGCATGATCTCTTCGGACTTCTCGCCTATGGGATATACCAGCCTTGCGGGCGCAGTAAAGTTTTCGGGTATACCCGGCTGCTCCACTTCGCGGCTGAGTATAGCGAGGAGGGCAGCCCGCATTTCTTCGGTATCATGGGCGTATCGATAGCCTTTTTCCTTGCCCAGCGGCTCGGGATTTTTGGTATATATTCCCGCTCCGCGGCCTGCCAGCAGAGCCAGCTTATCGGCCATGAGCTTCACCCGCTCGTATTCACGGCGGCGCTGCAGCTCCTCAAGGGAGTTTTTCAGTTCGTCCATTTCCTCCACAGGTTCCGCACCTGCAAGGACAGTCTTGGCCTTTATATACATAAGGTGCGAGGCCATCTCCACGAACTCACTGGCTATCTCCAGATCCAGCTTCTTCATCTGTTCCAGATAGTCAAGGTACTGTTCCAGAATAAGGGCAATGCGAATATCTTTTATCTCGATCTTATTCTTGCTGAGAAGCTGGAGGATAAGCTCAAGAGGCCCGTCAAAATCCGTATATTCATTTTTAGTCTTGACTACGCCGTCAAGATGAAACTTCAGCTCGTCCACTCCAACACTTCTTTCAATCACAAAAATAACTTTACTACTATGTCAAACCCCACTCTCGCCAAGGTAAAAAGCTTATCAAAGCAGAAATATGAAGCGGCATCAAGGGGTTTATCCACGATGTTTGTGAGCATCAGGATGATTATGATTATCATGCCGTAGCGCTCATAGCGCATCAGCTTCATATACAGTCTGTCGGGCAGGAATGAGAACAACACCTTCGAGCCGTCCATAGGCGGCAAAGGTATAAGGTTGAACAGACCCAGACAAACGCTGAGATAGGCGGTGGTGTCAAAAAGTTCAATGGCGGTCATGCCCCAGCCGACTTTCGACAGCGGGACGGTAAGCATTCCGCGCACAAAAAGCAAAATCGCAGCCAACACAAAATTGGATATCGGGCCTGCCAGCGCGGTAAGCGCCATACCCGCTTTAGGCTTGCGGAAGCGCATCATGTTTACGGGCACGGGTTTTGCCCAGCCTATCTTGAATACCACCAGCATTACAAGACCCGCAGGATCTATGTGCCGCAAAGGATTAAGGCTGAGTCTGCGCTGGGTTTCAGCTGTATCGTCACCCATAAGCTTGGCGGCAAGACCGTGGCTCATTTCGTGCACGGTGATGCAAATAATAGCGGGGATCACGGATATGAGCATGTCTATTAAATATGACCAGTCCATATTCCGCATTACTTCACCGAAGCTCATCACTTACACCGCTTTTCGATTTCCGCGATAAGCAGCTCACGGTTGGTTCCTTTCTCTGCGGAGAAGGGCACGAGAACGTCCTCCTCGCTGAGTTCAAGAGTTTCTCTTATGCGGGCAAGATTGGGCTCTATTTCGCTCTTTTTCAGTTTGTCCAGCTTGTTTGCCACCACTATCATGGGACACTGAGCGTTCTTGAACCATGTCGCCATAGTGATGTCATCCTTGGTGGGCTTATGGCGGGAGTCAACGATGAGGCAGCCTGCGGTAATAAGCTCGCTGCGGGCAAAATACGTTTCCATAAGTCTTGCCCAGCGGTCGCGCTCTGCCTGAGATACCTTGGCGTAACCGTATCCGGGAATATCGGCAAGGTATATGGTATCGTCGATACTGAAATAATTTATATGCACGGTCTTACCCGGCTGAGCGCCGACGCGGGCAAAATTTTTGCGGCGCACCAGCGTATTTATGACGGAGGATTTGCCCACGTTGGAGCGGCCCGCAAAAACGATCTGCGGCTTACCGTCATTGATGAAATCCGCCTCTTTAACGGCAGACGTTACAAACTCTGTTTTTTGAAAATTCATGTCTTTGCCTTTCTCTATATACGTTCCAGCAATACCACCGCACGGGCGGCAATTCCTTCGCCCGAACCGGTAAAGCCCAATCGCTCCTCGGTGGTGGCCTTTACGCTTATGTTGTCTATATGCGTGCCAAGGTCAGCGGCTATGTTCTCCCTCATAGTGAGGATATGCGGTGCCATCTTGGGTGCCTGCGCAATTATAGTCATATCCGCGTTACCCAGTTTCCAGCCTTTTTCGCGGATAAGCGCCGCAGTATGGCGCAGAAGCTCACGGCTGTCTATACCTTTGTAGCGCTCGTCAGTATCGGGAAAATGCTTGCCTATGTCTCCCAGTGCCAGAGCGCCAAGCATTGCATCCATAAGGGCATGGAGCAGCGCATCCGCATCGGAATGACCCAGCAGGCCCTTTTCGTAGGGTATCTCCACTCCGCCGAGCACAAGTTTTCTGTTCTCCGTCAGGCGGTGAACATCGTAGCCCTCGCCTATTCTCATTCCATACCGCCCCTTTCAAGTATGGCCTCTGCCAAAATCAGATCAGCCTGCGTGGTGATCTTTATGTTGCATTCGTCGCCCTCGGCTACGCTGACGCTCATGCCAAGCAGTTCCACCGCCGAAGCATCATCGGTTATCGCCAGCTGCTCTTCTGCAGCCTTAGTAAGCGCGGCCTTAAGAATATCTGCTTTGAACACCTGTGGTGTCTGCGCGGCAAAAAGCTCCGCGCGGGTCGGTGTTTCGGTAATGATTCCGTCAACTACCCGCTTTATGGTATCTTTCACGGGCACAACAGGTATCGCCGCGCCCTTTTCCGCCGCCATGCTGACAGTCTTCGCTATGACCGCTCCGCTTACCAGCGGACGCGCACCGTCATGCACTGCTGCCAGTTCGGCCTCACGGGATATGTGCATAAGACCTCGCTGCACAGACTCAACGCGGCTCTCGCCGCCCTTTACGATGCAGCGAACCTTCTTCATGTCCGCATCGGCGCAAAGGCGGCCCACCACGGGAATAAGATCCTCGCGGGTAACAACTATTATTTCATCTATATAAGGGCTGGCTTCAAAAGCCGCAATGCTGCGCAGTATAACGGGAATGCCCCGCAGCTCGGTGCATATCTTATCAATACCCTGCATCCGTCGGGAACTGCCTGCAGCCACGATAACTGCGGATGCGCAAGGCAATTTAACCACTCGCGGTTCCTTTTTTCTGCGTTTGAATATACCCACCGGCGTTCCCTCCCGTTTACCGAAATTGCACTTATTATAATAGTATATCACTTTTCCAAAAAGATAACAACTAAAAACTCCCGTTTGCACACCTGCTGTTTAGCGAAATATTCGTAAAACGGCTCACGGCATTGAACCGCAGGGCTCTTTATGATAGAATATGCCCCGAAGCAAGCCTGATTCACACTAAAAAACCACTCTACCGCCGGTTGATATCTCCCCATTCAACCACAGGTACGTGGATTTCATGCAAGTTGGAAGCTAAAATAGCATCGAAAGGAGGACGAAGGATGGATCAAGTGAAAATCGGAAAATTCATAGCGGAACGAAGGAAGGCCGAGGGTCTGACTCAGATGCAGCTGGCCGAAAAGCTGAACATCACCGACAGAGCCGTATCCAAATGGGAAACGGGCAAATCTCTGCCGGACTCTTCCATAATGCTTGATTTATGTGATGTTCTCAAAATCAGCGTAAACGATCTGCTGACAGGGGAGGTTATTACAGTGGATAATTACAACAAGGAAATCGAATCCAAGCTCGTAGAAATGGTAAAAGAAAAAGAAGAAAACGACAGAAGACTTCTCGCCCTTGAATGGGTCATCGGAATTCTTTCCTGCATCATTTTGTTCGTGCCCATATTTATCGGAGCATTGCTGCCCTTGGAAGAATGGCAGAGAATACTCATTGTATTCTCCGGTTTTATCCCCGGCATCATAGGACTTTGCTTTGCCATGAGGATAGAGCAGGTAGCCGGATATTACAAATGCAAACATTGCGCCCACAAATACGTTCCCACTTATAAGGCCATCACTTTTGCTCCGCACTTTGGACGCACAAGACACCTGCGCTGCCCCGAATGCGGCAAAAAATCATGGCAGAAGAAAGTTATCAGCAAGGACTAATTTTAATTACGTTCCCCCATCCTCTTTCCGCATTGCGGGAAGAGGATTTTCTTTTTCACCTCGCCGTTGGATATCATGCATTTTATTTAGCAATTTTAAACAAATTATGAACTAAGTTTTTTACTTGCTAAAATATGTAAGCATGGATATAATATGTTTAGGATATTATACGCTTTTGAGGCTACGAGAAGGAAGTTGCTATGTTTGAGATAGGCGAAATTATCGTCCACCCGATGCATGGCGCAGGCACCATCGACGAAATCGTCGACGTCAAGATAGACGGCGTGGTGCGCAGCTATTATGTTTTCCGCCTCCCCATGGGCGGTCTTAGCATGAAGATCCCGGTGGACCACAGCGATGAAATAGGCATAAGACGGCTTATCACGCCTGAAGAGGCTGATTCCCTTATGCTGGAACTCGGTCGCCTTGAAATCGAGATAACCGCCAACTGGAACAAGCGTTACCGCGAAAATATGCTGCGCATCAAGAGCGGCGATCTGCTGGAAGTAGCCCGCGTGGTAAAGAGCCTCATGGTTCGCGACAGCGAAAAAGGTCTCTCTACCGGAGAGCGAAAGATGCTCCGCAGCGCAAAGCAGATTTTGATCTCCGAAATAGTCATGACCACAAACGGCGATTATGATGAAGTTGAGCAGCGACTCAATACAGCCCTCGCCTGCTGAACAAAAAAGTTACCTCGTACCGATAACGGTACGAGGTTTTTTTCGTTTAAAATTCCATTATAAGGCCGACAGAGAGCTGCTCCGCCTTTTCGCCAAGCTCGCTGCGGAGAATATCGAAGGACTTCTGCCCGGTACAATGACCCGTATACACCTTCTCTATCCCCGTGGCTTTTATTCTTTCAGCAAGGGCGCGCACCTCTTCCTCGCTCTTATCGTAGAGATGGAAGCCGCCGATGAGGGCCTTTACCTTCTTGCCCGGGAACGTTTCCGCGATTTCGTTTATTACCACGTCCGCACCGCCGTGGGAACAGCTGTTGAACACCACCAGGCCGTCGGGCGTATCAAACACAAGGCTCTGCTCATGGGCAAAATCATCGGCATAATAACGTCTGCCTCGGCGAACGTACATCTTGTTCTTCTCGCCCACCGCGGCAAGACCTGCGGTTTTATGGGGAACAAGCGTAACTCCCGCCATTATCTCGCAGTCACCCTCGGCAAATTCAATTCGGTTTCGGTATTTGCGCATAACGCTGCGCGGTACTCCTATATACTGATAACCACGATGACCTTTTTCTTTTTTATAGCAGGCGCTGCCGCCTCTGAGATAAAATTTAGCGCGGCTGTTAGCTTTGAAAAAGGCGAGCATGCCGTCTGCATGGTCATAATGGGCATGGGAAAGGGCAGCCGCTTCAACCGCTGCTATATCCAATCCCAGCTTTGCGGCGTTTTCTACGAACAGGCCGGATGCGCCCGCGTCCAGCAGCACTTTTCTTTCTCCGTATTCGATGTATACGCTCAATCCCCATTCTCCCGCAAGTTCTCCGCAGGCAATGTTATCGGACAATACAGTAGCTTTTATATTCATTTCCGTCCTCCGTTCACTATCTTTCGTTTTTATGATTATATCACAAAATACCGCGAAAGTCATGGAAATCTACTCTCTATTGCCGCCATATCATGCCAAAACCGCGATAAAACTTGACGAAAACAAGGAAAACAGTTAAAATAAGCAGCGATAACTTTTTAATTGGCGGTATAAACACATGAATCTTAAGCACAGAATAATATATGCAATTCTTCGCTGGCCCGTAGCCCTATACATCCTTTTGAAATTCAATTACCGTTTCAAGATGGCCAAAGGTCTGCCCGACAGCTACATAGTTCTCTCCAACCACGTTACGGATTTCGATCCGATTTTCGTAGGCTTGAGCTTTCCCAAGCAGATGTATTTCGTAGCCAGTGAGCATATCGCCCGCTGGAAAAACGCTTTCAAGTTCATCCGCTTCGGCTTTGACCCCATCATGCGCTACAAAGGCTCCGTCGCCGCTTCCACCGTTATGGAAGTACTGCGCAGGGTAAAGGCAGGCAACCGCGTATGCATCTTTGCTGAAGGCGTCCGCACCTGGGACGGCATCACCAATCCCATTCTCCCCGCTACCGGCAAGATGGTAAAAAGCGCTCGCTGCGCTCTGGTAACCTACAAGATAATCGGCGGCTATTTCACCAGCCCCAACTGGAGCGAGGGCAAAGGCACCCGCCGCGGCTACCTCCGCGGTGGCGTTGTGAACGTATACACCGCCGAGCAGCTGGCCGAAATGAGCGTAGACGAAGTAAACGAGATCATCAACCGCGACCTTTACGAGGACGCATACGCCCGTCAGCTTGAGTCTCCCAAGCGTTACAAGGGCAAGGGTCTTGCAGAGCGCATGGAGAATCTTCTCTTTATCTGCCCCGAATGCGGCGAGATCGACTCCATCGTTTCCGTAGATAACAAGGCAAGCTGCTGCTCCTGCTCCCACAGCTTCACTTATGACGAATACGGCATGCTCAGCGGTAGCCGCTTCAAAACAATACTCGAGCTTTCCAACTGGCAGAAAGAAGAGATCCTCAAAGCAGCACAGCGCGGTGAAACTTTCTACGCATCCAACGCCACTCTCAGCACCGTTTCCAAGCATGTGGAAACCCACCTTGTTTCCGGCGAGGCAAGCATAAGCGCAGAGGCCATAAGATGCGGCAGCATTTCTATTCCCCTTGCGGACATCACCGAGCTTGCAATGCACGGCCGCCACGCCATTGTATTCTCCGTCGGCAAGACCTATTACGAGCTCATTTCCAAGCACAGCAACATGCTCAAGTTCCATCTGCTCTATAATGCCCACAAGGCAAACGCAGAAAAGGAAGCAGCCAATCAGTAATCGAAGGCTCCCGCAGTAAATCTGCGGGAGTTTTTTGTTTTTTTCTGCATTTGCCACAAATTTCAATGGCAAATTTAGGCATATAAATTGTAAAAAGATATACCATTTGCGGTAAAACCGTGTTACAATAGGAGCAATTACACGTATTCGGAGGTCAATCTCACCATGGATATCAAAAAAGTAAATCAAATAATTAACGACAATGCATACACCCGCACCAGCGGCACCGCTGAAGAGCTCAAGTGCGCCGAGTATATAAAGGCTGCCGCAGCCGAGCTGACCGGCTACGAAGCTCACATCGAGGATTTCGAAGTTGATATGAGCACCATGAACAAGGCTGTTCTGCTCATCGACGGCAAGGAGATCCCCTGCAAGGGTTACCTCTGCTCCGGCAATGCCGACATTGAGGCTCCCTTCTATTACATGCCCAGCGATGACAAGCACTCTCTGGCAGCCTGCAAGGGCAAGATCGTTATGATCGACTCTTCCATGAGCTACTGGAAGTATCAGGACATCGTAGAAAAGGGCGCAGTCGGCTTCATCACCTATGACGGCAACGCCAACTATGCTGACGAAGATATCGACCAGAAGGAACTGCGCAAGGCCGTAAGCAACGGCAACAAGATCCCCGGTGTCTGCATCAACGCAAAGCAGGCTATCGCTCTCGTTCGTGACGGCGCTACCACCGCAAAGATCATCCTTGATCAGGAAGAGTACGTCGGCACCTCCCGCAACGTAGTTCTCGACATCCCCGGCGAAATCGAGGATACCATCGTTGTTACCGCTCACTATGACTCCACCTCCCTCTCTCAGGGTTCCTATGACAACATGTCCGGCAGCATCGGTCTGCTGGGTATTGCCGAGCACTTTGCCAAGGCTCCCCACCGCTACTCTCTCCGCTTCGTATGGTGCGGTTCCGAAGAGCGCGGTCTGCTGGGCTCCAAGGCATACGTTGCCGCTCACGAAGACGAGCTTTCCAAGTTCGTTCTGAACGTAAACCTCGACATGATCGGCTGCATCATGGGCGGCTTCGCTGCCTGCTGCACCTGCGAGGACAAGCTGGTTACCTTCATCGAGTATCTCTCCTATCTGGAAGGCTTCCCCCTGAAGGTATGGCAGGACGTTTATTCCAGCGACTCCACTCCCTTCGCCGACAAGGGCGTACCCGCTGTTTCCTTCGCCCGCCATGCTCCTCAGAACACTGCCACCATTCACAACCGCTACGACACTCCCGCAGTTATGAAGGCTGAGCACGTTCTCAAGGACATTGATTTCATCAACGCATTTATCGCTCACATGGCAAACGCCAAGAACTTCCCCGTTGCCCGCGAGATCCCCGCAAACGTCAAGGACAAGCTGGACGTTTACCTCAACCGCAAGCGCGGCGGCGGCAGACCCTTCTGATAACTTTATAATGCCAAAGGACGGAATGCAGTGCATTCCGTCCTTTCTTTATCTGAATTCCGTTACAGAAACCTCGAAGGCGGTTTTTTCCACGCTCACGCCCTCTTCCTGCTTTATGTACTTTCTGCTCTGCAGCCGACCTGCAAGCGAGATTTTCTGCCCCACTTCCCATTCCCGCGCCTCGGAGGCACCTATCCCCCAGGCTATGCAGGGCAGGTAGTCCGAGCGCCCATAACGTCTGTTTACAGCCAGCATAAGGTCGCATATTTCTCTGCCCATGGGCGTGCGGCGGTAAGTTGGTTTCTTGCAAAGTGTACCCGTAAGCTCTACGCGGTTTTCATCCATAAAACCGCTTGGGCTCACTTCCCTTGCAAACACACTGATAACAAGACGGCTGCCCGTTCCGCTGCGATTATTGAAAGACCGCAGCTCGCCGCACACCCGCAGCCGTTCCCCGCCCCGGCAGAGCTGCGCCATTCTGCGGTCAACGGTAACGTTCACGATGTCTTCCGCCCCCGAAAGGCGGCAGACGATAAGGGGCAGAGTATAAAACTCCCGCTCCTTACTCTTATGTGAAAATATCGGCTCTGCCGCCGCGATCCCGCAGAGCTCCACAATGTTGTTATTTATAATGCCGTCCAAAGCATACACCTCTTTCGCTTTTCTCAGTCAAATATATGACGGTCAGCAAAGATGTATGCAAAGGAAAAGAGCGTTCTTTGCAATGGAGGTTGAGCGTAAATTTATTTTTTAATCCCTTTATAGATATAATAAGGTTTTGAGAAAATATAGCTTCCCTCTTTTTGAGCCGATTGCAAGCAGGCAATAAATTGGTCATATTCTTCTCTCGTTAATGCTCCCGTGTTTTCCTCATGGAGCCACGCTATATCCAAGCTCAAATCATAACCAAATGTGCCTACTTTATATTCCGTTTCAATAACATTGTGAACACTTACGCAACTTTCAAATAGTTTGCTTTTACTGAAAAAGCCATACATTCTTCTACCGATCCAACTATCAAGGTCATCCATCCAAGGTTGTTTTGTTTCTGCATAAGCATGAATAGCTTTTGTAATAAGTTCCTTGTTTTCACCATTGTAAGCTATACCATCCCAATCACAGTTCACGCAAATCACAATTCCGTTGGGTTTCAGAATACGATAAATTTCACTTACCAGAAACTCCTTGTCCGATACACATTCAAACATATCTTTGCTAAACACAAAATTGAAAGAGTTATCGTCAAATTCAAGTTTTCCAGCGCAGTTCATAACTTTCAACTCAATCGGATTTTTGTATTCAATATTTTTAAACCCTCTGTCACTGATATCAACACCGATAGCTGATTTTATCTTATTAGGAAACGCTTGTTCAAAACCCAACAAAAAACTTGCATCACGGCATCCAAGGTCTGCGATCACTGCATTATCGGGCAGTTCCATTAGCTCAAAAATTGTTTTATATAATGACGAATATTTAATATTACTCATTTAAAATAACCTCCAAAAATAAAAAAAATACTGTTAACCGCTATATGCCGTCAACAGTAATATAAAGGTAAATTTATCCCTATCACTCCATTAGGCACATAGCAAAGCGAGCCTGTACCTAATAAAAGATACAAGCTATCTTCGTCTACGTCGAACAGAGATAAAGAACATACCCATTGCCTCCAGTTAAGATTTAGGTAATTATACTACAATCGTCCAGATTTTCAAGAACAATTTAAATTATTAGATCAATTTGTTGCATATTTGTCGGAAATGGTCTGCAAATTGCTTTTAAAGCAACCTTTCAACAAAGAAAAAGAGCGTTCTTATCGAACGCTCTTTTTGATATTTATTTCATTTTATCTGCGCTGAAAAGCACCTTGTTCTTGATGAAGTACTCTGCACCCGACCACACGGTGAGCACGGTCATTACGAGCACGCAGAGGGCATCAATATCAAATCTGCCTGCAAGGGCAATATCGTGCCAGGGGCTGAGCATCAGGCAGATAGCCACGATGGAGCTGGCGGTCTTTATCTTACCCGACCAGGCAGCAGCGATAACGATACCGCTATTGACCGCGATAAGGCGCAGGGCGGTTACCGCAAACTCTCTTGCGATAATGATAAGAGCGCACCATGCAGGGCACTGTCCGGACTCCACGAAAAGGAGTATAGCCGCCGTAACAAGCAGCTTATCTGCCAGCGGATCCATGAATTTGCCGAAATTGGTAACCTGATTATATTTGCGGGCGATATATCCGTCCACAAAGTCCGTAACGCTGGCGATGATAAAAATCGCAAGGGCAATCCATGCCGAACCCTTGAACGGGAACATCATCAGCAGCACGAACACAGGTATCATCACCATACGTAATATGGTAAGTTTATTTGCTGTTGTCATAGGCTCCTCCTTAAAGGACGGCTTCGCCCATAAGGTCACCGTCAATGGTATCGGTAATAAGTACGTTTACGAACTCACCGGGCTTCAGACCCTTACCGGTGAAGAAGATCTTGCCGTCAACCTCGGGAGAATCTGCGTAGCTGCGGCCGTACCAGCACTCAGCAAGGCGGTCAAAGTTCTCGCAGATAACCTCAATGGTCTTGCCCATGCGGCTCTCGTTGAACTCGTCGATAACGTCGGACTGGATGTCTACCAGCAGCTCGGCGCGGTGCTCAGCAACTTCGCGCTCAACATACTCCATCTCAGCCGCGGGAGTACCCTCCTCGGGAGAGAATGCGAATACGCCTGCGCGCTCGATCTTGGCGCGGCGGAGGAACTCGCAAAGCTCTTCGAACTCTTCCTCACCCTCACCGGGCAGACCGGTGATGATGCTGGTGCGGATAACAAGGCCGGGGATACGCTCACGCAGCTTGGTGAAGAGAGCTTCGATCTCTTCGCCGGTGCCGCGGCGGTTCATCTTCTTAAGGATCTCGGTGTTGATATGCTGGATGGGAATATCCAGATACTTTACTACCTTTTCCTCGCTTGCGATGGTCTCGATAAGCTCATCGTCAACCAGCTCGGGATAGAGGTAATGCAGACGGATCCAGTGGAGGCCCTCTATCTTGCAAAGCTCACGGATAAGCTCGGAGAGCATCTTCTTTCCGTGGCTATCCATACCGTAGCGGGTGATATCCTGAGCAACAACGATAAGCTCCTTGATGCCCTGCTCTGCCAGTTCCTTGGCCTCACGGAGAATGCCTTCCATGGGACGACTGCGGTACTTGCCGCGGAGGGAGGGGATAACGCAGTAAGAGCAGTGGTTATCGCAGCCTTCGGCAATCTTGATGTATGCCCAGCCGTCGCCGGTGGTAACAACGCGGTCAGTTTCCTCAACGGGAGCGTTAATATCGCCGAAGCGGGCAACAACAGCGCCCATCTCCACTTCCTTGATAACCTGAACTATCTCGCCGTAGCTGCCGCAGCCGACAACCGCGTCGACCTCGGGCAGTTCCTTGAGCACTTCCTCGCGGTAGCGCTCGGGCAGGCAGCCTGCAACGATTATCTTCTTGAGTCTGCCTTCCTTCTTCAGTTCGGCGAACTCAAGGATATTATCAATAGCCTCGGTTTTAGAACTTTCAATAAAGCCGCAGGTATTGATAACAAGGTATTCTGCGTCGGCAAGGTCGCCGGTAAGCTCATAGCCTGCATCATTGAGCAGCCAAAGCATCTGTTCACTGTTTATAAGGTTCTTGGCGCAGCCAAGAGAAACCATTCCAACTCTACGTGCCATCAGTATTCTTCCTCACAATTTTCATCATAATAACCCGCCATAACGCGCTTTATACTATCCCACGAAAAACCACGGCGATAGAGCGCGTCGGCAGTTTTTTTCCGTTCTTTGGGGTCATCTCCCCTTGTGGCCATACGGCGCTCGATGAAGCGGGCTATCTTTTCATCTTCGCCGCTGAGTTCCTCCAGCGCTTCCTCCCAGTATTCGCGGGGAATACGCCTACGGTAAAACTCTTCCTTGATGCGGCCTGCGCCCCAGCCTTTGCCGCTGTAGTGCCGCACTATGCTTTTGGCATACTCGAAATCATCCAGCGCGCCAAGGCGGCTGAGCCACTCCACAGCCTCTCGGGAATCTTCGGGCGTTTCGCCTTTTTCAATGAGCTTGCGCTCCAGCTCGCCTGCCGACATGGCTCGGTAGGCCAGAAGTGCCGCCGCCCGCTCCTTTGCTCTTGCAAGACGGGATGCTGCCTGCACGGCCTCATATTCCTCGTCCGTCAGTTCCTTGCCGCTGAACAGGGCGAAATCCGCCACCTGCACGGCAGTGCATCGGAGCACCTCGCCCGAGGCAAAATGCAGTTCAAAGGCATCCCTCTTATTTTTCGAGGGCACTACCTTTTCCAGCAGGATAGGCTCGTCCATCAGCCGTCAAAATCATCCGCGCTTACGTCCACCGCTCTGCCCGCTGCAACTGCCGCAGCCTTGGACTGGGGGCTCATAAGCTTGAATGCATTGTTCATTATCTCTTCTTCATACTGCTCGGCAAGCTCGGGGTTAGCCTTCAGGTAAGCCTTTACGTTATCCTTACCCTGCATACGCTCGCCGTTTACGGTGAACCAGGAGCCGCTCTTCTCGATCACGCCAAGATTGATGCCCATGTCGATAATTTCGCTCATGCGGGAAATACCCTCGCCGTAGATAATATCGAACTCTGCCTCTCTGAAGGGAGGTGCCACCTTGTTCTTGGTAACCTTTACCTTGGTGCGGCTGCCGATAGTTTCGCTGCCGTTCTTCAGGGTTTCGGTGCGGCGAACGTCAAGACGTACGCTGGCGTAGAACTTAAGTGCGCGGCCACCGGTGGTGGTTTCGGGATTGCCGTACATAACGCCGATCTTCTCGCGCAGCTGGTTGATGAAGATGACGATGCAGTTGGTCTTGGAAATGGAGCCGGCCAGCTTTCTCAGGGCCTGAGACATAAGTCTTGCATGGAGGCCTACAACGCTGTCGCCCATTTCTGCCTCTATTTCAGCGCGGGGAACGAGAGCTGCAACGGAGTCAACTACAACTACGTCGACCGCGCCGGAGCGGACGAGAGCCTCGGTTATTTCCAGCGCCTGCTCACCCGTATCGGGCTGAGCAATAAGCAGGCTGTCAATATCCACGCCAAGAGCGCGGGCATAGGTAGGATCAAGGGCATGCTCCGCGTCAACGAAGGCAACCTCGCCGCCCTTCTTCTGGGCAGATGCCAGAACGTGGAGGGCCAGAGTGGTCTTACCGGAAGACTCGGGGCCATATATTTCGATTATTCTTCCCCTGGGCACGCCGCCGATACCAAGGGCGATATCCAGTGCCAGAGAGCCGGTGGAAATTGCCTCGATATTGATATTGGCAGTTTCGCCAAGGCGCATGATGGAGCCCTTACCGTAAGTGCGCTCGATCTGAGCCATTGCGGTTTCCAGCGCTTTTTTCTTATCGGTTGCGGGAGCTGCAGGTTCTATTGTATGTTTCTTGCTGGCAGCCATATTAAGACATCCTTTCAGATATTATTTTTGAAGATAACAGCGCGCTCAACATCTATGGTATCCTTCACGCTTGCCACCCATTCCAGACCTGCAGTCTCGCCGATGGCGCGGATATCGTCGCTCTGTCCGATGCCGCACTCGAAAACGAGCCAACCGCCGGGATTGAGAGCCTTTTTCCAATTTTCACAGATGGAGCGATAGAATATGAGTCCGTCATCGCCGCCGTCCAAGGCCATCATAGGCTCGAACTCACGAACGGAAGCGTCCAGCCCCGCAATATCGCCTGCCGGGATATAGGGAGGATTGGATATTATAAGGTCGAAGCGGGACATCATAGGGCCGGGGGCCGCGAGAGCGTCCGCCTCCACACACATGCAGCGCGCGGAAACCTTATTTATAATGGTGTTCTGTCTGGCAACTTTCAGCGCAGCGGCAGACTTATCTGCCATTACCAACCGCGCATTTTCAACGTTCTTTGCGATAGAGATACCGATACATCCGCTGCCGGTGCAAAGATCCAGCACGCGGGGATTTTCCATATCTTTTATCAAACCCATGGCAGACTCGGCCACCACCTCGGTATCCACTCTCGGTATAAGAACATCAGGCGTAACTATCATAGGCAGGCCGTAAAATTCCCAGCCGCCCGTTATGTAAGCTGCGGGCTCACCCGCAACTCTTCTGTCTATAAGCGCCATAGCTTTTTTCTCGTAATCGGGCGTGGTATAAAGCCGCATATCCCGCACGAATTCGGAAACCGTTTTCTCCGCCGCAAAAGCCAGCAGCAAACGTGCTTCGGTGGATACGGCAGCGTTGATTTCCTCGGGAGTTCCCTCGCCTGCCGCAGCTTTAAGCGCTTTTCTTGCGTCGATATAAATGTCGTTATAGGTTTTCATTACCACTCGTCCGTGCCCTTCTCTTCGGGGATAACCAGCTTCATAGCCTCGATAGCAACTTCTATCATGCCGTCGTCGGGCTCAAATACCGTAAGGTGCTGGAGGGCCTTACCGGGAGCGGAAAGGATTTTGGAAACGATATTATCGTGGCGGCCTGCCCAGCGGATAAGTTCATAGCTTATGCTGACTACAATGGGCAGCAGCACAAGGCGAAGCAGCAGTCTTATAAGGGGATTAGACCAGCTGACTACGGAGAACACGATAATGCTGACTATCATTACAATGAAGAGGAAGCTCGTTCCGCAGCGTGGATGATTGCGGGGCTGAGGGCGAACGTTCTCTACGGTAAGGGGCAGACCTGCCTCATAGCAGAAAATAGTCTTATGCTCTGCGCCGTGATATTCAAAGACGCGATGTATATCCTTCATTCTTGTGGCAAGCCATATATAGGTCAGGAAAATAGCTATGCGGATAATGCCCTCGATAAGATTCATGAGTATGCGGGACTTCACAATCCCCGTAAATATACCCGCAATAATGGTGGGCAGCAGCATAAACAGCACCACAGCCATACCTATACCGATGATCATGGCTACGCCAATCATCAGTTTTTCGGCCTTTTCGCCGCTGAAGTGATTATTGATCCACTTGTCTATTTTGGACTCCTGCGCCTCCTGCTCTTCCATGGGCATTTGCTCCGCAGAAAACATAAGGGCACGAATACCGTTTGCCATAGAGCCGATAAAGTTAACGCAGCCGCGAATAAGGGGCCAGCCGAGGATGGGATACTTGTCCTTGATGAACTTTATCTCTTCTTCCTTTACAACAAGGCCGTTTTCTCCGCGAACTACTATAGCGCGCTTCTTGGGGCCCTGCATCATGATGCCCTCAATGAGAGCCTGTCCTCCTATGGACGTGCGGAAACCGCACTGTTTCTCTTGCTTTGCCAAGAAATTCACCTCCGTATATTACTGTGAATTAACGGGCAGCCGAACGGTAACCAAAGTACCGCCGCCCTGAGCATTTTCAATAGCAAGTGTACCGTCATGAAGTCTTATGATCTCGTCGCAGACCGCAAGACCGATACCGCTTCCGCGTTCTTTGGAGCTTCCCTTATAGAACCGCTCTTTTACGTGGGGCAGCTCATCTTCCGGAATACCCGGGCCAAAGTCGCGAACAGTTATTTTCGCATAGTCGTGGCTGATGTCGTCATAGCTTTTCTCAAGAGCTATTGCCACTATAATTCG
>JAFYLI010000158.1 GCA_017537165.1 Oscillospiraceae bacterium | reverse complement strand
TGCGCTATGCCCGACGTATGGGAGCCTCTTGCTCCGGGCAGACACCTTATAATGGAGAATATGCAGGATCCCGGCAACGTAGGTACTATCCTTCGTACTGCGGATGCATTGGATTGCGATGCGGTGATACTTGCCGGAGATTGCGCCGATCCCTTCAGCCCTAAGGCTGTGCGCGCATCCATGGGTGCTGTGTTCCGCCATAAGATAATCGAAGTTCCCATTGCTTCGCTGGTGGAGCAGGCGCGTGATATAGGTCTGCCTATATACGCAGCTGCCCTTGACAGCACCGCGTATGATTTGCGCGAGCTGAAGCTGCCCGAGAGCTATGCCTTTGCTATTGGCAATGAAGGACACGGCCTCAGCCGCGAGCTGCTCGATGCCTCGGCTGCGAGGGTAATCATCCCCATGAGCGAGCGCTGCGAGTCGCTTAACGCAGCCTCTGCCGCTACGGTAATACTTTGGGAAATGTTCCGCAACAGATAAAGGAAGAGATATAATGTCCGACGTAAAATATTGGATTTGGCTGACTCAGCAGAGCGGAATAAGCAATGCTGCCGCACATAAATATCTGCGCCACTTCGGCTCTGTGAAGAAACTGTACTTTGCTGCTGCCGAGGACTATCGCCTTGTGCCCGAAGCACGTGAGGCTGAAGTGAAAAGGCTGATGAATAAGAAGCTTGATGCGGCGGAGAAAATAGAGGCGGATTGCCGCAAGCTTGGCATCCGCATTATGAGCCTTTACGATGCGGACTATCCTGACAGATTGAGAAATATTTACGATGCACCGCTGATACTGTATGTTAAGGGAGAACTGCCCACTATAGACGATACACCCTGTATCGCTATCGTCGGTACACGAAAAGCACATCAGTACGGACAGCGCTGCGCCCAGCGGTTTGGATATGAAATAACCCGCTGCGGCGGTGTGGTGGTTTCTGGTCTTGCCGAGGGAATAGACTCGGCTGCCATCCGTGCCGCGCTTGATGCGGGCGGCCCCGTTGTAGGCGTGCTGGGAACGGGCCTTGACGTAGTGTTCCCTGCGTGGAACACGGATCTGCAGAATGCCGTTGCCAAAAACGGCGCTCTTATCAGCGAGTATCCACCGGGTACAAAGGGCAGCAAATCGTCTTTCCCGCAGCGAAATCGTATTATCAGCGGTATATCCGTGGGCGTTGTTGTAATCGAAGCGCCGGAGAAAAGCGGCTCGCTGATAACTGCGGCAAGAGCTTCGGAGCAGGGAAGGGACGTTTACGCAGTGCCCGGAAATATAGATGATCCCAATTTCGTGGGCTCCAATATGCTCATACGCGACGGCGCGGCTCTTGCCATAAGCGGCTGGGATGTAATTTCCTGCTACCGCTGGCAATTCCCCGAGCGGATACAGCGTCGCGACAGCAAAAAACTGGCCGTTTTGGATGCCGTAAAGCGTATCGCAGAGCCTCGCGGTGAAAAAAACAATAGAGCCGAAACAAAAAAATCTGTTGACAAGCAAAATGACAAGGAATATATTGACTTGAAAGAATCTGCGCAGCTCTCCGATGGGGAGCTGGCGATCGTTCGCGCCCTTTCGGAGGGTGCAAAGCTTACTGACGAGCTTATCGAGCTGACCGGCAGGGAGGCATCGGACGTGCTTGCCGATCTTACCATGCTGGAGTTGGAGGGCTATGTCAGACAAAATGAAGAAAGCCGCTTTGAACTGTGCCCCTGACGCAGGGAAGAAGTTGTATTTATAGTAGGAGCAAACAAGTATGGCAAAAACTAATGCTGCGCTGGTGATCGTTGAGTCTCCGGCCAAGGCTAAAACCATTGAGAAATATCTCGGGAAAGAATATAAGGTCACTGCATCTATGGGTCATCTCCGCGACCTGCCCAAAAGCACTATCGGTGTTGACATAGAGAATGGCTTCATCCCCGATTACCGCCCCATAAAGGGCAGGGAAGAAAAGATAGACGAGCTCAAAACCGCTGCAAAGAAGGCAAGCATAGTCTATCTGGCAACCGACCCTGACCGCGAAGGTGAGGCTATATCCTGGCATCTTAAGGTGCTGCTGGATCTTCCTGACGAGAAGACCCGCCGCGTTACATTTAATGAAATAACCAAAAAGGTCGTTACCGAGAGTATTGCAAATCCCAGAGCTATCGATATGGACTTGGTCGATGCCCAGCAGGCAAGAAGAATACTTGACCGAATCGTGGGTTATCAGCTCAGCCCCATGCTTTGGACAAAGATAAAGCGCGGCCTTTCTGCCGGCAGAGTTCAGTCCGTTGCAACAAGAATGGTCGTTGACCGCGAGAATGAGATAAGAGCCTTCGTGCCCGAGGAATATTGGCAGATGGACGTATCTCTTGCCTGCGGCGAGGGTGAGGACGAACGTTTTACCGCTCATTACTATGGTATGAACGGTAAAAAGCGCGAGCTGCATAACGCCGATGAGGTAGCGGAAGTGGAGAGCGCCATCAAGAATTCTCCCTTCAATATAAGCGCCGTTCGCAGAACGGACAGACAGCGCAGCCCCTCCGCACCCTTTATCACCTCCACTCTTCAGCAGGAGGCATCCCGCAAACTGAATATGACTCCCCGCCGTACCATGTCCATTGCTCAGGCTCTTTATGAGGGCGTGAACATTGAGGATGTAGGTACCGTGGGTCTTATAACCTATATGCGAACCGACTCTCTGCGCATATCGCAGGAGGCGCAGAACGCTGCCAGAAGCTTTATTAAGGACAACTATGGCAACGATTACTGCCCCGCGGCTCCCCGCGTTTACAAGAGCAAAAAAGAAGCTCAGGATGCGCATGAAGCTATCCGTCCCAGTGACGTTTACCTCACTCCCGACCGCGTACGTAAGGACCTTACCCCCGAGCAGCACAGATTGTATAAGCTGATATGGAATCGCTTCATGGCAAGCCAGATGGCAAACGTAGTTTATGACAGCGTTTCTATAGATGCCGTTTCTGCGGGCCATATGTTCCGCGCAACCCATTCCGCAATTAAGTTCCCGGGCTTTACCAAGGTTTACGATTCAGGCGAAGATGAACCTAATCTGAAGCAGCGTCCCCTGCCCAACCTTAGCGAGGGTCAGGAGGTTAGCCTGAAGAACATAATCAAGGAACAGAAGTTCACCCAGCCTCCCGCAAGATATACCGAGGATACCCTCATCAGAGCAATGGAGGAAAAGGGAATAGGTCGTCCCAGTACCTATGCACCCAC
>JAFYLI010000017.1 GCA_017537165.1 Oscillospiraceae bacterium | reverse complement strand
TCATTACGCCCACTATCTCGCGGTCGGGGAACATTTCCTGAGCCTGACGTATGGCAAGCTCGTCATTTTCGTCGCCGTACTGGGGGAGAATGACGGCGCCGTTGACGATAAGGAAATTCATATAGGACGCTATGCTGACTTCGCCGTTTTCTCGGGGAAGTGTGCCCTCAACGGCGTCGATGGTTTCCGCGCCTTCAAGATAGCAGGGCTTTTTGGTAAGGCAGAGCTTGTGTATTTTCAGCTTTCTGCCCTTGGCATCGGTGGCCTCGCTGAGAGTTTTGTAAGCCTCCTGCGCTTCACGGTAGAAGGGATGGCTCTCGTCCTCTGTCCATATGCAGGCCACTTCACCGGGAGCGACGAAGCAGGCAACGTCATCAATGTGCCCGTTGGTCTCGTTGGGGTCAATGCCGTCCTTTATCCATATTACTTTTTCGCAGCCGAGGTATTCGCACAGCAGGTTTTCGATCTGCTTTTTGGTCAGGTCGGGGTTTCTGCCTTCCGAGAGCAGACACATTTCCGTGGTCAGGACGGTGCCTTCGCCGTCCACATGGATGGAGCCTCCCTCAAGGACGAAGTTGGGGGTGTGATAAGAGTCCACGTTTTCAATTTCGCATACTTTCTGGGCCACCTGACTGTCCTTATCCCAGGGAAAGTAAAGACCGTCCACAAGGCCGCCCCATGCATTGAATTCCCAGTCAACGGCGCGGAGACCGCCCTGATCGTTTATAACGAAAGTGGGGCCGCAATCTCGGATCCATGCATCGTTGCTCTCCATTTCAACTACACGTACTTCGCCGGGAAGACGGGAGCGGGCATTGAGATACTGAGCGGGGGATACGCATACGGTAACGGGCTCAAAGCGAACGATTGCCTTGGCCACGTTGATGAAAGCCTCCTGAGCGGGCTTTGCACCGCCGCGCCAATTATCGTTTCTTTCGGGCCAAAGCATCCATACGCCGTCCTGCTTTTCAAATTCGGCAGGCATACGATAGCCGTCCTGCTTGGGCGTGGTGCCGATTATTCTGTGTGCCATGTTGTTTTAACCTCCTGATTGTTTGCGTTTTCTGCCGCGGGAGATAAGAATTTCGCCGATGATTATTCCGATTGCCGAGCCGACGGTAATGGGCAGATAGTATGAAAGCGTATCTCCGTCAAAAGACAGGGGAACGGCAGTGAAGATAATGGAAATGATAATGAGCAGCATGGGTACATAGGCTATGATTTTAAGCAGAGTGCTGCCGCCCGGTACTCGGAAAGGCCGCTCGGTTTCGGGGTCTGTTTTGCGCAGAGTGAGAAATGCGGGGAATACGGGCACGTAGCTGAGAAGGAGCATAACAAGATTCAGAGCAAAGAAACTCCAGAAAAGGGAGGAGTCGGGCGCCAGCTTTTCAATTACAACTCCGAGGAAGCATATAACGGTTGCCACGATGCCCGAAACCAAAGCGGAGCCTACGGGCATATCGTTTTTAGCCCAACGCTTTGCGAAAATGCGGGGCATATCGTGGTTTTCTGCGGCATAAGCCGCGGTGGAGTTGACACCCATTGACCATGAGATCATGTTGCCGAAAAGGGTGATGAGGAAAAGCAGCGCCACTGCGCCTACGAATAAGCCGCCGGTGCGCCCGGTGATGAGAGATACAGCGTCTATAAGACCCGAATCTACGCTGATGTCGTGAGTGGGTACGGCTGCACCTATGCCGAAGGCGGAGAAAAGATAAATAGCCGCAATGACTATGCCGCCGGTAATGATCGCCTGAGGTATCTGCTTTCTCGGCTCCTGCATATTGTCCGCGTAAGTGCAGACCACCTCAAAGCCGAGGAAGTTGAAGATAATTACCGAAATATAGGAAAGGCTGTCAAGATCGAAGCTGGGCAGGAATGTGAGCGGTGCCATGCTGTTGACAAAGCCGTTTCGGATAACGTAGTAAATGCCCAGCACGCCTACGGTAACGGCGAGAATTATCTTTATGGCGGCGCTTACGTTCAGGATTATTATGCTGTCGCAGACGGGGTAGAAGGCCACGACGGTTACTATCCATATGAAGAGCAGCTGGATAGCAAGGCTTGCAATGGGGCTGAACTCAAAGCCTGTTATATAACTTATAAGGTCGGGGCACATTACAGCCAGCGAGGCCATCCACAGCGGGAAGTTGATCCAGTAATACCATGAGGCGCGGGCGCCCCATTTGGATTTGGGCCAAGCCTTGTTTATCCAGTCGTAAAGACCGCCGTCACCGGGATAAGTGGTGCCGAGCTCGGAAGAGATAAGACCGTATGGCAGCAGGAAAGCGATTATCATGAATATCCACCAGAAGTACTGGCTGTTTCCTATGGATGCCACGGGTGCCGCCGCTTCGGCTACGAATACCACGCAGATTACCGAGAGGATAACGTCGGCAAGACGAAATTTTTTTGTTTTCATAAGGTCTCCTTAAAGTGCCGCAAAGGGCGGAGTTTTACTTGAAAATGCGGCAGCAGAGAAATCTATCCAGTTCTTCCTTGGCTGCGGCGATCTGAAGCTCGGAATGTCCCTTGCGGCAGCGGGTGAAATATACCAGCAGGCCGCGCATAGCGGTCAGGCGGTTGCCTGCCTGCTCCCAGCAAAGAGAGGACTCGGAATCAAGAACCTCGTCGGTAACTTCCTCGCCGCGGGTTGCGGGCAGACAGTGGAGGAACTTGCAGCCGATGCTGCCAAGCTGCATAAGCTCGCGGTTTACCTGATAATCGTGGAATACGCGCACGCGCTCCTCCTTGGGCATCTCGTTTTCATAAAGACCGTACCATACGTCGGTGTAGATGAAGTCCGCGCCCTTTACGGAGTTGCGGTCATCGCTGATCTCATAGCTGCCGCCGGAAAGGCTGCAATTAGCGTCGAGGATAGCTCTGTGAGTTTCGCCCAGCTGGTGAGTCTTGGGGCCGTACTGGACAAAGTGCATGCCCAGCTTCGTGGTGATAAAGGCAAGAGAAGCGCATACCTGAGTGGCATCGCCGACGAATACCACCTTGCAGTCCTCAAGGCGCTTGCCCTGAGGCAAATGCTCGGCAATGGTGCAAAGGTCGCCTATTTCCTGAGTGGGGTGGTTGTAGTCGCTCATGCCGTTTATAACGGGGATAGAGCAGGATTCCGCCAGCTCTTCAACGGTGCTGTGAGTGATAACGCGGGCCATTACGATGTCCACCAGCTTGGAAAGAACCTTGCCGGTATCGCCGATGGTCTCGTGGCCGCCCAGCTGTATCATGCCGGGGCCGAGGTACTGAGCGTGGCCGCCCATCTGGCTCATGGCGGTTTCAAAAGAAACGCGGGTGCGGGTGGAGGACTGCTGGAATATCATGCCCAGAGTCTTATCCTTCATAAGCGGGGGATAGTAGCCGTTTTTGATGGCCTTCTTAATGGCCAGAGAAAGCTCGATAATGTCCAGCAGCTCCTGCTTTGTGAATCGGTTTGTGTCAATAAAATCCTTGATCATTTTCATACCTCCGGAAGTGATGTTTAAAAGTCTTCGGAGTTATTCTTGACAGTTTGGCGAGAATTATTTATGGGATAGGGAGGCATGGTTTTTAACCTATAAATTAAGTGGAAAATACAGTCTTTGGAGGTCTGTTGTGATTGACATACGCTTGATAATATGATTTAATGTATCTATCTATTGTGGTCAATTATGACCAAACTAATTAGAATGGAGATGAACGGTTTTGAATCTTAGAGATTATCCCCGTCCGTTTTATGCCATCAATCAGTTCTGCCAGGCTCACTGCAGCGAACTGAAGGGACAGAGCTTTAAGTTTGTCATGGATGGCGGCTACGACTATGCCCTGAACTTCACCGGTGAGACCACCCTCACCTGGAGCATCAACGGCGCAGAGCCCAAGGAAGCTACCTTCGAGTGCGTTAAGGGCGACGATACCACCTATCTGGTTGACTTCGACGTTGTCGAGACCCTCGATACTCCCAACCGCGCAAACGAACTCTTCGTTATCGATCTGGATCAGCGCCTTGTTACCCGTGTATATTGCTACATTGGTTACAATGCACGCCTGCCTTATCTGGTAAAGAGCGAGTATGATTTCGGTGCTATCGAAGTTGAAGGCAAGGAACTGCCCTTCAAGCGCCACTGCTATTCTTCCGAGCTCATCGGTACCACCGTTGAGTGGCACTGGAACTACGAGATGTGGACTCACCACAAGTATTACGATTCCGATTATTACACCCTGACCTGGCCCGATGACAGCGCTGCTGTTCAGAACCTGGGCGGTCCCTTCGAGATGCTGCCCTCTCACGATGACGTTACCAGAGTCATCAAGATCAAGGACAAGATGTATCTCTTCTGCCTCACC
>JAFYLI010000157.1 GCA_017537165.1 Oscillospiraceae bacterium | reverse complement strand
TCGCAGTAAGCGCAGCGATAGGTGTGAGATTCAGCATCGCTGAGGACAAAAATGGAATCCAGCTGAGACTCTGCGGTGGTGATGCAGCGGGGGTTCTTGCAGTGGATGATGTTTACCAGTCTCTTGGGCAGCTCCAGCTTCTTCTTCTCAAGACGCTCACCGTCACGAATTACGTTAACGGTGATATTGGGGTCGATATAACCCAGCACGTCGAGATTTACTTCAACGGGAGAGTCGATCTTGATGATGTCCTTCTTGCCCATGCGACCGCTGCGCACGTTCTTGATAATGGCAACGGAGCAGTCAAGCTCGTCCAGCTTCAGATACTTGTAGATCTCCATGCTCTTGCCGGCCTGAATGTGGTCCAGAACCACGCCGTTCTGAATGCTATCAATATTCATAAATCATTATCCTCCCTTTATCAAACTTCAATGCCCAGCAGCTTCAGGATCAGAGCCATGCGGATGTACTTGCCGCATGCAACCTGACGCCAATATGCGGCGCGGGGATCCTTGTCCACGTCAACGGTGATCTCATTGACACGGGGCAGGGGATGCAGGATGGACAGATCGGGCTTAGCATTTACCAGCTTTTCGGGGTTGAGGATGTAGCTGTCCTTCAAACGCAGGTAATCTTCCTCGTTGAAGAAACGCTCTCTCTGAACGCGGGTCATATAGAGGATGTCCAGGTCGGGCATAACGGACTCGAGATCGGTGGTCTGAACGTAAGAAATACCCTTCTTCTTCAGTGCCTCTTCCTTTACGTAGCGGGGCAGCTTAAGCTCTACGGGAGAGATGAACACAAAGTTGATGCCCTCGTAGCGGCTCAGAGCATTTACCAGGGAGTGAACGGTACGGCCGAACTTCAGGTCGCCGCAGAAACCTACGGTGAAGTTGTCCAGACGGCCCTTCTCGCGGTGGATGGTCAGAAGGTCGGTCAGGGTCTGGGTGGGATGGCAATGGCCGCCGTCACCGGCATTAATGATGGGAATATCGCAAACCTGTGCTGCAGCGATGGGTGCGCCTTCCTTGGGGTGACGCATGGCAATGATGTCTGCATAGCAGCCAACGGTACGAACGGTATCACCTACGGTTTCGCCCTTGGCAGTAGAGCTGGAAGAAGCGGAGGAGAAGCCAAGCACGCTGCCGCCCAAGCTGAGCATAGCGGACTCAAAGCTCAGACGAGTACGGGTGGAAGGCTCGAAGAAAAGGGTTGCCAGCTGCTTGTGTGCGCAGGCGTCCTGATACTTAACCGGGTTTTCGATGATGTCTTCTGCAACCGCGATCAGTTCGTTAATCTCCTCTACGGAGAAGTCTACAATGTCGATAAGATTTCTTGCCATGAAAATCCTCCTTTAAATAAGAGCACAGCCAAAACAGCATGTGCACAGAATGCTATAAAAAAAAAGCGGCGGCCGATTGGCCGCCGCTTTTGATATCAGCGGTCAATAAGTGCGAAGACCTGCGACAGTCTTCCGAAAAATTATCGGACATATTTTAACGCATGATTGTGTCCGTGTAAATTGTCAGTTTTAACAAAATTTCAGTTTTATTTTCATGCAATAAATAATAGTTTGGAAAATTTTTTTGAATAAAAAGAAAATTTGGAAAATTGGTGATTGCGCATCGAATACAATGGTGCTAATATCTTGACAGAAGAATTGGAACTATAAAAAGTCGGTACGCCTATGGCGGCCGCACAAGGATTTTAAAGGAGGAATTACCTTGTCCAAGCTCGTTATTGCACTGGGCGGAAATGCCCTGCAGACTAAAAATAGCGCCCCCACCGCTGAGGCTCAGCTGGAAGTTGTTAAGCAGACCTGCGAGTACGTTGCAGAACTGAGTGCAGGCGGACATGAGCTGACCATCGTTCACGGCAATGGTCCTCAGGTTGGCCGTATCGTTTTGTCCAGCGAAACCGCTAAAGACGTTGTACCCCCCATGCCCTTTGACGTTTGTGGCGCCATGAGCCAGGATTACATCGGCTATCACATTCAGCAGGCTCTTCGCCAGTCTCTGGCCCGCCGCAATATTAATCTCCCCGTAGTCAGCCTCGTTACTCAGGTTGTTGTTGACAAGGCCGATCCTGCCTTCAAGAATCCCACCAAGCCTATCGGCGGTTTCTACACCAAGGAAGAGGCCGATCAGCTGGTAGCCGAGAAGGGTTATGACGTTAAGGAAGATGCAGGCCGCGGCTACCGCCGTGTTGTTGCATCCCCCATCCCCAAGCGCATCGTTGAGATCGAGGAAGTTAAGATGCTGCGCGACAAGGCCATCGTTGTTACCTGCGGCGGCGGCGGTATCCCCGTAATCGAGAACGATGACGGTTCTTTGGAAGGCGTTGCAGCTGTTATCGACAAGGACTTTGCCGCTGAGCTGCTGGCTGAGCAGATCGATGCCGATGCTCTGGTAATTCTCACCGAGGTTGAGAAGGTTGCCATCAACTGGGGCAAGCCCGATCAGAAGAGCCTTGACCACATGACTCTGGAAGAGGCAAAGAAGTACTGCGAGGAAGGACACTTCGCTCCCGGCTCCATGCTGCCCAAAGTACAGGCCGGCATGAAGTTCGTAACTGCCAACCCCAGCAAGAAGGCCATTATCACCTCTCTCGACAAGGCCATCGAGGCTCTCAACGGCAAGACCGGTACCGTTATTACCTTCGACTAATCCATTATTTTTAAATTAAGCGGCGCAGCGCAAAGGCAGCTCCCAATAAGAAAACATAGAGTTAGACCGCAAGCTATTGAGCTTGCGGTCTAACCTGCTTACAGCCTGCTGCAGAGCAATTTTGTTTCAAATCGAGGCGATTTTTCGCAGTGCTACTTTGTGTATCACAAGAAAAAGCAACGATGAGTTGGAACAAAAAGGCCTGCTGCAGGGCTATGTTTTCTTGTTTGGAGCTGCCTAAAGCTGTGCCGCTTTTGTTTTGTCTGCAGTGGATTGAAAATTTTCTTATTTTGAAATATAATGGGATAAAACACAAAACGAACACCCGAGGAGGTCGATCCATGAAAATAATCGATGCGCACATTCATATTTTTCCGCCCAACGACCCCAACGTAGATAGGCTGACGCAGAATTCCGGACACATCAATAGCACCGAGCATCTGCGGGAAGTATACGAATCTCAGGGTATGGTGCACTCCGTCGTTATGGGCAACCATTCTCTTGACCCCTACTATCACGATTATCCTGCGGATATGTTCCACTACTGCATCGGTCTTGACAGTTCCTTCATGATAGGCGAAAGCACCGCTTTGCCCGATTTCGCCGACAGCGTAGAGAAAAATCTGCAGCGAGATACCTGCTGCGGTATAAAGCTTTACCCCGGTTACAACAAGCTCTCCCTTTCCGATGCGCTTTACGAGCCCATATACGAGCTTGCCGCACAATACGACAAACCCGTAGCCATCCACATGGGTCTTACCGCCCATCCGAGGGCGCACCTCAAATATTGCCATCCCATGGCGCTGGACGAGGTGGCTGCCGACCATCCCGACACCAATTTCGTAATGTGCCACTTCGGAAATCCTTTTTTGGAAACGGGCGCTGCCGTTGTTGAGAAAAACCCCAACGTTTCCGCGGATCTGTCGGGTCTGCTGGAGGGCAGAGTAAATCTTGAGCAGTATTTGAAAGACTACGCCGAATACGTTACTCTCCTCAAGGCATGGACTTCTTCCATGAACTGCTGGGATAAGCTAATGTACGGCACCGATTGGCCCTTGGTCAACATGGGCGAATACATAGATTTTATCAAGGCCGTCATCCCCGAGAAACACTGGGAAGAGGTATTTTTCGAAAACGCCAACCGCATTTACCGTCTCGGTCTGTAACTTTAAAAATATAGCTGCCTACGGATCACACCGCAGGCAGCTATTGTTATATCACCAAAGTCTCTCTTTCGCCTTTATCTTGCATATCATTTGGGTCATGGTGCCCATAGGGCAGAAGCTGCACCATGCTCTGGGTTTGAAAAGAGTGTTGACCACCAAGCCGATTATGGTAGAGGTCAGCATCAAGCTATAGAAGCCAAACGCAAATTTCGCTATCCAGTCGGCAACCGTGCCTGCCGTATAAGTCCAACCCCAAGGCACGCGGAACAGCCACAACAGTTTGATTGTCTCGCGCAGGCTGCTTGCGCCTGCCGCAACCAAATAGGTCTGGAAGAGCATACTTCCGAACATACTGAGGAAAAACACCAAGAATCCATAGCGGAACCACTTGGATGCCATCCACTTCGGCGCAGCATGGTTACGGGAGCATTTACCGCATTTCTCCAGCAGCTGGCCGCGTCCGCAATAGCGGTTGCAGAAGGCCTTATTGCCGCCGATTATCGCAATGAACAGAGGCACGAGAAAATCTATAAGTCCCAGCCATGCGAAAAGGATATTGAAAAATCCCAGCGAGAAATAGAGGATCGTCCACAGCCAAAGATAATCATACCAATGCTTCTTTTTCATCTCATTCTCCCCTTTCCGCAACGGCAATACATCCCGCGGGGCAGGCTTTGGCGCACAGACCGCAACCAACGCACTTGGCATCGTCCACTACGGCGTAGCAACCGCGGAATATGGTGATAGCTTCTTTCGTACAAGTTTTAAGGCAAACGCCGCAGGCAACACATACTTTTTTATCGGCAACTGCAATTTTCTTCATTGCTCACCCTTCTTAACCTTCACAATTTTATAGGTTTAAATCTTTATACATGATATCCCCACCGTAAGTCTTTGTCAATAAACATACCCCGCATAAAATTTCACTTTTTCCATAAAAAGGTTTGCACCTCTACGGCAAAAGGTTTATTATGGTGTTATATACAGCACACAAAAAAGGAGGAACAACCATGCTGGAAGTCAATGCTAAAAGGCAGGAACTTATGGACAAGGTGGTGGGACTGCGTTACCCCGCAGTAGCACTCAAGATGATAGAGGACGAGGCCGATATTCCCGCCGATGCTGTGCGCCCCATGAAGGACTGGGGAAAGCACATCGCCGTATGTCAGGCTTTTGCCTTCGCCCGCCGTCAGGATAAGATAATTTACATGGAAAAAGGCGACCATTGGTGCTGGAACCCCATCCTCACCTACGGCATGGTCGATAAGGAGCTTGGCAAAGAGGGTTTCCGCGCCATGAACAGATTCCTCGGCGCTCCCGAAAACTCCTCCGACTCCTTCGTTGAAAGTTTCCCCTATCTGCCCGCATATAAGTATAAGGGCGTGCTGGTTGCCCCTCTTAACAAGGCCGACTTCCAGCCCGACGTAACCATGATATACTGCAAGAACGACCAGCTGCGTCTGTTCCTTATGGCAGTTAACTCCCAGACCCACCAGAAGCTGGACAGCAGCTTCGCTCCCATCGACTCCTGCACCTATGCGGTCATTCCTCCCATGCTTGAAGGCAACTACCGCATCACCCTCCCCGACCCCGGCGAATTTGAGCGCGCGCTCACTCCCGAGGATGACATTATTTTCTCCGTTCCCAAGCAGAGAGATGAGGAGTTCTACAGAGGTCTTGAGGCACAGGCCAAGTCCGGCGGCCGCAACTCCTTCTACATGACCATGAAGGAAGATTTCGCCCGCCCCGCCATCTACAATCCCATTTTCGAAGCATGGGGCCTCGGCACCAGCGACATTTGGGATAAGAAGTAAGATAACACATATATGCCTACATATCAAAAGGCAGGAGCCACACGGCCCCTGCCTTTTGTTGTTTGTTTTTCGCATTATCGTTACTACTGCGCTAATCTCCGAATTGCGGAGCGCCGAGGGCGGCGCGCCCTACACATTATATCGTGAACGAAAATTCCACGCCTTTTTCCGTATTGCGAACACTACAGCTGCCCGAATGGAGCTCGACAATGCTTTTGGCGATGGCAAGACCAAGTCCGCTGCTCTTTTCGCTGCGGGCTTCCTCGGCGCGGTAGAAGCGTTCCCACACGTTGGCAAGAACTTCGTCCGAGAGAGGCGGCGAGGTATTCTCCACGGCGAAGGTTGCGTAGCCGCGCTCATAGCTCGTACGCACCCATATCCCTCCACCCGTAGGAGTATAGCGCAGGGCATTGGAGGCAAAATTTTCGATGACCTGCAGTAGACGCGCCTCGTCGGCACTCATAATGCAGCTTTCCCGCAGCTCATAGCTTATGGTCAGATCTTTTGCCGCGGCGGCAGGCTCCAGCTTTTCAAATACACCGCGCACCAAAACGGAAAGGTCGCAGATATCCCGAGACAGCTTCACTCTGCCCGCTTCAAGACGGGAAAGCTCCAGCATTTCCAGCACCATTTCGTCCATGCGCTCGGTCTCGCTCACGATGACCTCAAGGTACTTATCCCGCTTATCCTCGGCAATATGCTCCTGCAGGCCCTCAGCATAGCTGCGGATGACCGCAAGAGGCGTTTTCAGCTCGTGGGCAATATTGGAGCTGAGCTGCTGCCGCTGTTCCTCGGCCTCCTTGGAATATTCAAGGGCGGCAGTCAGGCGAGCTATCTCGTTTTTATCCGCCTGCAGCTTGTCCTCTATCTCGCGGTAATGGCGGGCAATTTCGTGAGGTTCACGCCACATTGAATTTTCATCCAATGCTACGTTTACATAGCCCCAACCGTCATTGACCCCCGCACAAACCAGCTTCATAGGCAAGGTAAGATTTTTCCGTATGCTCCGCAAAACCAGTAGAGCAAACATCACGTAAGCGACAAAGGTGCTCACATACACAAACCACAATTCGTCTATCGCTATTCGCAGAGGGTATGCCACAACGGCGGCAGTACAGTAAAGCACAACGGGAGCTCCCCTATCTCCGTAATTCACGCCTTCTATGATATTACGAAATGTCTGCTCACCGAATATAAGTATTCTGCGCAGGCTGCACTCTCTGTCTCCAAATACTCCTCCCGAAGAATAATAATCTTTATTCTCGGTCGTGGTGATCACAAGGTCTCTAAGGCTTTCAAAATAACCACCGCGGTATTTAACTTTGTCGCCTTCATCGTAAAAGTGTATTTCGGAAAATTCGGCATAAACGGTAACGCTTTCTTCGGGAGATTCCTCCGCTTGGTAAAATTGTACCCACTTTCGGCCACGGATAGAAGATACTCTGTTCCCATCAGCGTCATACTCCGCGGTATAGGGAATAAACTCCGCACCTTCAAAATATCCCGTGAATTTCATCACCGTATCGGACTCCAACCATTCTGTAGAATCCGAAGTAATTCCCCATCGTTCCATGTTAATATATGCATAGCCGTCTATATTCTCCCCCCAGCTATGCTCATAGCTATACGGAAAACATATATAATTCCCGCTATAAATCATCTCACCGCCGGGGCGATAATACGCAATTGCCGTCTTTACATGCTTTCCCACATACCGATTGCGGAGCAGGCTCGGAAAATTTCCGTTCTGCGCCGATAAATAATGGACCTGAAAGTCCATATCTATGAGCATGTCGTATTCCATTTTCCCGGGCGGCGCTTCTTCCGAGAGATACCACTTTATGTTCTCCGCTATGCGTCCGCGCCAATTATACGTACAGTAGACATAATCATTGCTTTTGTAGACGAGGTCGGTATAAATGTACTGCGCCACGATTATCGTTATCGCCGTCATACACAGCAGCCATATTGCAAAAAGGGCGGCGAAAATGCGCAGGGCAAGAGCTGGGAGTGTCTTTGCGGGTCTTTTCTCTTTCCTCATATTACGCCTCCAGTCTGTAGCCGACCTTGATAACGGTCTTTATACATTCGGCATGGCTGCCCAGTTTTTCACGCAGGCGCTTTATCTGGGTATCCACGGCGCGGGAATCGCCTTCGTAATCATATCCCCAGCACTTCACCAGCAGCTGCTCGCGGGACATGACTATATTCTTGTTGCGGGCAAGGCAAAGGATCAGTTCATATTCCTTAGGTGTCAGCGTTATCTCCTTTCCGTCCGCGAAAACGCGGCGCAGCTCCGGCTCGATAAGCAGCGCTCCCACGCGGATGCTACCCTCCCCCGTCATACTGCCGCGGCTGCGGCGGATAAGGGCGGCGGTCTTGGCGTAGAGCAGCGAAAGGGAGAAAGGCTTGGTGATATAATCGTCGGCTCCCAACTCATAGCCGTAGAGCTTATCTTCCTCGGCAGAGAGCGCCGTAAGGAATATTATCGGTACGTCGCTTTTGCGGCGCAGCAGGCGGCACACCGAATGTCCGTCCAGCCCGGGCATCATTATATCCAGCAGTACCGCGTCGAACTCCCGCTCCTCGGCCATTGCCAGCGCCGTTACACCGTCCGCCGCCTCAAAGGGCAGTTCGTCTCTGCTCTTGAAATAGTCGCAGATGACCTCGCGCAGGCGGGCATCGTCCTCAACGATAAGTATTCTGTAATTCATGTTCTGCCCCCTTTCTGCTGCCAATATAGCATGCGGATGTGTCATTTCCGTGTCATTATAATAATTATATCCCGCAGGCAGTCCAACCGTCAATTCACTTGCGGGTTGTTTTTGTGCCGCCTTGTGGTATACTGAGTACATATTGTATTAAGCGAAAGAGAGGACTATCCATGACAGTTATAGAAGCAAAAGAAAAACTCACTGCCCTGCAGGCCAAGCTGAGCGCTTACGGCCATGCAAGCGGAATTCTTTACTATGACGGCGTTACCACCGCCCCCAAGGGCACTGCTGCCAACCGCGCACAGGCTCTTGCCGTTCTCAGCGAGGAAAGCTACAAGCTCACCACCGGTGAAGAGACCGTGGCTCTGCTTGAGTTCCTTGACGAGCACAAGGACGAGCTGGATGCCACCGAGCAGAGAATAGTATTCCTCATGCTCAAGGACATCCGTCAGATGCAGAAGATACCCATGGAGGAGTACATCGAGCTGCAGCGCCTCATGGTAGAGGCCAGCGACGTATGGCACACCGCCAAGGAGACCAACGATTTCCCCCTCTTCGAGCCCCTGCTGGAAAAGGTTTTCGCCTTCTACAAGAAGATAGCAGGCTACTGCGCCCCCGAAAAGGATCCATACGATTACTGGCTGGGCGAGTTTGAGGACGGCCTGGACAAAGCCCGCTGCGAGGAATTCTTCTCCACTCTCCGCAGCCGCATCGTGCCCCTGCTGCAGAAGGTATCCGCAGCCAAGCAGCTGGACGACAGCTGCATCCACGGCAGCTTCCCCGCTGCCCTGCAGGATGAGCTGAGCCGTTATCTCATGGAAACTATCGGCATCGACATGGCTCACTGCGGTCTCGGCACCACCGAGCATCCTTTCACCACCAGCCTCGGCTCCCATTACGATGTGCGCATCACCACCAAGTATCAGGAGGACAACTTCGCATCCTCCATGTACTCCGTTATCCACGAGGGTGGCCACGCCCTTTACGAGCTTGGCGTTGACGATTCCATGGCATACACCGTTCTTGACGGCGGCGTAAGCATGGGCATCCACGAAAGCCAGAGCCGTTTCTACGAAAATCTGCTGGGCCGCAGTCTTGAATTTATTACCCTTATTTTCCCCAAGCTGCAGGAACTCTTCCCCGAGCAGCTCAAGGACTGCACTCCCGAGGACATCTACCGCGCAGTAAACCGCGCCGAGCCTTCCCTCATCCGCACCGAAGCCGACGAGCTTACTTATTGCCTCCACGTTATGGTTCGCTACGAGCTTGAAAAGCGCATTTTCGCAGGTGAGCTTTCCGTCCACGATCTTCCCGCCGAGTGGAATCGACTTTACAAAGAGTACCTTGGCGTTGACGTTCCCGACGATACCCGCGGCGTTCTTCAGGACAGCCACTGGTCCGGCGGCAACATCGGCTACTTCCCCTCCTATGCTCTCGGCAGTGCCTACGGCGCACAGCTTATGCGCAAGATGCGCGAGACCGTAGACGTAGACGAATGCCTGCGCAGCGGCAATTTTGAGCCCATCAACGCATGGAACCGCGAGAACATCTGGAAGTACGGCAGCCTGCGCAAGCCTATGGAGCTGCTTGAAACCGCACTTGGCGAAAAGTTCGATCCCACCGTTTACACCGACTATCTCGAAAAGAAGTTCTCCGCACTTTACGGATTTTAATTTTGCAGCGTAATACAAATACAGCCCTGCTCACGATGGAGCAGGGCTGTTGTGCATATTATGGTATACTTTTTCAAGTTTTGTCATGCTGAGCTTGCGAAGCATGACACAGGTTTTAAGTCTTTATCTTTTTTCGCCGGTGTACCTACGTCAAAAAAATTACTTTGCGATTTCGGGGCGGGGCTTGCCGAAGAAGAACATTGCCACAAGGCCGGGGCCGGTATGGCTGCCGATGGTGGCGCCGATATAGGTATAGAACACATCCTTGAAGCCGAACTCTGCCTGCAGCATATCGCCGAAGCGCTTGGCGCGCTCGGGGCAATCGGAATGGCTGATATAGAGGGTGTTTTCCGCTGCGTTCTCAACAAGGTTGCCGATAAGCTCGCGAACCTTCTTCTCGGTGGCCTTCTCGCCGCGGGCCTTCTCTATGCTTACCAGCTTGCCTGCGGGGTCGAGGGTGAGAATGGGGTTAATGTTCAGCACGGTGCCCACAACGGCGCTGGTCTTGCTGACGCGGCCGCCGCGGTGGAGATACTTCAGGTCGCCGGTGGTATAGAATACGTCGACGTTGTGGCGGACTTCCATAAGCCAGTCGTAGCACTCCTTAACGGTCTTGCCTGCCTCGCGGAGCTTTGCGGTTTCAACGCAGAGCATACCGTAGGAAGCGGATGCGCCAAGGGTATCAACGATATAGATCTCGGCATCGGGATGCTCTTCGAGAATCATATCCCTTGCGATCTCGGCGTTGGAATAGGTGCCGGAAATGCCGCTGCCCAGAGAAAGGTGAAGGATGGGCAGCTTCTCCTCCAGCAGAGGAGTCCAGAAATCGACGAACTCGGAGGCGTTTATCTGGCTGGTTTTGGGAACCGCACCGTCCACCATCTTTGCGTAAAGCTCCTGAACGGTGGCAACGGTCATACCGTCGGTGAAAACCTCATCGTCGATGGAATACTTCATCTTAAGGGGAATAATATCGTATTTCTTGCAGGCGTCCAGCATCAGGTCGCTGCCGGAATCGGTGCAAAGCAGAAAGCTGTTCATGGGGGTATCCTCCTGTGATAACATCGTTTTTTAGCAGCCGCCGACAGGGGCGCGGCTGTCTTCGAATGGATTATAGCATCCTTTGCCCAAAAACGGTCTATACTCTGCAAGCAAACGCCTCTACTGTGAAAATTATTAAAAATAGAGTTCGTTTTTTTAACTCTACCCTCAGTAGAAACACGCAAAAAAGTCTTTATTTATGCGGCTTTTTTGCCCTTGCAAAAACAGAATTTCTGTTGTATCATATTGGTATGAATGACGAAATGATTAAAGCTAATATTGCCAAAAACATAAGCTGGTATCGCAAAGAAAAGGGCATGACCCAAGCCGAGCTCGCGGAAATACTTAATTATTCTGACAAATCCGTATCTAAATGGGAGCGTGGCGACGGCCTGCCCGATATATGCGTTCTTGCCACAATGGCAGAACTTTTTGGCGTTACCATAAACGATCTTATCGGAAGCGAGGAGCCTAAGCTGCCCCCTCCCGAAAATAAATCTCCTCAGCGGCTGCTTATCCTGCTCATGTCCATGGGCCTTGTATGGCTGGTAGCGATGCTGGGCTTTTTCGCCGTGGAGCTTATCACCCCCGGAATGAGCCGCGCATGGCTGATCATGATGTGGGCAATCCCGCTGTCCTGCATCGTCTCCATCGTATTTTCCGAGCTGTGGTGGCCCCTCATCCCCCGCTTTATCAGTACCAGTTCTTTGGTCTGGTCAATGGCTTGCTGCGTTTTCCTCACATTCTCTTTGCAGAACATGTATATGATATTCATAGTAGCAGGTGTTGTGCAGGTGCTGGTAACATTGTGGTATGTTTTCCTCCACAATCGCCGCGTACGCACAGTTTGAAAATTTCGCCGTAAGCTGTAATGAAAGGATGGTTGATATGAGCAAAATTCCTGTTTTTACCGGCAGCGGTACCGCTATGATAACCCCCTTCGACAAGGACAACAATATTGATTACGCCAAGATGGCAGAGCTTATAGACCTGCAGTATGCAGGCGGAACTTCCGCAATAGTCGTCAACGGAACTACGGGCGAGAATGCCACCCAGCCTCTCGATGAGCACGAAGCCTTCGTAGACTTCTGCGTTAAGCACACCGCAGGCCGCATGAAGGTTATTTCCGGCGTTGGCAGCAACGATACCATGACTTCCATTCGCCTTGCCCGCAGCGCCGAGGCATCGGGCGTAGACGGTATTCTCATGGTTACCCCCTACTACAACCGCACTTCTCAGGCGGGTCTTGTGCAGCACTTTACATACGTCGCCGACCGCGTGAACGTACCCATGATACTGTATAACGTTCCCACCCGCACCACCGTTTCCATCTCCGTTGACACCTACAAGGTGCTTTCCGAGCATCCCAACATCAACGGTGTGAAGGAAGCCAGCGGCGATTTGAGCCTTTTCGCCCGCACCCGTGCGGTTTGCGGCGATGAGCTGAACGTATGGAGCGGTAATGATGACAACACCGTAGCTATGATGGCTATGGGCGCTGTTGGCGTTATCTCCGTAGCGTCAAACATTATGCCCGCCGTTGTAACCGAGCTGTGCGATCTTTGCCTGAAGAACGATTTCAAGGCCGCCACCGCCCTTTACTGCAAGTACGCGGACTTCTTTGAGAAAATGTTCATTGAAGTAAACCCCGTTCCCGTAAAGACCGCTATGAACATGCTGGGCATGAACGTGGGCGACCTTCGTCTGCCTTTGTGGAAGATGGGCGAAGACAATGCCGCCAAGCTCCGCAAGTGCCTCGAAGATTACGGCCTGCTGAAATAAGCATCAATAACAAACAAAAAGAGCAAACATACAAGAGTTATCTTGCGTGTTTGCTCTTTCTTTATATTCAGAACTTTTCTCGGTTTATCCACAGTCCCAGGGCGGGATTGGGAATGAAGTACACCTCTTCCCCGTCGGGCAGGGTGTTATAGCCGTACTGCAGCTTTGTGGGGTCATAGCGCTTTGCGGTTTCTTCGTAATCCGCCGCGCAGAAACCCACGCTCTCTATCTCTTCTTTGGAGATATTCTTCACTGCGTAGGTTATTGTGAAGCGCCCGTCGGAAGAGCCGTGGATAAGGTGGGCGGCAGCGCCCATATTATCGCGCAGATCCTGATTTTCGGGCTTTTCAAACTGCTCAAGGGTATTCAGGCGGCCCTTATAGCCGTATTTACGGATAAGCTTATCCACCTGTCCGTCCTCGCCGAAACGTTCAACACCGGGAGCCAGCACCAGCAGTTCGCCGCCGTCGGCAATGGCCATGCGGGTGCGGTAAACGGACTTATTGCCCAGCCAAGTGCTCTTGAACTCGTCGGGGTCAAGATAGACAACGCACTTCTTCATGCCGGTGTCCACGAAATCAATGTTCTTTTCCTGCGCCAGCTCTATAGCAGCCTCAAGGCACTTGCGGTTCTCGCCGATGAACAGACCGTGGGTGCGGATATTGCCGCCCGGAGCGGTGCAGACGGTAAGAACGAAGAGGATGGGGCGCTTATTGAGGAAGTGCTCCATGCCGTAGTCAAAGAGCTTGCGGACGGGAGTATGATCCTTGCCCATCATGCGCTCCATGCCGTAAACGGCACCGACCATGTGGCTCTTATTTATCATGTCGCTGCCGCCGGTACCCACGAAAAGGTTCTTGGAATGGTTGGCCATGCCTATAACCTCGTGGGGAACTACCTGACCGGGAGAAATAATGAGGTCGTACTTCTCGTCCATGATAAGGCGGTTGACCTCAACGCTGACGGGGTCTTTCCAAAGGCCCTCGGTTATCTCGCTGAGATAGTCTGCAGGAACTTCGCCCAATCTTACAACGTCGGTGCGCCAGTTATGGGCGATGAATTTGGAATAAGGAATATCACCGAACATTCTCGCTGCCTCATCCTCAGTTACGGGAACGTGGGTGCCCAGCGCGGGCAAAATATCCACATTGCAGCCACGCTCAACGAGAGCATGGTAATAAACATTGGTGATGAAACCCGCATTGGAATGGAAGCGGGTAAAATCGGGCGGAATGATGAGGACGTTTTTCAGCTCACGTCCTTCAATGCTTGCCAGCAGAGCAGCGCGGATCTCGTCGCCGCTCAGGCCAAGCTCGTCTTTTGCATACACGAAATTATCCATGGCTTATACTCCGCTGTAGGCGCTGAAACCGCCGTCAACCGGGATAACGATACCGGTTACGAAGGAAGCAGACTTTTCGTCAACGAGGAAGAGCAGGGCGCCCAGCAGTTCCTCAGGGGTGCCGAAGCGGCCCATGGGAGTTGCGGCAAGTATCTTGCCGGTGCGGGCAGTGGGGGTGCCGTCCTCGTTCCAGAGGAGATTCTTATTCTGCTCGGTGGAGAAGAATCCGGGCGCGATAGCGTTTACGCGAATGCCTACGCGGCTGAAGTGAACTGCCAGCCACTGAGTGAAGTTGGAGATGGCAGCCTTTGCGCCGGAATAGGCAGGGATCTTGGTAAGAGGAGTATAGGCATTCATGGAGCTTACGTTGACAATGGTGCAGCCCTCGCGGCCTACCATATCTTTGGCAAAAGCCTGAGTGGGCAGAAGTGTACCTACGAAGTTCAGGTTGAATACGAACTCCATATCCTCGTCGCCAAGGTCGAAGAAGGACTTGGTATCGGCGTCAATATCGCCCAGTTCGAAATATTCCTTATCGGTGGTGGCGCGGGGATTATTGCCGCCTGCGCCGTTGATGAGGATATCGCAGGGACCCAGCTGAGCCAAAACTGCCTCGTGAGCAGCCTCAACGCTGTCCTTCTTGGTAACATCCACGGCTACGGCAATAGCGGTGCCGCCCATTTCCGCAATTTCTGCGGCTACGGCCTCTGCCTTGGAAAGAGTACGGTTAAGAATTGCAACCTTTGCGCCGCAGAGTGCCAGTGCCTTTGCGAATTCGCGGCACAGAACGCCGGCACCGCCGGTAACAACGGCAATCTTGCCACTCAGGTCGGGCTTTATGGAAAGATTCATGGTTTCGCTCTCCTTATGCGTTATAGGTTCCGGCAGAGGTGTTTCCGCCGTGGCCTGTCCAATTGGTGTGGAATACCTGACCGCGGGGGCAGTCGATACGCTCATAGGTATGGGCGCCGAAGTAATCGCGCTGAGCCTGCAGAAGGTTTGCGGGCAGAGCTGCGGTAGTATATCCGTCAAAATATGCCAGCGCGGAAGAGAACGCAGGCATGGGGATGCCGCTCTTTATCGCATAGGCAACGACCTCGCGCCATGCGGGAACGAGAGTCTTAATGGTTTCTGCAAAATAATCGTCCAGCAGAAGATTCTGCAGCTCGGGATTCTTGGTGTATGCGTCCTTTATCTTGCCAAGGAATACGCTGCGGATAATGCAGCCGCCGCGCCACATAAGGGCAATGCCGCCGTAGTTCAGGTTCCAGCCGTTGGTCTCGGCAGCGGTACGCATGAGGGTATAACCCTGAGCGTAGGAGATTATCTTGGAAGCGTAAAGAGCCTTGCGGATAGCTTCGATAAATGCGGCCTTGTCGCCCTCAAAGGCGGGAATTTCCTTTTTAAAGACTTCAGCGGCGGTTACGCGCTCATTCTTCATTGCGGAAAGGCAGCGGGCAAATACAGCCTCACCGATAAGAGTGAGGGGTACGCCTTCGTCCAAAGCGGAAATAGCAGTCCACTTGCCGGTGCCCTTCTGTCCTGCGGTGTCGAGAATATAGTTAACGGTGGTTTCGCCGTTCTCGTCCTTATAGCCCAGGATGTCGCGGGTTATTTCAATAAGGTAGCTGTCCAGTTCGGTCTTGTTCCACTCGGCAAATACCTCGTGCATTTCCTCGGGGCTCATGCCCAGACCGTCACGCATGAGCTGATATGCCTCGCAGATAAGCTGCATATCGCCGTACTCGATGCCGTTGTGAACCATCTTAACGAAGTGGCCTGCGCCATTTTCGCCAACCCAATCGCAGCAGGGAACGTCGCCCTCGACCTTTGCGCAGATAGCCTGGAAAATAGGCTTTACCCAAGGCCATGCATCGGGAGAGCCGCCGGGCATCATGGAGGGGCCGTTCAGCGCACCCTCTTCGCCGCCGGAAACACCGCAGCCAACGTAAAGCAGACCTTTGCTTTCAACGTAAGCGGTGCGGCGGATGGTATCGGGGAAATGAGAGTTGCCGCCGTCGATAAGTATATCGCCCTGCTCAAGGTGAGGCAGAAGCTGCTCGATGAGGTCATCAACGGCTTTGCCGGCCTTGACCATCATGAACACCTTGCGGGGCTTTTCCAGATTGGCTACCAGCTCTTCAACGGAATAGCAACCAATAATATTCTTGCCTGCGGCGCGGCCTTCAACGAAGTTCTTCACCTTATCGGTGGTGCGGTTATATACGGCTACGGTGAAGCCCTTGGACTCCATGTTCATAACCAGATTTTCGCCCATTACGGCAAGGCCGACCAGAGCAATATCAGCTTTTTTCATATTGTCTTTCCTCCGGCTTATCTCTGAACGCGGGCGTTGCCTGCGTAAATATCCCAAATCTGCTTCTCGTCGGCAGGCTCGGCATAGTCATTCAGGCTGCTTGCAGCCAGTACGCCGCTTGCCCAACCGAACTGCAGGCACTTTGCAGGCTCCCAACCGGAAATGAGGCCGTAAAGAAGGCCGCCGGTGAAGCCGTCGCCGCCGCCGATACGATCCATTACGGGAATCTCGCGGGGCTCTTCAACGCACCACTGATCGTCAGCCAGCAGCAGAGCGCCCCAAAGGTGCTCGTTGGCGCTGATTACCTGACGCAGAGTGGTACCGAATACCTTTGCATTGGTGTACTTTGCCTTGACCTCGCTGATCATGCCCTTGAAGCTCTCGATCTTGCTTGCGATGTCCTTGCCGCCTGCCTCGGGGCCCTTGAAGCCCAGGCAAAGCTGGAAATCCTCTTCGTTGCCAACGAGAACATCGGCTACGGAAGCGATCTCGTGGAAAGCTGCTGCCAGCTCGTCCTCGCGGCCCTTCCAGAAGGTTGCGCGATAGTTGAGGTCGAAGCTGACGAGAGTGCCGTGCTCCTTTGCTGCCTTGGCGATAGCGAGGCAGAACTTGGTGGTCTCTTCGCTCATGGCAGCGATAAGGCCGGAGATATGGAGGATGCCTACGCCCTCCTGACCGAAAATACGCTCAAGGTCGAACTCATCTGCGGAAAGAGTACGGCCTACCTCACCGGCGCGGTCATTCCATACGCGGGGAGCGCGCAGGCCGAAGCCGGAGTCGGCAATGTTGAACTGATGGCGATAACCCCAGGGGCCGCCCTGATCTACTTCGATGCCTTCATAGTTGATATTGCGGGCGCGAAGCTGGCTCTTTATGAACTCAGCAATGGGGCTGCCCTTGACGAACTTGGTCATAACAAGGCATTCCTTGCCAAGAGAAGAAGATACGTTGAGAACGTTGCTTTCGGCACTGGTGGCCTGCATATAGAAGTGGTTGCTGTTATGAACCGCCATGCGGTTATCGGGAGTGATTCTTACGCCCATGCTGGTGGGGCATGCAAGAGCGTATCTGTAGTTTTCGCGGAGCTTGAGAGCCATATAAAGCAGTCCTTTCAAAATATGATAAACCAAAAAATGTTTTTTACATTGTTCAAAGCCGTAAGGCCATACAAAGTCAGTATAGCACAATCTTACGTACAAGCAATATGTCAAAAGTAGATTTTTGCGTTTTCAGGGCATATAGTGTCGATTTTCCGCGCGGTATTGGCGAGGTGTGGCACCGTAATACTTCTTAAACAGCTTGGAGAAATAGTTAACGTCGGACATACCGCAATGCTGCGCAACCGTCTGCACCTGCAGCGAAGACGTAAGCAGCAATCTTGCCGCCATCTCCATGCGGCCTTCGGTAACGTACTCCGTAAGGGTCTTCCCCACTTCTTTGCGGAACTGGTTGGAAAGATAGCTGGCGTTTACATTCTGGATGGCAGCAAGGGCACTCAGGCTCAAGTCGCCCGCAATATTGGCATCGATATAAGCCACGCATCTGCGTATAAATGGCGAGTAACCCGCCGTTGCTCGGTCGCGGACAAGCCTACAGTAGCCGCGCACCATTTCCAACATCAGCTCCGCGCCCTCATCCACCGTTCCGATAACCTCTATCCTGCGGGCAAACTCGGAAGAAGAGGAGTCAAGATGCATAGGGTGCACCCCGCCCTTTTCCGCAGCCTTACGCAGCAGTGTATTGCAGATGGTGCAGTAAATTTTCGTATTACGCAAAGGATCGGGACTGCGGCGGTCAAGCATTTTCGGTGAAAAACGGCTGAGCATAAGCTCCGCACGGGAGGTAAGACCTCGCGCCACCGTTTCCAGCAGTTCATTTTCGTGTGCGTACCGGGCCTCCATGGTTTTCATTCTGGCCATAATATCTTCCGCCTCGATCTCCGCATTATCGTCAAAGATGAGGTCATGAGGCTCACTAAGCTCCTGCTTGACGTCTATGACATGAAAATTGTCTTCTTCATCGTCCCAAAGGCTTTCTCCCAGCACCGTTATCATCGAAAGGAGCGGTGTCTTATCACGCAGGAGCGGCACGGCGGCATATACACTCTCAAGGTGAGGGAAATTCACCGCAGGCATACCGCAGCGCTCGGCTATTTCCAACATCTGCTCCCTGCGTATCTCGAAGGTCTGATATGGGCCAATCAGCAGCGCGCCCTCAGGAATGAGCAGGAAAACGTAATTGCACATAAATTCGTCCGATATTTTATATACCGTTCTTTCCTCCGCCCATCCGCTGGGACAGCTGAAGGTATTTTCAAAGCCTGTACGAACTCCCAGCGTTTTGCGCAGGCCAAGATCCACACCGCTTTCGGGCTTCTCGCCGCGAGGGATGACAAGCACCTGCATATTCATCCTTTTCAGCACCTTAACAAGGTAATCAAGCTCTGCTTTATAGTTCATTTTCATCACTTCTCCACCAATAAAGTACAGCTTTCACGTTGCAGCTCATAGTTTTTAATATTATCTTACAAAATCAGACTTTTTTCAACCTCTCAGTCAAAATAATTACGGAAACAGACAAAAATTTTACTCACTGTTGCGTATGTGTTCTTGTTAATATTTAAATGTATGACTATGCACGATTGGATTTCGTGATAAATAAGAAATGAGGGAATTTCAAATGGCTAAAAAGCCCGTCCGTCTGGACGAAAACGGTTACCGCAAGTTCGGCATGCGCGACTGTCTCGCCTACGCTGCCGGCGACTTTGGCTGCAACATGAGCTTTGCGCTCAAGGGCACCATGGCAATCTTCTGGACTCAGTTCATGGGTCTTGATCTCTGGTATTCTCTGCTCCTGATAGTTGTTCAGGTATGGGACGCTATCAACGATCCCCTGATCGGCTCCCTTATCGACTCCGACCGCCGCAAGTATAAGCGCAACAAGTTCCTCGCCTACATATGGGCCGGTTCCATAGGTCTTATCGTTGGCGGTGCCTGCTGCTTCATTCCCGCTCCCAACGCTCCCGTATGGGCAAAGATGATCATCTTCATCGCAGGCTACGTTATCTGGGACGCTTTCTACACTGTCGCAAACGTTCCTTACGGCTCCCTTCTTTCCCTTATCTCCAATAAGCCCGCTGACCGCGCCTCCCTTTCCGCATGGCGTTCCGTCGGCTCTCTGGTAGGCAACATGGTTCCCATGGTACTTCTGCCCTTCATCATCTACGATGATGCCAACAACCTCATCGGCGAGCGCGTATTCTTCGCTGCTCTGCTCATGGGTTTCCTCGGCTTCATCTGCTTCCAGTTCATGATCCGCAACACCGAGATCCGCGAGGATACCGAGGTCAAACTGGACGATGCTCCCAAGTTCAACGTTATGCAGGCAATGGGCAACTTTGCAAAGAACCGTCCCGCTATCGGCGCAACTCTCGCCGCTATGGGTATGTTCGTAGGTATGCAGGGCGCTTCCACTGCCGTTACCGTTCTCTTCCAGTCCTACTTCAAGAACATCGACGCTTCCGGTGTTGTTCAGCTGTTTGCAATGATCCCCATCGTTGTATTCACTCCTCTTGCTCGTAAGTGCGTTGTTAAGTTCGGCAAGAAGGAGCTGGCAACCTTCGGCTCCATCTTCAGCCTTATCGCCAGCATCCTTATGTTCGTTCTTCCCATGACTCCCGACAACAAGGGTATGATCATTTACGTTATCTGCCAGCTTATCAACAGCCTCGGCATGGGTATCTACTCCACCGTTTCCTGGGCTATGATGGGCGACGCCATTGACTACAACGAGTGGAAGACCGGCAAGCGCGAGGAAGGCACCGTTTATGCTCTCCACTCCTTCTTCCGTAAGCTCGCTCAGGGCGTAGGCCCCGCCGTTGCACTGGTTATCATGGTAGCTCTTGGCTACGTTGGTGCAAACGAAGGCAATCAGACCATGGAAGTTGCCACCAACATGCGTTACCTCGTTCCCGCTCTCTACGGCTTCAGCGCACTCATGCAGTTCGTAGGTCTCGGCCTTGTCTACAACCTTGACAAGAAGACCCTCGCAAAGATGAGCGCCGAACTCAAGCGCGACGTTACCGCCGATGATGACCTCACCTATCGCACCGCTGAGGACGATTGATTTCGGATATAGCCACGCAGCCGTAAACTATAAATTTATAACATATGGCGGCAGGCGGCTCAGACCGTCTGCCGCTTTGATAAGCCTATATTTCTATGTTAAGGAGGCCCTAAAATGAGATCTATCATTAACTTCAACGCCAACTGGGCGTTTACCAAGCAGGCAGGTCAGATCCCCGCAGCCATGCCCGCAGACTGGGAGCAGGTAAATCTCCCCCACAGCTGGAATGCTGTTGACGGTCAGGACGGCGGCAACGATTATTTCCGCGGTACCTGCCACTATGCAAAGAGCTTCGAAAAGGCTGAGCTGACCGCTGCAGACCGCTATTACCTCGAACTGCAGGGTACCAACTCCTCTGCCGATGTTTATCTCAACGGCAAGCAGCTGGCTCACCATGACGGCGGTTACTCCACCTGGCGCGTTGACCTTACCGACGCTCTGCAGGACAGCAACCTGCTGGTCGTAGCAGTTGACAATGCTGCCAATGACCGCGTATATCCCCAGATGGCTGACTTCACCTTCTACGGCGGTATCTACCGCGATGTCAGCATCATCTGCGTAAGCGAATCCCACTTCGACCTTGACTATTACGGCGCACCCGGCATCAAGGTAACTCCCGAGATCTGCGGCAAGGATGCCAAGATAGAGATCGAGACCTTCCTGACCAACGCAAAAGAGGGTCAGACTGTCCGCTACACCATCAACAAGCCCTGCGGCTGCGAAGTTGCCACCGTTGAGACCTCCGACACCAAGGTAGTGCTCGACATTGCCGATGTTCGCCTGTGGCACGGTCTCAAGGATCCCTATCTCTACACCGCTAAGGCAGAGCTGGTAGAAAACGGCACCGTCATCGACAACGTAAGCACCCGCTTCGGCTGCCGCACCTTTGAAATCGACCCCGAGCGCGGCTTCATCCTCAACGGCGAAGAGTATCCCCTGCGCGGCGTATCCCGTCATCAGGACCGCTGGGGCATCGGTAACGCCCTGCTGCCCGAGCATCACGAAGAGGATATTAACCTCATCTGCGAGATCGGCTGCACTACCATCCGCCTTGCTCACTATCAGCACGCTCAGTATTTCTACGATCTCTGCGACGAGCGCGGTCTCGTTCTTTGGGCCGAGATTCCCTACATTTCCAAGCACATGCCCACCGCTCGCGAGAACACCATCTCTCAGATGACCGAGCTGGTTGCTCAGAACTACAACCACCCCTCCATCGTAGTATGGGGCCTTTCCAATGAGATCGGCATTGGCGGCAGCGACGAGGATCTGCTGGAAAACCACCGCATCCTCAACGATCTCTGCCACGAAATGGACAAGACCCGTCTTACCACCATTGCAGCAGTTTCCATGTGCAAAATCGATGATCCTTATCTCCAGATTCCCGACGTTGTATCCTACAACCACTACTTCGGTTGGTACGGCGGCGAGACCTCTATGAACGGCCCCTGGTTCGATAAGTTCCACGCCACCCACCCCAAGCTGCCCATCGGCTGCTCCGAGTACGGCTGCGAAGCTCTCAACTGGCACACCTCCGATCCCCGTCAGGGCGATTACACCGAGGAATATCAGGCATATTACCATGAAGAGCTTATCCGTCAGCTCTTCAGCCGCAAGTACCTCTGGGCAACTCACGTTTGGAATATGTTTGACTTCGGCGCAGACGCACGCGCAGAGGGCGGCGAAAACGGCCAGAACCACAAGGGTCTGGTTACCTTCGACCGCAAGTACAAGAAGGATTCCTTCTACGCATACAAGGCATGGCTTTCCGACGAGCCTTTCGTTCATCTCTGCGGCAAGCGCTATATTGACCGCGTAGAGGATGTTACCAAGGTTACCGTTTACTCCAACCTCCCCGAGGTTGAGCTGTTCGCAAACGGCGTAAGCCTCGGCAAGAAGGCTGCAGCTGACCACTTCTTCTATTTTGACGTTCCCAACTCCGGCAAGACCGAGCTGGTTGCTGTTGCAGGCGAATGCCGCGACGAGAGCGTTATCAACAAGGTCGAAGTATTCAACGAAGAATACCGCCTGAAGGAAGAGGGCGCTATCCTCAACTGGTTCGACATCGAGGAGAAGGCAGGCCGTCTGTCCCTCAACTCCAAGATGGGCGACGTTCTTTCCACCTTCCGCGGCAAGATGCTCTTCATGAAGCTTGCAAGCAAGTTCATGGGCGGCAAGAAGAAGGGCGGCACCACAAAGGTTGCTGGCTTTGAGCTCAACGGCGATATGATGAGCATGATGAACGGCTTTACCGTTCTGCGTCTGCTCACCATGATCGGCGGCTTCATGGACATTAAGTTCACCAAGGAAGAGCTTCTCGCCCTCAACGCCAAGCTCAACAAGATCAAGGAACCCAAGAGCAAGTAATTTCAAAGCATAAAATGCCTGCTCCCGCTAGCAGTGCACTCGGTAATATAAGAAAGCAGACACTCGCAAAAACGCGGGTGTCTGCTTTTTATGCGGCAAACAAACAGGCCTCCGATGTTGAATCGGAGGCCTATCAGTTTAATTCATATTTTCGCTTCTGTTCTTTTTACCGACAACTATTTTGTCGCATGTAGCCAGAACACCGGGCAGTATAAAGAGGATAAGTATGATTGCGCAGAAAGAACCGATAGAAATCGTTTTTACGATTGCCTCTATGGTTTCATCTCCAAACAGTTTGCCAACGGCCGCCGTGACCAGCACCAAGATCAGGCCGGAGGTCATTACGGTATGGATGGAGCCGTCATAGGCCTTCTTCAAAGCTTCCTTTACGCTTACGGATTTTCTGTACTCACGGTAATAATTCGTGAACAGAATACCGTAGTCAATGGTAGCACCCATCAGTATACACTCAACTATCAGCAATGCCAGATAGTACATGCTGCCGCTTATTATTCCCGTTACGGTAACGGTGATATAAACACCGCTCTGTACCAGCAGAACGAGAATTATCGGTATGGAAAGAGATTTGAAGGTAAGCGCAACTATCAGGAAAATCGCAAACGCTGTAAGGGGGGTGATGAACAGCAGCTCACCGCCAAAGGTCTGCTGCATTTCGTAGGCCATGGGCGAATCGCCGATAAGATAGACCTTACCGTCTATATTGTTCTCAGCATACTCTTCAAGACCTGCGATAAACTCAGTCGTTGCATCACCTTCAGACAGATATGTGGTGCTCAGAATCAATCTGGAATATTCATCCGCGACCAGCTGAGTTTTACCATCCTCAAGGGCAGACTGATTTTCAAGGAGGCTATCTCTCATTTCACCATCGATGAAGGTATCAAAGCGGGGATCTTCAAGGACGTTGTCCACCATGTAGTTGAACAGAGTCTCAAGGCTCATTGTCCATGCGGGGTCGGCGTTTCTGAGGCTTGCTGCGTAAAGATACAGCAGTTCGGCAGTATTTGCATCCATTTCATCGGCAAATCCGCTGAAAATATTGCTCATTTCCTGAGCAGCATACTCTTCGCCGCCGATAACCGCGTCGATCATGGTCTTTGCGGAAGTCAGCATTTCGCGGCTATCCGCATCCATCATATCTGCATACTCAGCGTTGCTCAGCACGCTTTCAAGAACGAAGTCAACAAACTGCTTCACGGAAAGCTTCCGGTCTGCTGCGCCGCGCTCGCTTGTATAAAGCAGATACAGCTGATTTGCCTGATCTTCACTCATACCGGTCAATGCGGCTATCTGCTCTGCAGTATAGGTAGTTTCCTCAACTGCACCGTTAATGATCGCCTGAGCAGTGCTAAGTTTAGTCAGCTGCTCATCGTCCATCATTGCGCCGACGCTCTCTTTGTTATCTACAAGGAAGTTAACTGCGCCATGTACGGACATAGACCAATCGTTGATCTCTGCCGCAGCAGAGCGAAGGGTGAACATTGTTTTCAGGTTGCCGCTATCCATGTTCAGCATCTGTGCCAGGCCCTTATAATCGAACCGGGTACCGCTTACAGCAGCTGCACTAAGCTGCTGTATCATCTGCAGCTGAGCGATAGTTTCAGCGTCCATATAGGAGCTCATAACAGCATCAGCGAGAATGAAGCCGACAGTTTCCTCCAGGGACATAGTCTTATTGGCAATATCCTGTCCGAAATAAAGGCGGAAGACCACGTTGACCAGACTTTCATCCATGCCAAATGCCTGAGCGAGAGTCGCAGCATCCACGTCAACGCCGTAAGCTGCAAGCTGTACCAGCTGATCCATCTGCGCAAGCTGTGCTTTCTGCTCGGCAGTAAATCCTGCACCATATGCTTCGTTGCTCATAACGTCATTCACAAGGAATGCTGTAAAGTTTGCGAGAGGAATTGTTTTTTGAGCAGCCAGTTCAAGGCCAAAGAGCTGCATCACCTGCATCTGCTCAATGCCAAACACACCTGCGAGAGTAGCGCTGTCCTGAGCTGCGCCGGATACCGCAAGGCCTATAAGCTGCTTAAGCTGCTTGATCTGCATGTTGCCGGAATCCATCATCAATGCCACGTCAAGGAAAGAGGTAAGACCCATTCTCTCAACGCCCTTCATTGCGAACAGCTGAGAAATCTGCTCCTCGGGCATTCCGGTTATTCCTGCCAATTCTGCGGCGGTCAATTCTTGACCATACATAGCTACACCTAAAAGCTGTTCCATCTGCACAAGCTGAGCCTGCTGCTCTGCGGGAGTATTCGCCTTGAGCAGAGTAAGGAAGTCCATCAAAGGCATCTTCATTGCGGCAACTTCGCGGCCAAAACCTGCGTCTGCGGAGAAATACAGATAATAGAGCTGCTTAACGGCATTTTCGTCCATGCCCAGAAGCTTAGCCATCGTCGCTGCATCAACTTCCCGGCCGGACACTACCATCTGCACCAAAGAGTTTACAGTCTGCAGCTGAGCCTTGCTTGCCTCATCGAAAGAGGCTGCAAACATGGGATTATTCAGAAGATAACCGTTAACAAACCCGGTAAACGATGAAAGGGACATAGCCTTTCCGCTGACATCCTGAGCGTTATGGAGAACGAAGATGGTTTTCACCATTTCTTCGTCCACACCCAGCATTGCAGCGATTTCAGCAGGAACTCTCTGCTTTTTAAGTGCCTCTGCATTGGTGAAGACGGACAGAGTCTGCATCTGCTGCATGGTATCGCTGTCCAAATAAGCGGAGAACACGGGGTGAGTTGCTATATCGTTAGTCAGGAAACCTATGAACTCGGGCAAAGTCATAGCTGCGGGCTCATAGTTATCATCAAGGGAACAATAATAAACAAACAGCAGTTTTGCGGTTTCCGCGTCCATTCCCAAAACTTCCGCAATGCCCTCGTATGTATAGGGAGTGGTCATCTTCTCCGCATCTGTAAATACGGCAAGCTGGGTCAGCTCGTTCAAAGCTGCCTCGTCAAACATTTCGCCGTAGACAGCATCGGTTGCCACATCGTTTATAACGAAATCCGCAAACTCCGCAAGGGTCATGCTGCTGTCTGAAACAACGTCATTCTCGATCTGATAAAGCAAGAACAGATCCTTCACATCGTCGGCCTCGATACCGAACATTTCCGCAAGCTCGTCCGCGGTCATCGGCTGCTGCAGAGCATCCGCATCCGCAAATCTGTCTATCAGATCCTTGTTTTCCAGCATGGCCTCATCAATGTGCGCGGAAAACGCATCGTTACCCATCACATCATTGGAAAGGAAAGCCAGAAATTCACCTGCGGTCATAGTGCCGAGCTCGCCGCCTGCGTAATAGTCATAATACAGCAGATCTATCATTGCAGGGTCAAAGGATGCGCCGTCGCTCATGTCGCCTATGACATCAACCAGTTCCTCGGAGGTATAAGGCTTGCCGAGAACAGTGCCATAAGACATGGCGGAAGTTACGCGCTCATCCTCTTCAAGCTTGTCCAGCAGCTCACCGAGATTATCTTCGTCATGATTTTCGTAAAGCATAACGACCATATTGCTCTTCGGGAAAACCTCAGCAACCAGGTCATCTTTGCTCATAGTATAGGTGATGCCGGTTTTTGATTGCAGCAAACAAAATGCAGCGAATATAACAACAAAGAGGCCCGTTACCCCATAGCGCATCTTATAGCTGAATGCTGCCGCCCAATCCATGCGTATATGCAGCTCTTTTTTAGCGGTCTTCTTAATGAGATTATCAAAGCTTATTATAATGCCGGGCATTATGGTAAGCACGCAGACCATGCTTATAAATACACCCTTAGCGAGAACAACACCCAGGTCTGCGCCGATCTTGAAACTCATAAACACAAGCATCAGCAGGCCGACAACAGTGGTAAGAGAGCTCGATGCAACAGAGGAGAACGCATTGGCCCATGCGATTTTCATGGCTTTCTTTCTATCGGACTCGTGCTCGCGTTCCTGTCTGTAGCGATTCATGAGGATGATAGAATAGTCCATGGACAGCGCCATCTGCAAAATCGCAGTAATGGAGTGGGTAACATCGGATACGCTACCCAGCAGATAGTTGGAACCGCCGTTGATAACAACCGCAACGCCCGTTACGAACAGAATCATAAGGGGTTCTATCCATGCGCTGCACATAACGCACAGAATAACTATCGCTATTATCATAACGACAATATATACAATCACGGGAATTCCGGGAGACATGGCCTCATCGTTCTGCCATATCACGGTATATTCGGCAAACTGCTCTTTCAGCGCTGCCTCGATAGCCTTCTCTCCCTCGCTGCCGTAATCGCAGGACATATTGATCACAAACAAGGTGTGATTATCCTTATTGTAAGAAACGCTGTCGGGGTCATGGTCAACACTGTCAACGTATTCGATGGCGCTGAGCTTGGCCAGAACCGAAGCCTTCTCTTCCTGAGAAAGATCGTCGAACATAACGCGAATAGTGTTCGCCGTTTCTATTTCGGGAAACGCGCCGTCCATAATATCCATGCCGACCTTCATGTTAGAGTCGTCCGGCAGATACTTGGTCATATCGGAATTGACATCGACCATAAACCAGCCAACCGCACTCACAACAGTTACTACCAGCAAAAGAACCAATAGAAGTATTCTTTTGTCTACAATGAAATTCGCTGCTTTTTTCAGCATATAACTCTACTCCCTGCTTTGCGTTTGTTTATATATTCACATATACATTTAATATAATAAGGCAATATATTATAATATAACCCGAGAACTTTTACAAGGGTTAAATACAACCAAATCATGTATTTGCGCCTAATAATTGGCAAAAAAAGCATTTTTCTGCCTGCCAAATTATTGACCTCAAGTTTCTAATTGCCAATAATAACATTTACCTCCATGAGCAAAACAAAAGAGGACGGTTTTCCGTCCTCTTTCTCTGTATAAGTACTATTAATTAACGCTGTACGTGTTTCTCAAACCAGCCAACGATCTCATCAATTACTCGCTCGCTTTCCGGCAAACCGGGGTCAAGCACCGGAAATGCATGCAAAAGCTTGGGATCGCTTCCCATGTGCCGCAGATAATGTTCTATTCCTTTGTTGCCAAGCTCGCCTGCAAAATCCAATGTATATCTTTCCAGCATATCTGCTTTACTGGTGATAAGGTAGCAGGGCGGAATATTATAAATAATTTCCGGGTGCTCAGGATTCGTATACTCGGCCATTGCCTGGCTGCGGGCATCCTTTCCGTAAATAGATCGGGACAAAAAGTAGCCAAGCATATCTTTTCTCGTAGTATAGAACATTCCGCAAATCAGGCCCATAGCTCGGAAGACCATATTTGTAGGCTTATAACCAATTGCCTTCTGCAATGCTTCGGATTTTTTCATCGCAGCAACGTAAGTGGCCAGATACGCACCCGCGCTTTCCGCGACCATATAAATTCTTGTAAAGTCAACATCAAAATCTACAAGTTTTCTGCCAACGCAATCCATTCCCGCGCACACGTCGTCAAACTGCTCGTAAACGCGGATTGCCGGAATAAGGCGATATTCCAAAGAGAAAACCAAATATCCTCGCTTTGCCAACTGGCGGCAAAAGCCTACAGACAGAATTTTGCTTCCGCCAATCAGTCCGCCGCCATGGATGTTTACAATGACGGGCAGCTCCGTACCTTTTTCTACGATGGGCTCAAATATGTCCATCATCAGTTCTTTTCCGGAACGATTATAATAGGAAACATCTCTATATTCTTTTAATCCCTCGGAAGAAATCTCTTTTGCGTCACCCATATTCAGAGATTTTCTAAGTTTAAACTTTGTAGCAGATATAATGATATTTTCAATCAATCCCATATCTATTCTCCTATCGCTTGCCGGCTTTCTCAATATCAGTTTCTTAACCTGCAAAATTCACGCTGAGTTATTATAACAAAGCAAAGGGTGCAGAAAGTAGCCATAAACATGGGATGATGTGGAAAAATTTTATGAACTGTGCGTCGCAAAACAAGCTTCGCCCGCAATGACATGGTTTGGGTGCTCTTATTTAAGCATCGGGTTAAGCTTCTCCTATGAGGAGAAGCTGGCGGCGAAGCCGACTGATGAGGTGGCCAACCTAAGGCGGAAAGATTTTAGATTTTGCTAATAAAACACCTCATCCACCGCAAGCGGTCCCCCTTCCCCTCAAGGGGAAGGTTAACCCGTATCCTACATTATCCGACAGTCTCAGTCCTACAAGTTTGATTTAAGTTCATTCGTTGTTCGTAGGGCAGGGGCCTGCCCCTGCCGCATGCACCGCACCAAAGTCTTATCTTTCCGAGCGTAGCGTGTGAATCTCCGGGCTCGGTGTATCGCCTGC
>JAFYLI010000156.1 GCA_017537165.1 Oscillospiraceae bacterium | reverse complement strand
GAGGACTTGAAGACGAAGCCGACAGCACCGCTCTTTCCGTTATGGCAAGCGCAGTACCGACCTCCGCTCCCGCTGCTCCTACCGTGGAGCCGCTGCCGCCCGTTACGGCGCAGCCTAAGCCCGAGAAGTCCGAGCCCGAGACCATCGTTATCCCCGACGAGCCTGCCGAGCCCGTAATGGAGGGTAAGCCCATGCCCGAGGAAGTCATGGCCGAAATAAACAAGGGCAGCCTGCCAGAGGTTTTCGTATGGCCCGTTGCGGGAACTGTTGAAACGCCCCACAGCGTTGAAGCCTTGGTTTACAGCCGCACCATGGCCGACTGGCGCACCCACACGGGTCTTGACATTGCCGCAGGTCTGGGCAGCAAGGTAATCGCCGCTGCCGAAGGCACCGTTGAGCAGGTATTCTCCGACGATATGTACGGTACCACTGTGGTGATCCATCACGGAGGCGGTCTGCGGAGCATATACTCCAACCTTGCCGAGAAGCCTACCGTGTCCGTTGGCGACAGCGTAGCGCTGGGCGACGTTATCGGCTCCGTTGGGCAGACGGCACTTGCAGAGGTCGGCGATGTAAACCATCTTCACTTTGAAATGACTCTCGACGGTGAGGCCGTCGATCCCGCAGAGTATCTGCCTCTGCACTAAAGCTTCACGGCTTTTCTAAGGCGCGGAAGGCAAATTTGGGCGCAAAAACCCGTGAACAGACCGGTAACTATGCCCGAAAACAGCAGCACCGGCAGATACCATGCCAACTTTTCCGTTCCGAGTATCGCGATGGCCACTATAAGCTGGCCTATATTGTGGGCAGCGGCGCCGAAAGCGCTTGCTGCCCATATTTGTTTTTCCGTAAGAATCCCTTTCAGCAGCGCCAGCACCGCAAAGGCAAGCACACCGCCTGCCGCGGAATAGAAAAAGCTCATAAGCTGGCCCGAGAAAACGCTGCCAAGGATAATTTTAAGTCCGAGGACGGCGGCGGCTTCCCGTCTGCCGTATATATACATAGTCAGCAGAACGATTATATTGGAAAGACCCAGCTTGACGCCCGGCACGGCTATAACGGGCGGTATCTGCCCTTCGGCAACGAATATCACCAGGGCTATGGCGGTGAGCAGGGCGAGGATGCAGAGTTTTTTTACTTTCACGCTCACCCTCCTATCACTATATCCACTTCGCTGTCGGCAGCGCCTTCAACGATTATGGTAACCTTATTGGGCAGGCAGGTTACCGGCTGCAGCACCGTTGCCTTACCCTGCTTCACGCAGAGCTGATCGGGGCAATCGGCAGATTGCATGGATATGCCACCCGCCTCCACGAGAGCTACGTTGCCCTCGCCTATGGACAGAGTATAGCTTTCCTTCACGCCACTAAGCTCCACCTCACAGTAAAGCTCTCCGTCAAGGTAAACAAGGGCGACCTCGGCAGACTTCGGTGCAAGCAGAAAAAACGCCCCGCAGCCAATGAGCAGCGCGGCAAGAACGGCTATCAGTATTTTGCTTGACTTGCTCAAGACCCGACCCACCCTTCTTTGTGTTCGATTAAAGTATATACCCTTGCCGCAAAAAAGGCAAGAGCGCAGCCGTCAAGGCTGCGCTCTTATCATAACTTATGCGGGGTTATTCACTACGCCCGTGAAAAGGGGCAGGCCGTCCATGGAAGTGAGCACGAACACAAAGGGACGGTTCAGTATGAAATCCACTTCCTCGTCGGGAGGCATGGCGTCGCCGGCTGCCATCATAACGGTATAAGCTGCAGCGGTGCAGCCCTCCTCGTCAACGGTAACACGGGCGGCGTGCTTGGCTGCGGAAACGGCGATACCGTCCATATCGGTGGTCATGGGAGTGAAGTCGGAAACCGCGGGATCGAAAACATCGGTGATGCCCATTTCTTTAAGTCCGTCGGCAAGGTCTATATCGGAAACCACGTCGAACTTGGGAACGGACATATTCACGATAAGATACTTGGAATTATCCCAGCCCTCGCGGCTGAGCATAAAGCGCATGGCTTCATCGTCGGCCAGCAGCTCGTCCACGGAAACTCCCTCGTCGGGCAAAATCAGCTGCATGCTGCAGCCGCCCTCAAATCTGAGGGATACAGAGGAGAACTTATCGCCCCAGTAGTAGGTGTTTGTGCCGGATTTATGCATAAAATCTACAGTTACGCTTTGGGCTTCATCATCAAGCAGATAGAACTGCTCCTGCGTTGTGGCGTTCTTATTGAATTCATTGGCCCATTTTCCACGGAAATAGACAGTGGTTGCAAGAGCAAGAATGGTTTCGGCGCTAAGCTCCACGCCCTCGGCCTGCTCTTCAAGGAGGCCGCCTGTCTGTTCGTTGAGCCAATCCTGCAGCGCCTTGTTGAACTCGGGAGAACCCATAGTTCCGCGGAAGGAGGATGCGTAATAGTTGGTGGCAAGGCTGTCCATGGTCTCCTGCACGAAGTTTACGTCCTCATTGAGCCACACGGAGCCTGCCATAACGCTGGTGAGCGCTCCATCGGCGCTGTAATTGGCGTTCCATATTGCCTTGGCCTGCTGCCGCAGCTCGTCGATATCGGTCTTGCCCATCAGTTCAAGTATCTGCCCGCGGCTCTCTCCGTCGGTTATCTCCGCAAGCATGGCAAGGGCCATGAATACGTTAAGGGGAGAGTAGGCACGGTTTGCGCCCTCAGCACCGCTCAGATATTCTCTGATACTTGCCGTGAAAAAGGCGTCCAGTCCCTCGCGGTAACCTTCGTATTGGTTCCTCTGTGCCTGCTTGGATTCTTTCCATGCTGTATACGCCTTGTCATCCATCTCGTCGGGATAAGGCACCATTTCGGGGTAAACCGCCTGCGCAACGCTGAACTCAGACGGCACGGCGGGTTTGTTTTCATCTTGTTCGACTATCTTGGCGCAGCCTGCACCAAGAATACAGGCCAGCGCAAGGACCAAGGCAACAACACGTATCATAGTAATACCTCCTCGTTGGTTTTATATCTGTTAGACGAATTTAAGTTCCCATTTGTTCCCAAACTCAAAAAAGCGGTGCGCGCGGCACCGCTTTTTCTTTTATTATCTTTCACCGATGGGAACGTAAGGAGCCTTCTTGCCTACGCTGCGGTAAGCGGGACGCATGATGCGGTTGCGGGGATTATTAAGCTCCTCGATTCTGTGGGCGCACCAGCCAACCATTCTTGCGCTGGCGAAAAGGGGCGTGAACAGTTCCTCGGGAATGCCCAGCATATCGTAAACGAAGCCGGAATAAAGGTCGATATTAGCGCAGATGACCTTATCGTTATCCCTCTCGGAGAAGAATACGGAGGGAGAAAGGCGCTCTACGGATTCGATAAGCTCCAGCTCATCCACGCGGCCCTTCATCTCAGCAACGGTGCGGGCAAAGCGGCGCAGAATGATTGCTCTGGGGTCGGAAAGGGTATAGACCGCGTGACCCATACCGTAGATAAGGCCGCTGCCGTCGCCTGCGTCTCCGCGGAGAATGCGGCGCAGCTCGTTTCTTATCTCATCGTCGTCCTTCCAATCCTTTACGTCTTCCTTGATATGGGCGATCATATTGCTTACCTGAATGTTTGCGCCGCCGTGGCGGGGGCCTTTCAGGGAGCCGACAGCCGCAGCGATAGCGGAATACATATCGGTGCCGGAGGAGGTTACCGCGCGGCAGGTGAAGGCAGAGTTGTTACCGCCACCGTGCTCGGCATGAAGCACCAGACAGAGGTCAAGGAGCTTTGCCTCTTCCTTGGTGAAGGAATTATCGCGGCGAATGGAGTGCAGGAAGTTCTCCGCAATACCCATATCGGGCTGGGAATGATGGAGATAAAGACCCTCACGGTCATAATAATGGCGCTTTACCGCATAGGCATGAGCCACTATCATGGGGGCGCGGGCAACAAGGCGGGTAGCCTTGAAAAGCTCGGACTCGAGGCTCTTATCCTCGGGCTCGGAGTCATAGGAATAGAGAGCCAGCACGGAACGGGCCAGCTTATTCATAATATCGGGGCTGGGAGCGCGGAGGATCATATCCTCGGAGAAGCCGCGGGGCAGCTCGCTCCACTTATTGAGCAGCTCCTTGAAATCGGTAAGCTGAGTTGCGGTGGGCAGCTGACCGAAAAGCAGCAGATATGCCGTTTCTTCAAAGCCGAAGCGATCCTCGGCAAGGAAACCGTCGATAAGGTCGTTTATATCTATGCCGCGGTAATAGAGATGGCCTTCCTGGGGGATACGCTCACCGTCGTCGCCCATGGTGTAACCCTGAACGTTACCTATCTTGGTAACGCCGACAAGAACACCGGTGCCGTCAGAATTTCTAAGGCCGCGCTTTATACGCTCCGATTCATAGTATTTGGGATTTACATAGCTATTCTCTGTATAGGCTGCCGCATGGGCCTCCATAAAGCTTTTAGTGGTAACTACCAGAGCGTCTTCGCCCATAGTTGTATAAGCCATCACATTCACCCTTTCAATGCGTGTGGGATTTACGATACAGCATTTTGCAGCAAAAGTCAAGGCTTATTGCAAAAATCATCGGTTATCCACCAACTCCGCCGCGTTTTTGCAGCATTTTTGCAACAAGCCTTATAATTTCTTTTTATTTCAGGTGTTTTTGTCGGTTACATGGAACTCTTTGAGATTGCCGCTTTTCTCGCTGCGCTTTTCAAGCTCGGCCTTCACTTCATCAAGGCTGATGTGTGACGCTGCCATGAGCACCATCACATGGTAGAAGAGATCGGCTATCTCGTAAACAGTTTCGGCGTTATCGCCGTTTTTGGCGGCGATGATAGTTTCGGAACATTCCTCGCCCACCTTTTTGAGGATCTTATCAAGGCCCTTATCAAAAAGGTAACGGGTATAGGAGCCCTCGCTGGGGTTTTCCTTGCGGTCTATAACGGTGGCGTAAAGCGCCTCAAATGCATCCATGGTCAATCCTCCATTTCGATTTTGCGGAAAAAGCAGCTGCGCTCTCCCGTATGGCAGGTAGGGCCGTCGGGGCGGCAGATATAAAGCAGGGTATCGGTGTCGCAATCGGTGCGCACTTCCGTAACGTGCAGGAAATTGCCCGAAGTTTCGCCTTTGTTCCAAAGCTCGTTTCTGCTGCGGCTCCAGAACCATGCGGTTTTGGTCTTAAGCGTAAGCTGCACAGCCTCAAGATTTGTGAAGCCCAGCATAAGTACGTCCTTGGTTTCCTCGTCCTGAATGATGACGGGTATCAGCTCGGCTTTTTTGAAAAGTTCGGTAAGTTCCATCTTTCACCTCACGGGAATATCTCTGCCGCGCAGATAATCTTTGACTTCGTCGATGCTCAGCTCGCCGTAGTGGAAAAGGCTGGCGGCAAGGGCGGCATCAGCGCCCGCCTCGTTGAAGGCTTCCGCAAAGTGATCAAGGCTTCCGCAGCCGCCGCTGGCGATAACGGGAATATTCACGGCCTGCGCAACGGCCTTGGTCATCTCGATGTCGAAGCCTGCTTTGGTGCCGTCGGCATCCATGGAGGTGAGCAGAATTTCGCCTGCGCCGAGGCTTTCGGCCTTCTTCGCCCATTCGACCACGTCAAGACCCGTCCACACGCGACCGCCGTTTATAACGACCTCAAAATCGCCGTCCTCGCGGCGCTTGCCGTCAATGGCAACGACAACGCACTGGCTGCCGAACTTCTCGGCAGCGCGGGAAATAAGCTCGGGGTCACGCACTGCGGCAGAGTTGACGGATATTTTATCCGCACCCGCTCTGAGCAGCTCGGTAAAATCGTCTACGCTGCGTATGCCTCCGCCTACGGCAAGGGGCACGAACACCCGCTCCGCCGTGCGGCGCAGCATATCCACCACGGTCTTGCGGCCTTCGTGGGTAGCGGTAATATCCAAAAATACGATCTCATCTGCGCCCATGGCGCTGTAATGGGCAGCAAGCTCAACGGGGTCGCCTGCGTCACGCAGACCCACGAAGTTCACGCCCTTAACTACCCTGCCGTCCTTTACGTCAAGGCAGGGAATAATTCTCTTTGCAAGCATAAGGCTGCTCCTTTCTCGGGGATAACGCATATATTTTGCGTTACCGCCACGGTTACACCTCATCCACCGCTAACGCGGTTCCCCTTCCCCTCAAGGGAAAGGTTATTATTGTTCCGCCGCAAGCTTTACAGCTGCGGCAAGGTCGATGGTACCTGCGTAGAATGCTTTGCCGATGATGGCACCCGCAGCACCGCACTTCTTGATGGCGGCGATATCCTCAATGCCCGAAACGCCGCCGCTGGCAACGATGCCGCAGCTTACACCGCCGCAAAGGCGCTCAAGCTGCTCGATGGGAGGGCCTGCGAGGGTTCCGTCGCGGGAAATATCGGTAAAGATAATAGCGCCTGCGCCAAGGTCTGCCATCTTTGCGGCAAACTCAAAGGCATCAACTCCGCTGTCCTCCACCCAGCCATGGGTGCGGACACGTCCGTCGAGGGCATCAATGCCCACGGCAATGCGCTCGGAGCCGAAACGTTCCACAGCAGCGGCAACAAAGTCGGGGTCGGATACGGCGGCAGAGCCGATTATCATGCGCCATACGCCCAGCTTATCCATTTCCTCAAGGTCTGCCATGGAGCGCAGACCGCCGCCCAGCTCGACGCGCAGGCCGGAGTTTTCGCAAAGGCTGCGGACTATCTCCGCATTCTTGCGTTCACCGGATTTGGCGCCGTCAAGGTCAACCACGTGCATCATTTCCGCGCCTGCCGCCTTGAACACGGCAGCCACAGCCAGCGGATCATCCGCTACCTGATGAACGGTATCAAAATCGCCTTTATAGAGCCGCACGCAGCGGCCGTCTTTCAAATCTATAGCAGGAAGAATATACAACAGTCTGACAGCTCCCAGAAGTTTTTCAGCATTTTCAAACCCGTTTCACCGCTCTTTTCGGGATGGAACTGAGCGCCGTAAACGTAATCGCGCCAAACCAGCGCAGTAACTTCGCCGCCGTAATCAGTGCTTGCGGCAAGGTGCTCCCGCTCCTTTACATGGCCGCAAAAGCTATGGACGAAGTACACGTAGGCACCGTCATCTATATCCCGCAGCATGGGGCAATCGTTTTTGAAGCTGAGGGAATTCCAGCCGATGGCGGGCAGCTTCAGGTTCGTGGGTATCTTATCCACATAACCGGGGATAAGGCCAAGACCCTCACGGTGCTCCAGCTCTTCGCCACAGTCGAAGAGCATCTGCATGCCAAGGCAGATGCCGAGCAGGGGCTTTTTCTCCGCCTGCTGCTTGATAAAGTCAGTAAGTCCTGCGTTCTCAAGGCTGTCCATGGCATAGGGAAAGGCTCCCACGCCGGGCAGAATAAGCTTGGAGCAGTCCTCAAGGACGGACTTCTCCCTGCTTATAACGCTGTCTATTCCCAGATATTTCAGCGCGTTGGCAACGCTCATCAGGTTGCCTGCGCCGTAATCTATTATACCGATACGCTGATTCATGCCAACACGCCCTTTGTGGAAACAACGGCATCGCCCTCTACGCGGAGAGCATCCTTCATTGCAAGGCCGAGAGATTTGAAGAGGGCCTCGGTTATATGGTGGGCATTATTGCCGTATTCGCAGCGCTGATGGAGAGTTATTCCCGCGTTGAAGGCCAGCGCGCGCATAAATTCCTCGGTAAGGCAGGAATCGTATCCGCCGATTATCTCCTGAGGCATGGGCGCATTGAAAACAAGGAAGGGTCTGCCGCTGAAATCCAAAGCGGTAAAGCCGAGAGCCTCATCCATGGGCACGTACTTATGAGCAAAGCGCACTATGCCGCGCTTATCGCCGTAAGCGGCCTTTATTGCCTGACCGATGGCGATACCCGTATCCTCAACTGTATGGTGGCCGTCCACCTCAAGGTCTCCGCGCACCTTCAGCACGGCGCCAAAGCCCGCATAGAAGAACATGGCGTGGAGCATATGGTCAAAAAAGCCTATTCCCGTATCAATGCTGACTTCGCCGCCGTCCAGGCAGAGAGTCAATTCGATATCGGTTTCCTTGGTTTTGCGGCTGACTTTTGCTTCGCGCATTTTCAGCGCCTCCTTACTTTTCAAATCG
>JAFYLI010000155.1 GCA_017537165.1 Oscillospiraceae bacterium | reverse complement strand
GTAAACTATATTACGCAGGAGCCCGACAGTCTTTACGAGCTCGGAAGATTTAACCGACCTGAAGACGCAAACAGATATGAGTTTTTCCTGCGAATGGGTATAAGTTAAAAAGACGCTCTGTGGAATTCACAGAGCGTCTTTTGCAAGGCTTTATCAGCCTTCGATAACCTTGATGTAGTTGATAACGGGCTGGTTCTTCTTGGGAACAACGCCGTTGCTGTTGGCATTCCAGCCTGCAACGTCCTCGCAGATAGCATCGACAACTTCCATGCCCTCAGTAACTCTGCCGAAGCCTGCATATTTCTTATCGAGGGAAGGGTAATCTTTATGGACAATGAAGAACTGGCTGCTTGCACTGTCATTGGCACTGGCACGAGCCATAGAGATAACGCCGCGAACGTGGGAAATATTGTTCTCCACACCGTTATTTATAAATTCACCCTTTATAGGTCTTCCGCTGCCGCCGGTACCGGTACCATTAGGATCGCCGCCCTGAATCATGAAGCCGTCAATTATACGGTGGAAGGTCAGGCCATCGTAGAAACCGATATTTACCAGGTCTACGAAGTTGCTTACGGTGATGGGAGCCACGTCGGCATCCAGCTCAACCTTAATGGTGCCGTAGTCTTTAACGTCGATCTCAACGTAGTGCTTACCGCTGAGCATTTCGAACTCAGCCGCTACCGTGGGTCTTGCGTCAGATTCCGCTGCAGTGCCGTCGGTGGATGTGGTATAAGTGATATCATCATAGGGAGTGGTCTTATTGCAGCCGGCAAATACCACAGTCAGCATTGCAAGGCAAAGGATAATTATAGAAATTCTTTTCATTGTTTACTCCTTAGTGTTTTGATTAGATGCTATTGTATCATACACGGACGGAGATTTCTACGCTTATTTCCCGTGATTTTGAAAACAGTGTGTGAACAATTTCGCTTATCCTACAGCTTTCACTCTCTCCTGCTTCACGGCGACTGCCACTATCTGCTTATAATATGCATCCCAATCTGCTTCGTTTTTTCCGCTGCCGATAAATTCGCTTTTCAGCTGCTCTTTATACCGGGCAATAACGTCATATTCGAGCAAGTTTTCGTACTGGCTGTCCCAATATTCGTCATGGGTCATTCCTATATGGTCAAGAAAACTTTGAAACTCTTCATAATTGGAAGCCGCAGCCGATATTTCACGATTCCGTTCAAGCTCTACACGCACAGTTTCCTCATCGGGCGTGATGCCGTTTGCTACTGCCTTATAATACATAGCGTACTTCTCAACCAAGGCTTTTTCCGCATTAGCATATGCCTCCGCTTCGTCTGCGCCTGCCCATATGTCCATCTGTGCAGTTTCCCACAACCGACCCGCACTGACCGAGAAAGATGCAGCTTCGATAACTATGCTGTCGCTGTCCTTGGCGATCGTATTTATGTCAACACTTCCGTACTCATACTTGCCGCTGTCTTTTATGATAAACGCAGCAAAACAAGCCGCAACCAGCACCACAAGTATCAGTATAATCACAGCCAGTGTTTTTACTCTTGTTTTCATATTCGGCCTCCCTTGTACCACGTCGGTATAGGATTTGACATATTATCGTACCACGCGAGGACATCCGCGGCTTGACTGGTCATGGTTTCTATCTCGCCATCGCCGAAGGGTATCGCCCACGGCAGCGATGACAGGGTATTGCTGCTGATATACAGCGCCAGCAGTTCCCAGAATGCCATTGGCACTTCCCCGTCAAAATATCCGTCCACCATGCCCGCGGCAAATGACGGGGCAGCCTGCGCGCACCACACGATGCGGTTGAATTCTTCCCAGGGATCTCCGAAATCGTTTCGGTTGAAGTCGATTATGAACAGCTTTCCGCTTTTATCTATCATCATGTTGCCCACGTGATAGTCGCCGTGCTGATAAGTGCGAGGTCTGTTTTTGAGCAAATGGCGATGGGCGTTAATGTATTCCACAAATTTATGTCCGTTTTCGTATTTTAGGGGACATTCCTCATACATTTTTATTTTTCTGTCAGCTTTACGGTTGAAATAAATCTCCCAATCCTCCGCACCCTCGGGTGCAGGGATGGAATGTATCTTTTTAAGTATCTCGCCCGACTCAAAGCCATACTTATACTGTTTCTCTTCCGAAAGGTTTGGAAGCATTTCCTCAGCATCGCTGCCATCTATCCAGGTCTGCACGGAATAAACTCCCTCGTCGCAGGTTCCGAACTCCAGCGCACGGCACATAGGCACATCTAACTCCGCTACACGAAGCATCATTTCGTATTCGCTCTTTTTACGATCATACTGCTCTGCAGGAGATATTCTCAGCAGGTACTTCGTTCCGTCGGCAGTCATTGCACAGTATTTCTTATCGCCGGACCAGCCCTTTTCCACGTCGGTACGGGAGACAAACTCAAATCGAGGCATTTTTCCATTCTCCTCTCGTTAAATATAATTATATCAATGTTAATTATTTCAGTCAATAAAAATAAAAAACGCCCGCTTTCCGTAATAAGACAGAAAGCGGGCATTTCATATGAATTTAATTAGCTCTTAGACCAGCTCGATGATTGCCATCTCAGCAGCGTCGCCACGGCGAGCGCCAAGACGCATGATGCGAGTGTAGCCGCCGTTTCTCTCGGCGTACTTGGGAGCTATCTCGGTGAATACCTTGGTTACTACGTCTTCCTTGGTGATGAATGCAAGGGCGGCGCGGCGGGATGCAAGAGTATTCTTCTTACCGAGGGTGATCATCTTCTCAGCAAGGGGTCTAACTTCCTTAGCTCTGGTGATGGTGGTTTCCATTCTGCCGTACTCGAGCAGATCGGTAACCTGCTGTCTCAGCATCGCCTTACGCTGGGCAGTAGTCTTGCCGAGTTTTCTTGTTCCAGGCATTGTATTTCCTCCTCGTACAGGGTCACCGTATTAACGGTATCAGTTATTGTCGTCGCTGGCGAGGGACAGGCCCATCATCGTCAGCTTATGGATAACTTCTTCGAGAGACTTGCGGCCAAGGTTACGGACTTTGATCATCTCGTCCTCGGTCTTGCTGATAAGGTCTGCGACCGTATTGATGTTAGCTCTCTTGAGGCAGTTGAAGCTGCGGACAGAGAGATCCAGCTCCTCGATGGTCATATCGAGAACCTTGTCTCTGGTGTTCTCAACTTTATCAACTACGGTGGACTTGCTGCCCATTGCCTCGCTGAGATTGGTGAACAGGGTGAAGTGGTCACACAGAATTCTTGCAGCCAGGGAGATGGCATCTCTTGCAGTGATGGTCTTGTCAGTCCATACTTCAATGGTCAGCTTGTCATAGTCGGTCATGTTGCCGACGCGGGTGTTCTCAACGGAATAGTTTACCTTGATAACAGGGGTGTAGATAGAGTCGATGGGAATAACACCGATTATCTGCTGAGGAAGCTTGTTGCGGTCTGCGCTTACATAGCCTCTGCCCTTGCTGATGGTCATTTCCATATTGAGAGTTGCGTCGGGGCCGAGAGTTGCGATATGGAGGTCGGGGTTGAGAACTTCGACCTCAGCGTCGGCCTTAATGTCGCCGGCGGTGATCTCGCCCTCGCCCGTTGCCTCTATATAAACGGTCTTGGTGCCTTCGCAGTGAAGTCTCGCGATAACGCTTTTAAGGTTGAGGACAATTTCAGTAACATCCTCTTTAACACCGGGTATTGTTGAAAACTCGTGTGCCACACCGGCGATCTTAACGGAAGTAATAGCGGTACCTTCCAGGGAAGAGAGGAGCATTCTTCTCAGAGAGTTTCCGAGAGTGGTGCCGTAGCCTCTTTCCAGGGGCTCGATAATAAACTTACCGTAGGAATCATCACCGGGAGTTTCAATGCAATCTATGCGAGGCTTTTCAATTTCTACCATTATAATACCCTCCTCGTTCTAACGTGCAAAACACGCTTAATTTCAGCTTACCAATAGTGAGGGTGAATGTGTTACTTGGAGTACAGCTCGATGATGAGATGCTCTTCGATGGGAAGATCGATATCCTCTCTCTTAGGCATCTGAACAACGGTACCCTTCAGAGTGTTCTTCTCACGGGCAAGCCACTGGGGCAGAGTAAAGACAGGTGCATCCTCGCCAAGCAGACGCTTGAACATAACGGAAGATCTGCTCTTCTCACGGACCTCAATAACATCACCGGGCTTTACCAGGTAAGAGGGAATGGTTACTCTCTTGCCGTTAACGGTGAAGTGACCGTGGTTAACAGCCTGACGAGCCTCACGGCGGGTCATAACGAAACCGAGGCGATATACAACGTTATCGAGACGACGCTCGATGGTGGTCAGCAGAACTTCGCCGGTCTGGCCGGGAGCCTTAGCTGCCTTTTCGTAGTACATACGGAACTGCTTCTCAAGAATTCCGTAAACAAACTTTACCTTCTGCTTCTCATTGAGCTGAGTAGCATACTCGCTCTGCTTACGACGCATCTGACCCTTGGGGTTGCGGATGGTGTCGGACTTGGTGCCGCCAGTATAGCCCATGTAAGCAGGAGAAATGCCCAGAGCCTTGCAACGCTTAACAATGGGCTGCATATTCTTAGCCATTAGATGTTCCTCCTTCTCAAATTAGACGCGACGACGCTTGGGCGGACGGCATCCGTTGTGGGGGATGGGGGTCACGTCCTTGATCATCTGGACCTCGAGGCCGGCGGACTGGAGGGCGCGGATAGCTGCCTCACGTCCCGAACCGGGGCCCTTTACATAGACTTCAACAGACTTCAGGCCATGCTCCATAGCTGCCTTTGCTGCGGTCTCAGCAGCGGTCTGAGCAGCGAAAGGAGTGGACTTCTTGCTGCCGCGGAAACCCATGCCGCCGGCAGATGCCCAGCTGATGGCATTGCCGTTCAGGTCAGTGATGGTTACCATGGTGTTGTTGAAAGAGGAACGGATATGAACCGCACCCTTTTCAATATTCTTACGCTCGCGGCGCTTGGTTCTAACGCGCTGCTGCTTATTGTTCTTAGCTGCCATTACATATCCCTCCCTTACTTCTTCTTATTTGCGATGGTTCTCTTGGGGCCCTTGCGGGTACGAGCATTGGTCTTGCTGCGCTGGCCACGAACGGGAAGGCCCTTTCTGTGGCGGAGACCGCGGTAGCTACCAATCTCGGTGAGTCTCTTAATGTCGAGAGCGACGGATCTTCTCAGGTCGCCTTCTACGACGTAGTTCTTATCAATGCAGTCACGAAGCTTTGCTTCGTCATCCTCAGTGAGGTCCTTAACTCTGGTGTCGGGGTTAATACCTGTAGCCTTGAGGATATCAGAAGCGCTCTTTCTGCCAATGCCGTAAACATAGGTCAAGCCAATCTCAATTCGCTTTTCCTTCGGCAGGTCAACGCCGGCAATACGTGCCATATTAGTCAATCAATCCTTTCGTTAGATACTCAGGGATCAGCCCTGCTTCTGCTTGTGCTTGGGATTTTCGCAAATTACCATTACTTTGCCCTTGCGCTTGATTATCTTGCACTTCTCGCACATGGGCTTTACTGAAGGTCTTACTTTCATTTCAGAAACCCTCCTTAGAAGTTTTAAATTAAAATTTTATTTACTTCTCCATGTGATTCTGCCGCGGGTCAGGTCATAGGGAGACATCTGTACTGTCACCTTATCGCCGGGCAGAATTCTTATGAAGTTCATTCTGAGCTTACCGGAAATAGTGGCCAGAATAGTGTGGCCGTTTCCGATATCGACGGTGAACATAGTGTTGGGCAGGGATTCAACCACTGTACCCTCAAGTTCGATAGCGTCGGACTTTGCCAAGATTACGTCCCTCCCTGGATTATTTGTTAGCAGCGGCTTTATATTCAGCCATTGCTCGCCTTAATTCGGCGTTCACGGGTCGGTCGCTGATTTTCCCGCAGACCGTCGCAAAGTCGCCGTCCGGCAGGAATTTTACATGACGAAGGTTTTTGCGCTTCGGATGCTCCAGCGTTCTGCGCTTTCCATCCGCCAGGAGAACTGTTTTCTCGGTCTTTTCGAGAACGAAGAAAATATCTCCTTTATCTCGCCCGGCCATGGATTCGGCTATCGCAAACGGCTTATTTGCCATAGTACCCATCTCCATCTAACGGCGTGAGTATTTCGGGCTCGCCCTTAGTGATCAAAATGGTGTTTTCATAGTGAGCGGAGGGTTTCCCGTCCACTGTTTCCACTGTCCATCCGTCGCTAAGCACTTTTACCGCTGCCGCACCCATGTTTACCATAGGTTCTACGGCAATCGTCATGCCCGGAATGAGGCGCGGTCCGTGACCGACCGTGCCATAGTTAGGAACTTCAGGCTCTTCATGGAGCTTGCTTCCTATGCCGTGGCCCACAAATTCGCGAACTATCGAGAAACCGTGAGATTCCACATATGCCTGAATGGCGTGGGATATATCTCCGACTCTGTAGCCCGCACGGGCGAATTTTATTCCTTCGAAAAAGCTCTGTCGGGTTACCTCGATGAGTTTTTTCACTTCGTCGCTTACTTCGCCTGCGATGAAGGTCGCAGCGCAGTCGCCGTGGAAGCCGCCAATATACGCTCCTACGTCTACGCTTACGATATCTCCGTTCTGTATCCGGCGGCCGCCGGGAATGCCGTGTATAACCTGATTGTTTATGGAAATACACGCGCTTCCCGGGTAGCCGTTATAGTTCAGGAACGAAGGTTTTGCGCCTTGACTCACAATGAAGTCGCGAACAGCTTTGTCGATCGCCTTTGTCGAAACTCCGGGCTTAACCATTTCCCCTGCAAGAGCACGGGCTGCCGCGGTAATTTTGCCGGCCTTTCGCATCAACTCGACGTCGTTGGCGGTCTTAAGTGAAATCACTTAATCATCTCCAGGGCCTTCATGACCTTTTCGGTGGTTTCGTCAACACTTGCGGTACCATCAATGGCCAGGATCTTGCCGCGCTCCTTGTAGAAATCGATAATAGGCTCGGTTTCTGCATGGTATACAGCCAGACGCTGTCTTACGGTTTCGGGCTTGTCGTCCTCGCGGATGACCAGCTTGTCGCCGCATACATCGCAAATGTCCTCAACTTTAGGCGGATTGGCGTCGACGTGGTAGCTTGCGCCACACTTGTTGCATACACGACGCCCCTGCATCCGGTTTTCTATCTCCGCGTCGGAAATCTCAATGGAGAGAACTGCATCCAGCTCTACGCCCATCTTTTCGAGGATTTCCGCCTGCACAAGAGTTCTGGGAACTCCATCGAGTATATAACCAGTCTTGAACTCGTCCTTGCTAAGGAAATCCTTAACAACGCCGATGACGATTTCATCGGGAACGAGCTTGCCGGCATCCATATACTCCTTTGCCTGAAGACCTACAGGAAGACCTTCCTTGATAGCAGTTCTGAGGATATGGCCGGTAGAGAGAGTAGGCAGATTAAGGCTTACGCTCAGCTTAGCGGCCTGAGTACCCTTACCCGCACCGGGAGGGCCAAGCATGATCAGTTTCATAGCTTTCACCTCTTAACATTATTCAAGGAAACCCTTGTAGTGTCTCATCATCATCTGAGTCTCCAGGTTCTGAACGATTTCAAGAGCAACACCAACGGCAATGATGATGGAAGTACCACCAAGGTAGATGCCGGTGAAGTTGGTTACGCTGGAGAAGAGGATGGGGAGTACGGCAACGATGCCAAGATAAATTGCACCGAAGAGAGTAATTCTGCTGAGAACCTTTGCGATGAAGTCGCTGGTGGGTCTGCCGGCGCGGAAGCCGGGGATGAAGCCACCGTTCTTCTTCAGGTTGTTAGCAATCTCAACGGGGTTGAACTGAATAGTCGCATAGAAGTAGCTGAATGCGAGAATCAGCAGGAAGTAAACCACCATGTACAGGACGCTGGTGGGATCGATAGCGTTCAGGAAACCGGCCCAGAAGCTGCCTTCAGCAGGAGTCTTGAAGAAAGCTGCGATGGTAGCGGGGAGGGAAGCTATCGACTGGGCAAAGATGACGGGCATAACGCCGGACATATTTACCTTCATGGGAAGATGGGTGCTCTGGCCGCCGTAAAGCTTTCTGCCAACAACGCGCTTGGAATACTGAATGGGTATTCTGCGCTCTGCCTTGCTGACGAAAACGATGCAAACAACGATAAGAGCAACGCCGATGATAATAGCAACGAAAGCAATCCAGGACAAGGAGCCGGCAACAGCGTTGGTAACAAGAGTTGCAGCGCCGCTGGGCAGTCTGGAAATAATGCTTGCGAAGAGGATCATAGAGATACCGTTTCCGATACCGAACTCGGTGATCTGCTCGCCCATCCACATGAGCAGGGAAGCACCTGCGCAGAAGGAAGCGATGATTACGATACCCTGCCAAACAGTAGCACCCTCAACGAGGATACCATTGTTCTTGATGAGCAGGAAGTAAGCAAAGCCCTGGATGAGGCCGATTGCGATGGTGGAGTAACGGGTAATGGAAGCGATCTTCTTTCTGCCTTCCTCGCCGCCCTCCTTCTGGAGACGCTCCAGAGCGGGGATTGCGATGCAGAGCAGATTGATTATGATCGATGCGTTAATATAGGGCTGGATGGACAGCGCGAAGATGGTTGCGGTAGAGAACGCATTACCGGACATCGTGTTGTACAGACCCAGCACGGTGTTCTGCAGAGTTGCGAAGTAGCTCTTAAGGAGCTCGGTGTCAATGTAAGGAACCGGAACAGCGTTACCAATACGGTAGAGGAGGATCATGAACAGAGTGAAGAGGATCTTCTTTCTGAGTTCATCAATCTTCCACGCGTTTCTGAATACCTGGAACATTAAACCACCTCGGTCTTTCCGCCTGCAGCCTCGATCTTAGCCTTTGCGCTTTCAGAGAAAGCAGCAGCCTTAACGGTGAGCTGCTTGGTGAGCTCGCCGTTGCCAAGGATCTTTACGCCATAAGTGCACTTGGAAAGAACGCCGGCTTCAATCAGAGCTGCAGCATCTACGATAGCACCGTTTTCAAACTTTTCAAGAGCGGAAACATTAACTGCCTCCAGGGGCTTTGCAAAAATGTTGTTGAAGCCTCTCTTGGGGACACGTCTGGAAAGGGGCATCTGGCCGCCTTCAAAACCAATTCTTACGCCGCCGCCGCTGCGGGACTTCTGACCCTTGTGGCCTCTGCCGGCAGTCTTGCCGTTGCCGGTACCGGCGCCTCTACCCTTACGCTTAGCTTCCTTAACGGAGCCGGGTGCGGGACTAAGTTCATACAGATTCATTTCGGCGCCCTCCTTATTCCTCAGTAACCTTAACAAGATAGCCGATCTGGGCGATCTTGCCTCTGGTCTGTACGTTATCGGGCTGCACGGTTTCGTTACCTATCTTTCTCAACCCGAGAGAGTTGGCAGTTGCGATGTGCTTGTCATGTCTGCCATTAAGGCTCTTAACGAGCTTAATTTTAAGGTTTGCCATGTTCAGCCCTCCTTATCTGATTTCTTCAGGGGCCTTGCCTCTGATCTTTGCTACCTGCTCAATGTTTCTCAGAGACATAAGACCCTGCATGGTTGCTGCAACAACGTTGTTGGGGTTGTTGCTGCGCAGGCACTTGGTTCTGATGTTCTTGATACCGGCAGCCTCAACTACAGCACGGACAGCGCCGCCGGCGATAACGCCGGTACCTTCGGGAGCGGGCTTGAGGAGAACTCTGCCTGCGCCGAATGCGCCAGTGATTTCGTGAGGAATGGTAGTGCCTTCGAGAACGACGGTTACGAGGTTCTTCTTAGCATCTTCGATACCCTTGCGGATAGCTTCGGAAACTTCGGCAGCCTTGCCGAGGCCGTAACCGACCTTGCCCTTACCGTCGCCAACTACTACCAGTGCGGAAAACTTCATGATGCGTCCGCCCTTAACAGTCTTGGAAACTCTGTTGAGGGATACGACTTTTTCAATATACTCGGACTGAACTGCATCCTGATTTCTGTTGTTATTGTAAGCCATGATCTATCTCCTTCCCCTTAGAACTTGAGGCCGCCCTCACGGGCACCCTCTGCCAGGCTCTGGACGCGGCCGTGATAGACATAGCCGCCGCGGTCAAAGACCACTTCTTCGATGCCCTTGGCAATTGCGCGCTCAGCAACGAGCTGGCCAACCTTCTTGGCAGCCTCGCAGTTGCCGCCGGTAGCGCCGAAGTCCTTCTCGACGGAGGAAGCGGCTACGAGAGTGTTGCCGTTTACGTCGTCGATGATCTGAGCATAGATATGGTTAAGGCTTCTGAATACATTCAGTCTGGGTCTAGCGGGCGTACCGGAGATCTTCGCCCTTACTCTCTTGTGACGCTTCAGTCTCTGCGCCTTTGTATCAGGTCTCTTTATCATTTAGGTACACCTCCCTTTACTTACCGGTCTTGCCTTCCTTGCGGCGGATAACTTCGTCAGCATACTTGATGCCCTTGCCCTTATAAGGCTCGGGGGGTCTCTTTTTGCGAACGTCCGCAGCAAACTGGCCGACCTTCTGCTTATCTATACCGTTGATTACAATCTTGTTAGCATCGGGAGCATCGATGGTTATGCCATCTACTTCATCAATGATAACCTGATGAGAGTAGCCGATGTTCATGATGAGCTGATTGCCCTGCTTCTGGACTCTGTAACCTACGCCGTTTACCTCGAGCTCCTTCTTGAAGCCGTTGGTTACGCCCTCTACCATGTTGGCGAGGAGAGTACGGGTGAGGCCGTGCAGGGAACGGTTTTCCTTCTCGTCGTTGGGTCTCTCGACGGTTGCAACGCCGCCGTCAACCTTGATGATCATTGCAGGGTGAAGATTCTTGGTCAGGGAACCCTTGGGGCCCTTAACGGTAACGAGGTTAGCCTCGCTAACGGTGATTTCAACACCTGCGGGAACGGTAATGGGAGTTCTTCCAATTCTAGACATGATTCGTTACCTCCCTTACCATACAAACGCAAGGACTTCGCCGCCGACATGAGCTTCGCGAGCCTTCTTGTCGGTCATAATGCCCTTGGAAGTAGAAATGATTGCGATACCGAGACCCTTGAGAACTCTGGGGAGCTCGTCAGCGCCGGCATAAATTCTCAGACCGGGCTTGCTGACTCTCTTGAGGCCGGAAATAACGCATTCCTTACCGGCGTTGTACTTGAGAGCGACTCTGATGACGCCCTGGGTACCGTCGTCGATAATCTGGAAGTTCTTGATATAGCCCTCTTCCTGGAGAATGCCAGCAATGGCCTTCTTCATGTTGGAGGCGGGAATATCAACGGTGTCGTGCTTTGCGGAGTTAGCGTTACGAATTCTAGTGAGCATATCCGCAATAGGATCAGTGATCTGCATTTTAATATATCCTCCTTGTTTAGAGTTACAGGCTTTGCCTGTTCAGGCGACGAGGTATCAAAACCAATGTCTTGGGAAGCACCGGTTGCCCGGCGCTTCCTCAGCTAATTGCCAATGACCTTTCGTCGTCCTATTGACTGATTGGGTGGTTTCCTTGGATTACCAGGAAGCCTTCTTAACACCGGGAAGCTGGCCCTTGTAAGCGAGCTCACGGAAGCAGATACGGCAGATACCGTAGTCTCTCAGATAAGCGTGAGGACGACCACAGATCTTGCATCTGTTGTAACGGCGGCAGGAAAACTTGGGGGTTCTCTGCTGCTTGAGAATCATAGATTTCTTAGCCATTGATGTTTTCCTCCTTAAGACTGGAAGGGAGCGCCCATGAGTCTGAGCAGTTCTCTTGCTTCCTCATCGGTCTCAGCGGTGGTGCAGACGATGATGTCCATACCGCGGATCTTGTCGATCTTATCGTACTCGATTTCAGGGAAGATCAGCTGCTCCTTGATGCCGAGAGCGTAGTTGCCGCGGCCGTCGAAGGAGTTGGGGTTGATGCCTCTGAAGTCACGAACACGGGGAAGAGCAACGTTGAGCAGTCTGTCGAGGAACTCCCACATCTTATCGTGACGCAGGGTAACCTTGACACCAACGGGCATGCCCTCTCTAACCTTGAAGTTAGCAACGGACTTTCTTGCCTTGGTGATAACAGCGCGCTGACCGGTGATAGCGGAAATCTCGTTTACAACAGCTTCCAGACCCTTAGCGTTGTCCTTAACGTCGCCGCAGCCTACGTTAACAACGATCTTCTCGATCCTGGGGATCTGCATGGTGCTCTTGTACTCGAACTTCTTCATAAGAGCAGGAGCGACTTCTTCGAGATACTTATTCTTCATTCTTGCCATTGTCGTTTACCCTCCCTTATATAGTCTCGCCGCACTTCTTGCAGACGCGAACCTTGGAGCCATCCTCCAGGAACTTGAAAGCAGCCTTAGTGGGCTTGCCGCACTTGGGGCAGACACGCATGACCTTGCAGGCGTAGATGGGGGTCTCCATCTTGATGATGCCACCCTCTTCGCCCTGTCTTCTGGGCTTCTGGTGCTTGTGAGCAACGTTTACGCCCTCAACAACAACCTTGCCGTTTTTGGGATCGGCGGAAAGGACCTTGCCTTCCTTACCCTTGTCCTTACCGGACAGAACTATGACGGTATCGTCTCTTCTAATGTTCATTGTATTTGCCTCCCCCTTAAATTACTTCCGGGGCGAGGGACAGGATCTTCATGTAATCCTTGTCACGCAGCTCCCTGGCAACAGGTCCAAAAATTCTGGTACCCTTGGGGTTCTTGTCGTCCTTGATGAGAACTGCTGCGTTCTCGTCGAAACGAACATAGGTGCCGTCTGCACGGCGGACTCCCTTAGCGGAACGGACGATAACAGCCTTAACGACGTCGCCCTTCTTTACGGTGCCACCGGGAGCTGCCTTACGGACAGAAGCCACGATAACGTCACCGATGTTTCCGTACTTTCTCTTGGAGCCACCCAGCACACGAATGCACTTGATTTCCTTGGCGCCGGTGTTATCGGCAACCTTCAGGTATGTTTCCTGCTGTATCATTGAGGCCCCTCCTTACTTTGCTTTTTCGATTATCTCGACCATGCGCCATCTCTTATCCTTAGAGAGGGGTCTGGTCTCCATAACTTTAACGATATCGCCTACACCGCACTCGTTGTTCTCATCGTGAGCCTTCAGCTTGTAAGTTCTCTTGATGATCTTCTTGTAGAGCGGATGGGCTACACGGTCCTCGACCGCTACGACAATGGTCTTGTCCATCTTGTCGGAAATGACCTTGCCGGTTCTGGTTTTTCTGGAAGTAGTTCTTTCACTCATGTCCATTCAGCCTCCTTACCGCTCAAGCTCTTTTTCACGGATTACAGTCTTGATTTTGGCAATATTCTTCTTAACCTCGGCAATCTTCATGGGATTGTCGAGCTGGTTGGTTGCATGCTGCATTCTCAGGAAGAAGAGATCCTTCTTCAGGTCAACAAGCTTTGCGTTGAGTTCCTCGGCAGTCAGGCCGCGTACTTCACTTGCCTTCATCATTCTTCACCACCTGTCTCGGTTTCGCGCACAACGAACTTGGTCTTGCAGGGCAGCTTGTGGCTTGCAAGTCTCAGTGCTTCGCGTGCAGTTTCCTCGGGAACACCGGCGATCTCAAAAAGAACTCTGCCGGGCTTAACGACGGCTACCCAATACTCAGGGGAACCCTTACCGGAACCCATTCGGGTTTCAGCAGGCTTCTGGGTGATGGGCTTGTCGGGGAAAATCTTGATCCAGACCTTACCGCCTCTCTTGATATAACGGGTCATGGCGATACGAGCAGCCTCGATCTGTCTGCTGGTGATCCAGCTGGGCTCAAGGGCCTGAATACCAAACTCACCGTAGGTAATGGTATTGCCTCTGGTAGCCTTACCGGTCATACGACCTCTCTGTACCTTGCGGTGCTTAACTCTCTTAGGCAGAAGCATTAGTTGGCTCCTCCTTCCTTAGGTGTACCGGGTCTACCCTGACCCTTGAATCCGCCCTGGGGTCTACCCTGACCCTGGGGTCTGTTAAAGCCACCCTGTCTCTGGCCGAAGCCGCCCTGACGGCGCTCGCCACCCTGACGGTTGTTATCGCGGCGGCGGTTGTCGCGGCGATCCTTGCGATCGAAGGGCTTAGAGGTGTCCATGGTTCTGGGGGTGGTTCTGAGAGTCTGGTTGAGGACCTCACCCTTGTAGATCCAAACCTTAACGCCGATGCGGCCGTAAGTGGTAGCAGCCTCAGCGAAGCCGTACTCGATGTCGGCTCTCAGGGTCTGGAGGGGAATGGTACCTTCGTGATAGCTCTCGGAGCGAGCGATTTCAGCGCCGCCCAGACGACCGGAGCAAGCAACCTTGATGCCGCGTACGCCGAGTCTCATAGCTCTGGACATTGCATTCTTCATAGCGCGGCGGAAGGAGATTCTCTTCTCCAGCTGCTGAGCAATGTTCTCAGCAACGAGCTGCGCATTGATGTCGGGCTGCTTAACCTCAACGATGTTGAGAGCTACAGGCTTGCCGATCATCTTCTCCACCTGCAGTCTGAGCTTTTCGATCTCAGCGCCGCCCTTGCCGATTACAACACCGGGGCGAGAGCAGTGGATATAAATCTTAACCTTTGCGTTATCTCTTTCGATCTCGATCTTGGGAACGCCAGCACCGTAAAGAGTCTTCTTAAGGAACTTACGGATGTTGTAGTCCTCGACTATGAGGTCGCCAACCTTTTCATTTCTGGCGTACCAGCGAGAATCCCAATCCTTGATAACGCCGACGCGAAGGCCGTGGGGATTTACTTTCTGACCCATAATCTTACTCCTTTTCCTTGACTACTACGGTGATGTGCGACGTTCTCTTCAGAATGCGGGCATAACCGCCTCTTGCTCTGGCCATACCTCTCTTGAGGGTGGGACCGGGGTTAGCAAAAGTCTCGGAAATGTAGAGATTGTCGGGATCCATAGAGTGATTGTTCTCAGCGTTTGCAACAGCGCTGTTTACGAGCTTAAGAAGAAGCTCAGCAGCTGCGTTGGGGGTATTCATGAGAATTGCGACGGCAGTCTTGGTATCCTTGCCTCTGATGAGGTCACAAACGATCTTGACCTTGCGAGGAGTGATACGGGCATGACTGAGATGTGCTCTTGCTTCCATGTCTGTTCTCCTCCTTATCTGGTAGTCTTGCTTCCCGCATGACCTCTGTAGGTACGAGTGGGAGCGAACTCACCGAGCTTATGGCCAACCATATCTTCGGTGACGTATACGGGAACGTGCTTGCGGCCATCGTGAACGGCGATAGTGTGGCCAACGAAAGAGGGGAAGATGGTGGTAGCTCTGGACCAGGTCTTCAGAACCTTCTTCTCGCCGGTCTTGTTCATTTCGTCAACCCTTTTCAGCAGTTCAGGTGCGGCAAAGGGTCCCTTTTTAATACTTCTGCTCATTACTCTTTGCCTCCTTACTTAGCGTTACGATGCTTTACGATGAACTTCTCGGTGCGGTTCTTGGTCTTTCTGGTCTTGTAACCCAGAGCAGGCTTGCCCCAAGGAGTTACAGGGCCGGGACGGCCAACGGGGGACTTACCCTCACCACCACCGTGGGGGTGGTCAACGGGGTTCATGACGCTACCGCGAACGGTGGGACGCCAGCCCATGTGACGCTTACGACCGGCCTTACCGATCTTGATGTTCTCGTGCTCGATGTTGCCAACCTGACCGATAACAGCCATGCAGTTGGTGCGGACATAGCGGACTTCGCCGGAGGGCAGTCTTACCTGAGCAAGAGCGCCTTCCTTAGCCATCAGCTGAGCGAAGGTACCAGCGGAACGAACAAGCTGAGCGCCCTTGCCGGGGTAGAGCTCGATGTTGTGGATAACGGTACCAACGGGAATCTCAGAGATGGGCAGGCAGTTGCCGGCCTTGATGTCAGCCTTAGCGGAGGAGATGACCTTATCGCCGGGCTTCAGGTCAACGGGAGCGAGGATGTATCTCTTCTCGCCGTCGGTGTACTGAATGAGAGCGATGTAAGCGCTGCGGTTGGGGTCGTACTCGATACGAACTACGGTACCCTCAACATCGAACTTATCGCGCTTGAAGTCGATGATTCTGTACTTGCGTCTGTTGCCGCCGCCGCGATGGCGAACGGTGATACGGCCATAGCTGTTACGGCCAGAGTTCTTCTTGAGAACTTCGACAAGGCTTCTTTCGGGCTTTGCCTTCTTGTCAACACCCTCAAATCCGGAGACAGTCATGTGTCTTCTGGACGGAGTAGTGGGCTTAAAAGTTTTTACTGCCATTTAATCACACCATCCCTTCGAAGAATTCGATGGTCTTGGAGCTCTCAGTGAGCTTGACCACTGCCTTCTTCCAGCTTGCGGAGAAACCGGAAGGATAGGCGCCGTTGCGGCGCTGCTTGCCACGAACGTGAGTGGTGGTAACCTTCTCAACCTTAACGCCGAAGATGGTCTCTACAGCGTTCTTGATCTCGATCTTGTTAGCGTCCTTAGCAACCTCGAAGGCATACTTTTTGATATCGGACTGCTCCATCGACTGCTCAGTAACGATGGGGCGGATAATAACGTCGTATACTGTTCTCATCAGGCGTAAACCTCCTCAATGATAGCGAGGGCGTCCTTATCAACGATCAGGCTCTTAGCATTCATGATGTCATATACGTTCCACATAACCTTCTTCTGATTGTCGTTTGCATCAGAGTAAGCGAAAGTGGTGTTAACACCGGGAATGTTGCGGGAGGACTTGATAACGTTCTCCTGAGCGCCGTTGGTGATGATCATGGACTTGCTCTCTGCGTTAACTGCAGCGAGGAACTTTGCGAACTCCTTGGTCTTGATGGAATCCATCTGCAGACCGTCAACAACGATAACGTTGCCGGTAGCAGCCTTGATGGAGAGCGCGCTCTTGATAGCGAGCTGCTTTACCTTCTTGTTCAGGGAGTATCTGTAGCTTCTGGGCTTGGGAGCGAATGCAACGCCACCGTGGGTCCATACGGGAGAAGCCTTGTAACCAGCACGTGCACGGCCGGTACCCTTCTGTCTCCAGGGCTTCTTGGTGGAGTAGGAAACTTCACCCTTGGTCAGAGCGCTCTGAGTGCCCTGTCTCTGGTTTGCCAGGTAGTTCTTAACGTTCTCGTGAAGAACTGCAGCGTTAGGCTCAATTCCGAAAATGGCCTCGGAGAGCTCGATTGCACCAACCTGCTCGCCTGCCATATTAAACATCTTAGCTGTAGGCATTTCAAAAACTCTCCTTTCTTAGGCTTTTCTTGCAGAGGCCTTCTGGGGATTTCTACCAGATGCCTTCTGGGGATTGTTGCTGATGGTGGTGTCAGTGTTCTTGACTCTGTTGTTCTTAACGGTATTCTTGATGTAAACAATACCGCCCTTGGGGCCGGGGATGGCACCCTTGATTGCGATCAGGTTCATCTCTGCGTCAACCTTAACAACGTCGAGGTTTTCAACAGTAACCTGCTCAACGCCCATGTGACCGGCGCCGATCTTGCCCTTGAAGATGTGAGCAGGATCGATGGGACCCATGGAACCGGCGTGACGGTGAACGGGGCCGCCACCGTGGGACATCTTCTGGATGTGAGCACCGTGACGCTTTACGACACCGGCGAAGCCCTTACCACGGCTGATACCGGTAACGTCTACCTTATCGCCAGCGGCAAAAACGTCGGCCTTGAGGATATCGCCTACGTTCATGGTGGTGGTGTCCTCAAGTCTGAACTCCTTGAGGTACTTTACAGGAGCTACGCCTGCCTTCTTCAGGTGGCCGAGCTCGGGCTTGGTGAGGTCGTTCTCCTTGATTTCAGCGAAGCCGAGCTGAACGGAAGTGTAGCCTTCCTTGTCAGCGTTCTTCTTCTGAACGACCGTGCAGGGACCAGCTTCAATAACGGTTACGGGAATAACCTTGCCGGTCTCATCGAAAATCTGGGTCATGCCGACTTTCTTTCCGATGATTGCCTTTTTCATCTTATTTCCTCCTTAAAGGTTATTGGTTGACCTCCGGCTCTTTTGTCCGTGGCCAACTTGACCCGTCCGTCCCGCAAGATGACGGACTGTGGTGCAAGCAAATTAGTGGGTTTCGCTTGGGATTAGAGCTTGATCTCGATCTCTACGCCTGCGGGAAGCTCGAGGGACATGAGAGCCTCAACGGTCTTCTGGCTGGGGTCGATGATGTCGATAAGTCTCTTGTGGGTTCTGCGCTCGAACTGCTCACGGCTGTCCTTGTACTTGTGTACAGCGCGCAGGATGGTTACGACTTCCTTCTTGGTGGGAAGGGGAATGGGGCCGGAAACCTTAGCGTCGGTACGCTTTGCGGTCTCAACTATTCTCTCAGCACTCTGGTCGATGAGCTGATGGTCGTAAGCCTTAAGTCTGATTCTGATGGTCTTGTTTGCCATGGTCTTGTTTTCCTCCTGTTGTTCGTACGTTTGGTTGGACGCACCTGAGAAATTTCTTATCCCCGCCGCCGTGCGTATCACTCCGCGACAGAAGTATAGCCGGCATACTTAGCCGGCTAAATTCTGACGCAGCGATATACTAAAAGCGCGTCAGCACTGCATTCCCGGTGGTTTACCCGGGGACAGATATTCTCCAGCCGCCCGATTATCGGACATACTCCACGGAAGTTACCTCGGAAACCGCCCGAGCAATCTCCCGCTTCATCGCATTTTGGGCTCGCAAAAGCCCCGCGCTCTAACGCGCCCTTGTAGATTACCAAAAAAGTTGCACATTGTCAACTATTTTTTTCATTTTTTCTTTGATATTTCATTAATCAGCATTTTGCCCTAAAGGGGCCATAATATACCCGCTCTTTTGTAGTTTTTGGCAGCATTTTGACAATATACATATATATTATATGTAGTAAGCATCGAAAAAGCTTTTTTTGAGTAAATTCCTATACATATATAATATATAGGGGCACAAATATCACCGTCTTTGGAACAGCAATTCTATCAAGCCTTCACCTTCGCGCAGCGCATCATCGGACACAGCCGCTTTCATATATCCGTACTCATCCTTTATGCCCGCGCCGTGGTATACGTTCATTGCGCCTGCATCACTGCCGGGAGCTGCCGCTCCGCCGATATAATTCAGTCGCGCCAGATCAAGGGCGTGCTGTTCGGCAATGCGGCGCAGCACATCGTCGTGAAACAGTCCTCTGCCGATAAGATTGCAGATAGGCGCAAAGGTCGGAACGAGAACTGTATTTGAAGCAGCCAGATCAGCCAGCGCCTGCTCGTCGGCGTAGAAACCGTGCTCAATACTGTCTACCCCTGCCGCTACCGCTGCCTTGATATTGTCCGCGCCGTTGCAGTGGGCCATTACGGCAAAACCTTCTCCGTGAGCAATGCGCACCATTTCCTCCAGCTCCGCTTCATCCAAAGCTTCGCTGGTCAGTTTACCGTACTCATTGAAATCCAAAATACCGGTTGCCATTATTTTTATAAAATCGCCGCCCTGCTCTTTCACTTCACTGACAAGGTTGCGATATTCACGCATATCTTCATAGGCATGGCCGAGCATATTGCCATATCTTCCTTTGCGGTGAATGGCAAAGCAAGGTGTGCGAAAAGTTATACCGTACTCCCCCGCTATACGCGCAGCAAGCACAGACACTCCGAACTTATCTCCGCCATCACGGATATAGCCGACACACGCCGCTTTATACTCTTCCAGTTTCGCACGCACCCAGCTTTCATCCGGGCCGTTTGCATGACGGCTTTGAGCGTCCTTCTGGCTTACTCCGTCCAGCATTATATGAGCATGACATTCATAAAGCATAGCAGCATCTCCATACGACAAAGAGGTCGCCTTATGGCGACCTCTTAATCTATAAGAATTAATAGTATCTCTTATTCTTATTCTTTCTTGCGGCCTCAGACTTCTTGCGGCGCTTAACGCTGGGGCTCTGGTAGTACTCCTTCTTTCTCAGATCGGAAAGAACACCAGCCTTAGCACAGTTTCTCTTAAATCTTTTCAGCGCGCTGTCAAGGGACTCGTTTTCCTTTACTCTAACTTCAGACATTTATTTCCCTCCCTCCAATACGCCTTATGCCGGCGCTCAAGGGCCTCATTCGGCTTTAACGCTCAGTATTATACTGCATAGCAGAGCTATTGTCAATAGGTATTTACCCTTTATTATGCCTGAGGCTTCAAAATAAGGTTGACCAGCTTGTTCTTTACAACGATGGTCTTTACAAGCTGCATGCCTTCCATCATCTTTGCAATTTTGGGATCGGCACAAGCAGCATCGATAACAGCCTGATCGTCAGAATCGGTAGCAACGGTGATGGTAGAACGGAGCTTACCGTTAACCTGAACTGCCATGGTCTTTTCTGCCTCAACAGTCTTGCTCTCATCGTACTCGGGCCATGCCTGAGTGCAGCACATACCCTTGAAGCCAAGGATCTCCCAAATTTCCTCTGCGATGTGGGGAGCATAGGGAGAGAGCATGAGAAGCAAAGCCTTCATGTCGCCGCGGCTTACGCCCTTATCGTAGAACTCGTTTACCAGGCTCATAAGAGCGGCAATACCGGTATTGAACTTCATATCGAGAATGTCATCGTTGACCTTCTTGATGGTTCTGTGAATGGAGGCTTCGTTCTCCTTGGAGTATTCCTCGCCAGTGGCACCCTTTGCCTGCTGGCCAAGATTCCAGATACGGTCAAGGAAACGCTTGCAGCCCTTTACAGCATCGCTGGACCAGGGAGCAGCCTTTTCGAAGTCGCCAATGAACATGATATACAGACGCATGGTATCGGCGCCGTACTGATTGATAATGTCGGTGGGGTTAACAACGTTGCCGCGGGACTTGGACATCTTCTCGCCGCCCTCGCCAAGGATCATGCCGTGGCTGGAACGCTTTGCGTAAGGCTCCTTGGTGGGAACTACGCCGATGTCATAAAGGAACTTATGCCAGAAGCGGGAGTAGAGCAGGTGCAGAGTGGTGTGCTCCATACCGCCGTTATACCAGTCTACGCAGTTCCAATACTTGAGAGCCTCTTCGGAAGCGAGAGCCTCATCGTTCTTGGGATCCATATAGCGCAGGAAGTACCAGCTGGAGCCGGCCCACTGAGGCATGGTATCGGTCTCGCGCTCTGCAGGGCCACCGCAGCAGGGGCAGGTGGTCTCTACCCAGTCTCTCATCTTTGCGATGGGAGATTCGCCGTTATCGGTAGGCTCATAAGAATCAACCTCAGGCAGGAGCAGGGGCAGCTGGCTCTCATCCATGGGAACATAGCCGCACTTCTCGCAATGGATTACGGGAATGGGCTCGCCCCAATAACGCTGACGGGAGAATACCCAGTCGCGGAGCTTGTAGTTGACCTTCTCGGTGCCGATGCCCTTGTCAGCAAGCCACTTGGTGATGGTCTTCTTTGCCTCGGTAACATGCATACCGTCAAGGAAGCCGGAGTTTACCATGACGCCGTCTTCGGTATCGGTATATGCAGCTTCTTCAACGTTGCCGCCCTTAACTACCTCGATAATGGGGAAGCCAAACTTCTTGGCATACTCCCAGTCGCGCTCATCGTGGCCGGGAACAGCCATGATAGCACCGGTGCCGTAGGTGGCAAGAACGTAGTCGGAAACGCAGATGGCAATGTTTTCGCCGGTTACGGGATTGATAGCAGAAACACCCTTGAGGGTTACGCCGGTCTTTTCCTTGTTGAGCTCGGTACGCTCAAAGTCGGACTTACCGGCAGCCAGAGCCTTATATGCCTTGACTTCTTCCGCGTTCTCCAGAGATTCCATCCACTTATCGAGCATTGCGTGCTCGGGAGAGATAACCATATAAGTAGCGCCGAAAATAGTATCGGGGCGGGTGGAGAATACGCGAAGCTTATCGCCGGCAGTGGTCTCGAAGTCGATTTCAGCACCGGTGGAGCGGCCGATCCAGTTACGCTGCTGGATCTTTACGCGCTCAATGAAGTCCAGATCATCCAGATCATCGATAAGACGCTGAGCGTACTCGGTGATCTTCAGCATCCACTGGCTCTTCTCGCGGCGAACAACGGGGCTGCCGCAGCGCTCGCAAGCATTGTCAACGACCTCTTCGTTTGCAAGAACGCACTTGCAGGAGGTACACCAGTTAACGGGCATCTTTGCCTTATATGCCAAACCTTTCTTGAAAAGCTGAAGGAAGATCCACTGAGTCCACTTATAATACTCAGGATCGGTGGTACAGATCTCTCTGTCCCAGTCGAAGCTGTATCCGAGGCTAATAAGCTGTTCACGGAAGTGGTTTACGTTCTTCTCGGTAACCAGCTTGGGGTGGATGTGGTTCTTGATAGCAAAGTTTTCGGTGGGCAGACCGAAAGCGTCGTAACCAATGGGGAAGAGAACATTGTAGCCGTCCATTCTCTTCTTACGGGACACTACGTCCATTGCGGTGTAAGGACGGGCGTGGCCTACGTGGAGACCGTTGCCGGAGGGATAAGGGAACTCAACGAGAGTAAAATACTTGGGCTTGTCGCCGCCGTTCTGAGCAGCGAAAACCTTCTCATCCATCCACTTCTTCTGCCACTTGCTTTCAATTTTATGGAATTCGTATTTCATGGTTGCAATACTTCCTTCTATTTATTCATTAGGTATGGTCAGATAATTGATATCAACTTCGGGAGCATCGCCCCAAAGACGTTCCAGGTCATAGAAGCCACGGGCTTCCTCAAGGAATATATGGACGATAACACAGCCGAAGTCCATGAGGACCCAACCGCCGTCACGATAACCCTCGACTCTGCGGGGAGCTTCGCCTAGCTCGGTGAGCTTTCTGCCTGCTTCATCGGAAAGGCTCTTGATCTGGCTGGTGGAACCTGCAGTGCAGATAACGAAGTAGTCTGCAAGCACGGTGATATCGCCGGTCTGGAGAACGGTAATGTTTCTGGCCTTCTTGGAGTCCAGCGCCATTACGATATTTTCCATTACTTCTTTTGTACTGATCATTTGATTATCTCCTTTATATTAGCGCCTTACCATAGATCGGTGGGGCTGCCACCGCCAAGGCCACCGCTTTCTTCCTCAGGTTCTTCACCGGGTTCAGGCTCCTCGGAAGGTTCGGGTTCTTCGCTGGGTTCAGGTTCCTCAGAGGGCTCAGGGCTCTCAGAGGGTTTGGGTTCTTCGCTGGGTTCGGGGCTGGGTTCTGCGGTAACCTCGGGAGTAGGTTCGGGAGTAGTCTCGGGAGTGGGTTCCGAAGTTTCTCCGCCGCTCTGCTGGGGTTCATCTTCTTCCTTTTCCGCAGGAGTTACAGGGCGAGTGTTGTCATAGAAAGACTCATAGCCACCTGCAATAGCTCCGGAAGTAGCGTAAAGGTTGCCGTTTTCATCGCGGGTAAGAACATTGAGGTTCTCTGCCTTTATAGGTGCAACGTAAGGATTGAGGGAGCTGTTGATCATAGATACCCAGCGATCCAGATAAATAGTGCAGTAGGACAAGCCTCTTACACTGTCATTATAATTCTCGGGCAGAGTTGCGAAAGTGATATCTGAAGGAGACAGCTTGAGTATCTCCTGACCGTACCATACGATATTACCGATGGTGAGGTCGGTAGTAACGTAGGTTTTGAATATCTCGGCATAGTCGTCAATGCTGCTTGCAAGATTGTTCATGGACAGGCACTGCTTTGCAAGAGCCATGAGGAAGGCCTGCTGAACTTCAATTCTCTTGATATCGCCTGCAACGTATCCGCTGCGGAAGCGGACAACGCCTTCAGCCTGCTCGGGAGTGAGCAGCTGATAGCCTTCAGAAATGTCAATGACGAGATTCTGAGTAGGATCCACGTACTTCATATCCTGAGGAACGTCGAAATAGACGCCGCCTATAGCCTGAACAAGAGCCTTAAAGCCCTTAAGGTTTACGCTGATATAGCTATCTACTCTGAAACCAAGGAGGTCAGAAATACCGTCTATCAAACCTTCGATACCATTGTCACTGAATGCCTGAATGGTGTTGACCTTTTTTACGGGCCACTCTACGTTTACCATGGTATCACGGGGGATGCTTATAAGGTTGAGCTTGTGATTCTTGGTATCAAGACGTCCGACTATCAGTGTATCGGTGTTGCCGTAGCCCTGATCGTTACCAACCAGCAGGAATGTATACATGCCATCCTGACGTACGTTCTCCACCACGGGAGTGGGTTCCGGCGTGTTTTCTACTTCAGTACCCGGAGTTGCCTCGGGGCTGGGTGCCACTGTACCGCTGGGTGTGGGTGTGGGTGCAACGCTGGGTGGAACTACCGTATTCTTATAAAATACGATCGCAGCCACCGCAAGCAGAACTATTATTATAACAGCCACCAGACGACCTGTTACCTTGCGGCGCTGATATCTTTCAATCTCTTCTTCTATGCGCTTGCGCTCTTCAGGGGTACGAAGGCGATAGTCCTCGTTATCGATAGCAGCCTTGGCCTTCTCTATGCGGCGCTTGGCCAGCATTCCTATGAGACCGCCCTTGCTGCCGCTCTCGGCAGCCTTCTTGCTGGCGGGCTTGCTGCTTTTCTCTTTCACTGAAGCGCTTTTTGCGCTGCTCGTCTTCTTTTTAGAATTGCCAAAAAGTTTCATAGTTTTTTTCCACTCCCTCCAAGGGTCAGAGTCCGCGTTCTTCAAGACGCCTCTCTATGTATTCCAATGCGCCCAAAGATCTGGGATGAGGCACTATTCTGCGCGCCTCCATATCCTCCATACTCATTCGCAGACCCAATCGCAGCGCCATGTCTATGTCTTCATAGGCAAGTCTACGCAGCTCGTCCACGCCTTCGAAATCTCTGTTGGGCTCCATATAATCCGCTATGTAAATTATCTTCTCCAGCATGGTCATGTCAGCCCGTCCCGTAGTATGCCAGCGGATAGCTTCGCGAACTTCGGGGGAGATACCGAATTCGTCCCATGCCATATCTGCAGCCGTCTTGGAGTGGAGCAGCTTGGGTGACTCCAGCTCAAGCGCGTCTGTTACTGTACCATATTTTTCACACAATATCAACTGTTCATTTGCGCTGCATTTTTTGGTTATATCATGCAGTATGCCCGCCGCCGCGGCCGAATAAACATCTTCGCCCCAGCGCTGCGCAAGGCGCACTGCCTCCTGCTCACAACCCAGCACGTGAGGAACACGCTTAGGAGCAAGCAGATTTATCGCTTTTGCTCTCAGCCAATCAAGCTGAGCTTTCGCGCCGTACAGTCGGTTCTTTATGATGTAGGCGTAGACCTCGGGAGAAAGCAGCTCCATGCCCTCTGCATTTTCCAGCAGTCGGCGCAGCTCAGTGGAGGATATCTCCACCGGGCGCTCGGGAATGAACTCCACCTTTGCGCCAAGCTCACGGCGCATATGCTCGGCGTATTCCTGCAGTTTCTCCGACTCGTCTGCCCTATCGGCCACGGCAAACCCTACCTGAGTAAGCAGAGTTTCAAACTTGTACCATCCGGTCAAGCCAAAGAACATATCACCGCCCATGATGATCCACAGTTCGTCCCCGGGATACTGCTCCTTAAGCGCAGCAACAGTGTCCACGGTATAGCTCCTGCCGCCGCGGGCAAGCTCTATATCGCAAACTTCTGCCTTATCAACTTCGCCAAAGGCAATCTGTGCCATCTCCAGGCGTTTTTCCGCAGGTGCAGAACCTTCTGGCAATTCCTTGTGGGGAGGTGTAGCGGTTGGGATGACCAACAGTTTATCAAGGTTCAGCGCCTTAACCGCATCGCCCGCAGCCTTTACATGTCCTGCATGAGGGGGATTGAATGTTCCGCCGTATATGCCGATTTTCATATCTCAACCTCCTGTATCGGGGTTTTCTCTTTTACTTAACCAGCTTTATCTTGGGGTCCTCGTCGTTTTTCTTATAGATAACGAAGCGGCTGCCGATAACCTGCACACCTTCTGCGCCGGTCTGAGCGGCAAGCTCGTCGCAAGCTTCACGGGCACTGAGAAGGGAGTTTTCCTGAACCTTACACTTGATAAGTTCGCGGGCCTTTAGTGCGTCAGCTGCCTGCTTGACAACATTTTCGGTAACTCCGCTCTTACCGATATATACGATAGTATCCTCGCCGTTGGCAAGGGCGCGGAGCTGTGCTCTCTGTTTGCTTGTCAGCATATAGTATTCTCCTTAAAATATTCCGTAAGTTTTTCTTTCATTGCTCTCAGTGCTCTTCCTCTGTGGGAAACACCGTTCTTTTCTTCTGGGCTGACCTGAGCAAGGGTACGTCCGAACTGCTCCATATAGAAAATGGGATCGTAGCCGAAGCCGTTTTCGCCCACGGGAGCGTAAGTCAAAGTGCCGTGGCACTCTCCGATGGTGGTCAGCACATCGCCGTTTGGAAAAGCAACTGCTATAGATGAGACGAATTTCGCAGCGCGATGTTCCTCGTTTTCCATATTTTTAAGCAGATACTCCACTCTTTCTTCGTCGGAGCCGCAATCACCGTAACGGGCGGAATAAATTCCGGGCTCGCCGTTAAGAGCTTCAACCGCTATACCGGAATCGTCGGCAATAGCAGGCAGGCTCGAAGCCTCCATGGCAGCTCTTGCCTTGATTATGGCATTCTCTTCAAAAGTGGTACCGTCCTCTTCAGGTTCGGAAGCAATGCCTGCCTCCTGCTGGGACATTACTTCTATGCCCAGCTCGGAGAGGATCTCTCTCATTTCCTTCAGCTTACCTTTGTTATTGCTGGCAAGCACAAATCTCAAGTTACTCATCAAGCAGCGCCCTCACAAAATCATCACCGTCGAAATCGATAAGATCCTCGGCCTTTTCGCCTACGCCTACCAGCTTAACGGGAATGCTGAGTTCTCCGCATACGGCAAATACGATACCGCCGCGGGCAGTTCCGTCCAGCTTGGTAAGAACAAGGCCGGTGATGTTGGCTGCATTGGAGAACTGCTTTGCCTGAATAAGGCCGTTCTGGCCTGTAGTGGCATCAATGACCAGCAGATTCTCACGAACAGAATCGGGCAGCTCACGGTCAATGATTCGGTTGATCTTGGCAAGCTCGTTCATTAGGTTCTGCTTGTTGTGCAGGCGGCCTGCGGTATCGCAGATAATGACATCGGCACCTCTGGCCTTAGCTGCGGCAATACCGTCATAGATGACAGCGCCGGGGTCGGAGCCTTCCTCGTGCTTTACAATGTCTGCTCCCGCTCTCTGCGCCCAAATAGTCAGCTGCTCGGCAGCTGCTGCGCGGAAAGTATCACCTGCGCAGAGCAGGACTTTCTTTCCTTCCTTAACGTAGCGGGTAGCCAGCTTACCTATGGTAGTGGTCTTGCCAACACCGTTTACGCCGATAACAAGGATGATGGAAGGCTTGGTATCAACTTTGATGGAGTTATCTTCAAAGGCTACTATCTCGCCGAGGATTTTGGCAAGTTCTGCCTTTATCTCTTCTCCGCCGCGGATACCGTTCTTCTTAACGATCTCACGAAGCTTGTCCACGCAATCGGTGGCTATCTCAACGCCTACGTCGGCAAGAATGAGAGTTTCTTCAAGTTCGTCGAAAAATTCGTCATTTGCTCCGGTGAAGCTGTCAAACATACCGTGGAGCTGGTTGCTTATATTGTTCCTTGTTTTGGCAAGGCCTTCTTTGATTTTGCTGAAAAAGCCCATGTTTTCCTCCAAAAGTAAGTTATTTCTATCAGAATTTCTTGAGTGCTTCCTCAAGGTCGATGCTCAGCACCTTGGAAACACCGCGCTGCATGGTAACGCCGTAGAGCACGTCTGCGCGCTCCATGGAACCTCTGCGGTGAGTAATAACAAGGAACTGGGTATTGTGGCACACTTTACGAAGATAATCCGCAAATCGCGCAACGTTCTTCTCGTCCAGTGCGCTTTCGATTTCGTCCAGTACGCAGAAGGGCGTGGGACGAACCTTCATTATTGCAAAGTACAGCGCAATGGCAACGAATGCACGTTCACCGCCCGAAAGCAGAGAAAGAGTCTTCTGGGTCTTGCCCGGGGGCTGTACCCTTATCTCTACACCGCAGGTAAGTACATTATTTTCATCCTCAAGTTCAAGACTTGCGCTGCCGCCGCCGAAAAGCTCCTTGAAGGTAACCTGGAAGTTCTCGTTGATGCTGTTGAACTCCCGTACAAAAATCTCCTCCATCTCCTTGGTGATATCGGAAATTATCTTTTCAAGGTCTTCCTTGGCCTTGGTAATGTCATCACGCTGGTCTGCAAGGTATGTATAGCGCTCGTTGATGCGCTCAAACTCTTCGATTGCGCCAAGGTTGGGAGTACCTAGCGCGCCTATCTCGCGCTTAAGCTCTCCCGCTCTGCGGTTTGCCTTGGCCACGCTCTCAAGCTCCATGCGCTGACGCTGAGCGGCTGCGCGGCTGAGTTCGTAAGTTTCCCAAAGGCGGTCAACTATCTGCTTTTCTTCCATATCGGCAGCCTGCTTGCGCTGCTCTATGCGGGCAAAGGCACGCTCCAGCTCCACGATTTCGGAATTCTTTTCCTGCACGCGTTTCTCGTTTCCTCCGCGGCGGGTCTCTATGTTATTCTTTTCTGTCAGCGCTTCATCCAGCTTGCCGCGGCCTTCATCAGCCATAGCTTTGAAGCCGTCTGCCTGCGCTGCCTTCTCCGCAGCCTGCGCTTCAAGTTCCTTATTACGCTCACGCAGGGCATTTATCTCGCTTTCCTTGCGCTCATGTTCGGAGCTGAGGGTCTCAACAAGGCTTTCCCACTCCGAAACGGCACGCAGAGTAGCTTCTCGTTCGGACTTAAGACCGGTCTCCTCGTTTTTGAGAGCAGCCAGCTTATCGCCGAGTTCATCCACTTCGGTTTCAAGCTTTTCGTTTGCGGCGTTCAGCTTATCGGAAAGCTCTCGCAGTTCCTCCAGCCTTGCCTCCTGCTCGTTGGCCTCGGCAAGGGCAGCCGCCTTTTCACTGCGGCTCTTGTCTGCCAGATTTTCGGTTTCGTCAAGGCCCGCTTCCATGGCGGAACGGGTATCCTTCATAGAACCTACCAGCACGCGGCGCTGCTCCAACTCAGTCTGCTTTTTCAGCAGTTCGTCCTGAATACGGCGCAGTTCCGTTTCCGCAAGTTCCGCTTCATAGTTAGCGGAAGTATACTCGCGGCGCGCTGCATCCACCTTCACGGTGAGTTCCTTTATTTCAACTTCCAGTTCCTTCTGGCGGGCAAGCAGTTTTTCCAGCTCGTTGGCGCGGGATATCATACCTACGCTTCTGGCTGCGGAGCCACCTGTCATGGATCCGCCAACATTCATTACCTGACCATCCAGAGTAACTATCTTCACGCGCACATTGTGGCGGCGGGAAAGTGCTATGGCAGCCTCCAAGTCCTCCGCAACGAGTACGCGGCCCAGCAGGTTTTTAAAGATGCCGTCGTAACGCTTATCATAGCTGACAAGACGGGATGCAAGGCCAATGACACCCTCTTCGGAAAGGATATCCTTTTCCGAAACTTCATTGCCCTTTATAGCAGAAAGGGGCAAGAACGTAGCTCGACCCGCGTCGCGGCGCTTGAGCAGATTGATGCCTGCCTTACCGTCCTCTTCCCTGTCTACAACGATATGCTGCACAGAGTCACCGAGAGCGGTTTCTATTGCGACCGCATATTCATCGGGTACTTTGACAAGCTCCGCTACGGTACCGTGAATATTCTTGAGGCCTCCGCCGCGCTTTTCCTGCATGATAGTCTTTACGGCGCGGGAGAATCCCTCGTATTCCTTTTTCATATCGCTCAGCAGAGATGCGCGGGAGGCTATTCGGCTCTCTTCCATCTGCAGCTGATTTTTCTTTTCCTGCAGCTGTTCAACCGCTGCTTCGCGGTTTTCGGCGCGCTTCCTCAATCCGGATATGCGGTTATTGGCGCCCTGCTGCTCTTCTTCTATATCTTGGATTGCCTTCTCGCAGTCTTCAAATGCCTTTTCTTCGGCATTGAGACGCTCGTCGAAGCGAGCCAGCTCCAGCTTTGCGCTTTCCGCTCGGCTGAGCATTTCCTCACCGGAGGCGTCCAAAGCTTCCCAGCGAGCCTTTGCAGCTGCCGCAGCGCCGGAAACGCGGTTTATCTCTTCGTTCAGGCTCTCCAGTTCCGCAGTTTTTTCGCTCAGTTCCAGCTCTTTCAAATCAACGGCGTCGATTACCTCTCCGCACTTTTCGTAAAGGCTGTGAATTTCCTTTTCTATTTCCACGATTCTCTCGCGGCGCATTTCTATCTGCTCGCTGAGAGAGGAATTTCGCTCGTCATGCTCCTGCAGTTCGCCTGCAAGGCGCTGAGCGGTTTTCTCGTTAGCTTCGATATTGGTACGCAGGACTGCCAGTTCATTTTCCTTTTCGGCTGCCAAAGCGGTAACCGCGCTTATTTCGCGGCGAAGCTTTTCAGCTTCTTCCTCACGCTGGCGCAGCATTTCGGCAAAGCTGTCAGCATTGTCATAAAGCTCCTGCAGTTCCCTTCTTGCATCCTCTATACGTCTGCCGGACTCCTCGTATTCTTCACGGAGCAGCGCGCTTTTCTGAGCCAACTTGTCCAGATTCTCCATCCAAAGAGAAATTTCAAGACCACGCAGTTCATCGCGAAGAACGAGATATTTCTTGGCTACCTCGGCCTGACGGCGCAGAGGTTCCACGGAAAGCTCAAGCTCGCTTATCTTATCGTTTATACGAACCAGGCTTTCGTCAGTCTTTTTCAGCTTGCTCTGAGCATCCTCACGGCGATAGCGGAAACGGGATATACCCGCTGCCTCTTCAAAAACTTCACGGCGATCGGTGCTCTTCGCTGCCAGGATCTCGTCAACACGGCCCTGACCTATCATAGAGTAACCGTCTCTGCCAAGACCCGTATCCATAAACAGAGAGTTTATATCCTTCAGGCGGACAGAGCGCTTATTTATAAAATAATCGCTGTCACCGCTGCGATAATATCTGCGCGTAACCGTAAGTTCACCGGGCTCAGCGTCAAAGGCTCCGCTGCTGTTATCGAGGATAAGACTTACCTGCGCAAAGCCCATTTTCTGGCGGTCAGGAGTTCCGCCAAAAATGACATCTTCCATTTTGTTGCCGCGCAAAGCTCTGCTGCGCTGCTCTCCAAGCACCCAGCTGATAGCGTCCGATATATTCGATTTTCCGCTTCCGTTGGGTCCCACGATAGCGGTAATGTCCTTTTCGAAGGAAAGGCGCACCTTATCGGGGAATGACTTGAAGCCTTGTATCTCCAGCGCTTTTAAATACATGATATTCCTCGCTTATAATTACTTTGACATAATATTGTATACCAATTGGAAGAATTTTTCAAGGCAGGATAACGATTTCTCCGTCATTTACTTCGGTTTTTATCACTTTGATCTCTTTAATACCGAATTTTGTTTTCAGCTTTTCTATATTCTGCCGTTTCTGCCCTATCATCAAAGATACTCTCGACGGATGCACCCCAAGAGTAAGCGTATCACGGCATCCGATTTTCTCTATAAGCTGCTCTGCCTTCTGCAGATAAATGCGGGAATATACCAACTCGCCCAAGGCAGGATGGTAAGCTCCCGCTACCGCTTCGCCCGACGAAAGATCATCCGTAGGGTTAAGGCCCAATCTGATTATCGGTATGCCCGCCGCGTCAAATTCTTTTACTATCTCGGCGCATACGCTCACCGCGTCATCCACGGTATGCTCGCGGTATTTTCCCGCCTGCCACAGTTCGTACAGAGCCGTATCCCGAATTATTACCGTCGGATATATTCTCACACCGTCGGGGCGCAGCTTTATAAGCTCGCGGGCCGTCATAACATCCGTATCCCCGTCACTTCCGGGCAGACCCGTCATCATCTGCAGCATGAGATTAAAGCCGCCTGCCTTTATCAGCTTCGCCGCCTTGCGTGTATCCTCCGCAGTATGTCCTCGTCCCGACATACGCAGCACCCTATCGTCCATGGATTGGGAGCCCAGCTCTATTGTCTTCACGCCGTATTCACGCAGAAGTTCCAGCGCTGCGGGATCTATTTTATCCGGGCGGGTGGATACCCTGATTTCTCCAATGAAGCCTTGCTCCACATAAGGGCGCGCCGCCTCCAAAAGTTCTCTCTGCTGATCTGTGGGTATGGCCGTAAAACTGCCGCCGTAAAAGGCCAGTTCTGCGCCCGCAGGAGTATACTCCCTTGCAAGTTCCAGGGTGCGGCGCACAGTATCACCGTCAGCAGGAGTGAGGCTACCCGATATTTTTCGCTGATTGCAGAAAACGCAATCGTTGGGGCAACCCAGATGAGGTACGAAAAGCGGTATTATCCTGCGACGAGGATTCATTTGCCGCCCTCCGCCTTCAGTTTTTCCAGCGCATCCTTGGCGGAATTCTGCTCGGATTCTTTCTTGCTGCGTCCGCTACCGCTGCCCTTTACCTCACCGCAGATAAGCACCTCGGAGGTGAACACCTTGTTATGATCGGGGCCGCTTTCGCCTACCATGCGGTACACGGGGGATTCCGCTCCACCCTTCTGCACAAACTCCTGCAGCAGGGTCTTATAGTCATGGCTGCCCTCTTTTGCGGCTCTCGCCGCCTCGGTAAGGATAAAGCCGTAAACGAATTTCTTGGCAGCCTCCGCACCGCCGTCCAGATAAATGGCGGCAAGTACAGCCTCGACCGCGTCGGCGGTAATGGAGGGTCTGGTTCTGCCGCCGCCCAGCTCTTCGCCGCGGCCAAGGCGCAGATATTCACCCAATCCCACTTTTTCCGCAACGCGCGCAAGGCTCTGCTCACAAACCAGCTCAGCGCGGATCTTGGTCATTTCACCCTCGGGCTTATCGGGATAGGTACCGAAAAGGTACTCAGCGGTAAAATAGCCGAGGATAGAATCGCCGAGAAATTCAAGGCGCTCGTTACAGCCCAATCTGCCTCTTCCGCGTTCATTGGAGAAAGAGCTGTGCGTAAGTGCCTGCTCCAGCAATGCTATATTTTTGAAGGTATAGCCTATGGTTTTTTCAAGTTTTTTCATGCCTTACATCTCTTCTTTCGCAGGTTATATAAAACCACACATGCGGAGAAGCCCTGACGGGCCTCTCCGCTGCTTAATCATGCCATATTTGCCTGTGCCTCGGGAACTTTCATATCCTCAAGGCGCTTATTGATTTCTTCCATGGTATTGGAGGATGCAACCGTTGCTGCCTGCTCCACTGCAGCGCAAATATCCGCTGCCTTGGAAGAGCCGTGAGCCTTCACAACTGGCTTGCAAATGCCAAGCATAATGCTGCCGCCTACGGAAAGCTTGTTCTTCAGAGCCTTGAAATCTTTCTTGATAGCCAGCGCCGCGATCTTATTCTTGGTGCTGCCGTAGAAAATACTCTTAAGCTCCGACATAAAGAAGGAGGCCATGCCTTCAAGGGACTTAAGCATAACGTTGCCGGTAAAGCCATCGGTTACCACAACGTCTGCCTTGCCGGAAAGAACATCGCTGCCTTCCACGTTGCCGATAAAGTTGATTTTGCCCTCTTTGGCTGCTTCGGCAAGGAATGCGTAAACTTCCTTCTGAAGTTTGCCGCCCTTGGTTTCCTCCGCGCCGTTATTGAGAAGACCTACTCTGGGATTCTCCAGCTTAAGCACATACTTGGCGTAAGCATAACCCATAAAGGCAAACTGAATCAGGTATTCAGCGGTACAGTCTACGTTTGCGCCAACGTCAAGGAGAATAGCCTGACCGCCTACAGAGGTGGGTACGGTGGGGCTGAGTGCCGCGCGGCGAATGCCACGGATGCGCTTTACAATAAGGGTTGCGCCCGAAAGCAGCGCACCTGTGCTGCCCGCAGATACTACCGCATCGCCCAGACCGTCTCGGAGCATATTCAGCGCCACTGTCATGGAAGAATCCTTCTTCTCGCGGCAAGCCTTTGCAGGGTCGTCTTCCATGGTGATAACCTGAGTTGCGTTCACTACGGAAATGCCGTCGGGCAGATTTCCCATCCCCAGACTTTGGAAGCTGCGCAGGATCTCCTCGCCGCTGCCGACGAGAATAATATCCACACCCAGCTTATTGCGGGCATCAACGGCCCCCTTGACTATTTCAAGAGGTGCATTGTCGCCGCCCATGGCGTCGATAATTATCTTCATTCTTTATCCTCTCCACCGAAGCCCATTTCCGCCAGCTTATTGAGCGCACGTTCGGAAATAGCCAGGTTCTTGTTTCTTTTACCCTTGACCTTGTAGCCCAGAGGCTCCATGATGCCAAAGTTGATATTCATAGGCTGGAAGTTGCCTACGCTGCCGCCGCTGACGTACTCAGCAAGAGCGCCTATTGCGTTCTCTCTGCCAAACTCGGGGCAGGGCTGACCGAGCACTTCCATAGCGGTAGTGATACCTACCAGCATACCCGATGCAGCAGACTCAACGTAACCTTCAACGCCGGTCATCTGTCCGGCAAAGCGGATACGGGGCTCACTTCTGAGGCGATAACAATTATCCAGCAGACCGGGAGAATTTATATAAGTATTGCGGTGCATTACACCGTAGCGCATAAACTCTGCCTCATGCAGAGCGGGGATCATGGAGAAAACTCGCTTCTGCTCACCGAAGGTAAGGTGAGTCTGGAAGCCTACTATGTTGTAGAGGCTGCCTTCCTTATTATCCTTACGCAGCTGAACGACCGCGTAGGGCTCCTTGCCGGTTTTGGGGTCAGGCAGACCTACGGGCTTGAGAGGGCCGTAACGCAGGGTATCTATGCCGCGGCGAGCCATTACCTCAACGGGCATACAGCCTTCGAAGACTCCACCGTCATCAAAGCCGTGCATTTCTGCTTCCTTGGCTGCAACAAGCTCTGTCCAGAATGCTTTATATTCTTCCTCCGTCATGGGGCAGTTTACATAGTCGGGAGTACCCTTGTCATAGCGGGAGGCAAAATAGGCCTGCTCCATATCTATGCTCTCAAAGGCAACAATAGGTGCAGCCGCATCGTAGAAGTTCATATAAGCCTTTTCGGGCGGGAAAAGGCCGCGGATAGTATCGCTGAAAGCATCGGAAGTGAGAGGACCGGTAGCTATGATAACGGTTCCTTCGGGCACTTCGGTAACTTCGCCTTCAACTATCTCCACCAGTTCGTGGCTGCGCAGCTTTTCGGTAATGGTTTTCGCAAAATTCACGCGGTCTACCGCAAGGGCAGAGCCTGCCTCAACTCTGTTGATGTCGGCACTCTCCATGATAATGGAGCCTATACGGCGCATCTCTTCCTTAAGCAGACCAACCGCATTTGCCAGCTCGTCACTTCTGAGGGAGTTGGAGCAAACCAGCTCCGCAAAATCGTTGGATACATGGGCGGGGGTCATCTTATGGGGTTTCATTTCCATAAGGCGCACGGGAATACCGCGCTTTACAAGCTGCCACGCAGCTTCACAGCCGGCAAGGCCAGCGCCTATAACAGTTACTTTTTCCATTATTTCTCCTCCGCTTTGCCCTTTTTGGAAGTCTTTGCAGCCGTCTTTTTCTTGGCTGCAGGCTTTTCCGCAGCAGACTTTGCGGTTTTCTTAGTGGTCTTTTTCTCCGTTTTGGTCTCTGCGGGAGCTTCTTCGCCCTCAGCGACCTCGGCGGTCTTTTTCTTGGGATAGCCGCGCTTATCTTCCGGCAGGAAGTTGACGCAGTTCTCGTTTATGCAGAAAGGCTTATTGAAGCCTCTGCCAGACTTCTTAAACATGGTGTGTCCGCACTCGGGGCAGTTATCCTTAACGGGAACATCCCAGGTCATAAAGCCGCACTCGGCGCCCTTCTCGCAGGCATAATAAGCATAGCCCTTTTTGGAGGTGCGCTTGAGGATTCGTCTTCCGCACTTGGGGCAGCGTCCGGGCATCTCGATGACCAAAGGCTTAGTGAAGGTACACTCGGGGAATCCGGGGCAGGCAAGGAATCTGCCAAAGCGGCCGGATTTTATTACCATATTCTTGCCGCATACGTCGCACTTCTCATCGGTAACTTCGTCGGGCACCTTTATTCTCACACCCTTGAGGGCCTCTTCGGCTTCACCGAGAGATTTAGCAAAGCCTTCGTAGAACTCTTCCAGAACGCTCTTCCATTCCTTGCTGCCTTCCTCGACCTCGTCTAGAGTTTCCTCCATCTTGGCGGTAAAGGTTACATCAACAATGTTCTCAAAGCGTTCGGTCATAAAGCCCGTAACGGTTTCACCAAGGGATGTGGGTTTGAGTGCCTTGCCTTCCTTGACAACGTACTCTCTGTCAAGAATGGTGGACATGGTGGGAGCATAGGTACTGGGACGGCCTATTCCCTTTTCCTCCATTGCTCTGATGAGGGTATCCTCGGTATATCTTGCGGGAGGCTGGGTGAACTTCTGCTCCTTGATGATATTCTTCAGGCTGACTTCCTGACCCTCGCTGAGGCTGGGCAGCGGGCGCTGCTTCAGGTTAGGCTCATCTTCACCGGAATCGTAAACTTTGGTAAAGCCCGGGAACTTAATTGCAGAATGGGTGGCGCGGAACATGTGTCCCGCAGAAACGGCATCTATAGAAACGCTGTCATAAACCACGTTTGCCATCTGGCTTGCCATGAAGCGATTCCATATCAGCTTATACAGTCTGTGCTGCTCAGGGGTAAGATCCTTACGTACGCGGTCGGGAGTGAGGTAAACGTCACTGGGACGGATAGCTTCATGCGCGTCCTGAGCTTCTTTTTTGCTCTTGTAAACGCGGGGAGCTGCGGGGCAGTAATCGTTGCCATAGTTGTCCTTAATGAAGCTCCTGGCAGCGTTCTGCGCTTCCTGCGATATGCGCAGAGAGTCGGTTCGCATATAGGTTATAAGACCCACGGTACCTACGTCCTCAATGTTCACGCCCTCATAAAGAGCCTGCGCAATGGACATGGTACGGCGGGGAGTCATATTCAGTTTGCGGGATGCCTCCTGCTGAAGAGTGGAGGTGATAAAGGGTGCGGAGGGGCTGCGCTGTCTG
>JAFYLI010000154.1 GCA_017537165.1 Oscillospiraceae bacterium | reverse complement strand
CGTCTGAATGTAGATCCCGATCAGCTCAATGTAAATCTGGCAGACGGCCGCAACAGCCTGGAATTTACCGCTGACTACAGCAACATCACTAAGGGCAGCAGTAGTACCAAGGTGAAGTACACTCTGTATTACAAGAATCCCACAACAGGTGAGTATGTCTCCTGCACGGATGACTTTATGCAGATGACGGTAACGATGGACAACGTTGGTGAAGTTACCGGGCCTATCGGAAGCAGTTTCGTTGAGCACAGTCTGTGGAAGTATAATACCAACGGTACAGTAACTACAGCTGAAATTACTGTAAACAGCAGTAACAGCGGTTCCACGAATTACGGAACGGCGACGATAGAGATAAAAGGCGGAAAAATCGAAACCGTTACCCTTAATGCCGGAGCGAATGCGCTGAAGGATGATTACACGGCGATCATTGAAATGATACTCAAAAACAACGGTATCCCCAACTCCTTCACAAGTCTTACCCTTGAGCAGGCGGCTGTGGTATCGGCTATTGAAACTGCTCTTGCCGGAGTCCGTGCGGATTCTACCAAGGATGACGGTACGGGCAGCAGTGCACTGAAGCTTGAGGTCACTTCGGATAAGATAAACAGTATTCCCGAAGGCAACTACAAGCTGGTTGGCGAGCTGCAGCTGCACGATGTAACTGTTGCGAAGGACTTCTTCATCTTCAATGTAAACCGCAGTACTCGTTTTGAGCCCATTCAGGAAAGTAACCCCGAGCTGTTAAAGCCTGAAAGCGGTACGGAACCGTAAAATGAAAAGTACCCACAATTTCTTTTAGAAGTTGTGGGTACTTTATCAAAACCAAGTAAATTTTCACATAAGTAAACTTGCCGCACGTGAAAACAAAAGCTGATATAGGAAGAGGAGGATATGACTATGTTGGAAATAAATAAGGCCCGGCAGGCGGCACTGGATAAGCTGCTGAAGCTGCGCTATCCCGCCATTGCGCTGAAGCTTGCAGAGCGGGAGGAGGACGTGCCCGCCGGTGCGGAGCGCCCCGAAGCCGACTGGGGCAAGCATATTGCCCTGTGTCAGGCATTTGCCTACGCCCGCCGACAGAATAAGATAATCTGCCTGCGCAAGGAAGACCAGTGGTGCTGGACTCCCCTTATGTGCTACGGCATGTGCGACGGCAGCAAGGACTCTCTTGCCTTCAAGGAAAAGGTGAAGTACATCGGCATCACCGATCCCCAAAAGTCCGAAGCTTTCGTTTCCACCCTGCCGCACCTGCCCCGCGATAAATATTTCGCCATTGTAATGGCACCTCTGGATCGCGCGGATTTCGTGCCCGACCTGATTTTGACCTACAGCAGCAATGCCCAGCTGCGCCTTATGCTCATGGCAGTGTTCAGCCAAAGCGGAACTATGGTAAACAGCGGCTTCATTCCGCTGGAATCCTGCATCTACTCCGTAATTCCTCCTATTGAGGAGGGCGAGTATCGCATCACGCTGCCCGACCCCGGCGAGTTTGAGCGTGCCTTCACCGGCGACGACGAGATTATTTTCTCCATACCCGCCCAAAAGATGGACGAGTTCTTCGCAGGTGTGGACTACCAGCTGAGCCTTGGCAGAAACGTCAACTCCTACTATCCCACCATGAAGGAAGACTTCTCCCGCCCGCCTTTCTATAACCGCGTATTCGAAAGCTGGGGCATGGCCACCGGCGAACTGTGGGATAAGAAAGAAGGCACCACGGTAAAAGCGGAAGAGTAAGTTTACTGTATAAATAAAAATAACAAGCCGAGAGCTCCTTTGTTACTAAGGAACTCTCGGCTTGGATTTGTTCATAGGGGGGCGGTTATATTTTTTCAATGGCTGCTATTGGCAAGTGCAGCTTGAAAACGAACCGTCCTATGTTATTTACAGCTGAAGAAGTTGTTGGAGGGCCGCGCCGATGTCGCCGTCAATGCAAATGGAACGGTCTGCGATCTCCTTTGGAACGGCGGCCTGACCGAGGTTAAGGATGGCGTAGAGCGCGTCGGGATTATCGCGGGTCATGCGCCAAAACGGATACTTGATGATGCCGGGGGTGTTGTAGCCTACGCCAAGCTCAAGGAAAAGGACTTTGCCGCCGCGGCAGCCGTCTATAAACTCACTGTACCGACGGGCGGCGCGGTACCAGCCCTCGTCCTGCACGAAGGTATCGTCGCAGCGCAGGTTAGGCTCCATTGGCCCTCCGCAGCGGGGACAGCGGGGGATAAGCTCCTCGGGAACCTTCATGTCCTTTTGCTCTCTGAGCATGCGGTGTACCTGATCTTCGTTATCGTAGGTTTCCGCGTGGCAGGGAATTTTGCACTGGAAAAGACCGTAATCGCCCTGAGTGTAAAGCAGGCGCTCCTTGTCGAAACCTGCCTTTTGGAAGCAGTGGTCAACGTTTGTGGTAATGACGAAGTAGTTTTTGTCCTTTACCAGCTTGAGCAGATCGTCATAAACGGGCTTCGGCGTGGGGACATAGCGATTATAATAGATATTGCGGCTCCAAAAGGCCCATTTTTCGCCTTCGTTTTGATAGGGATAGAAACCGCCCGAATACATATCGTGATAGCCGAACTTTTCTTCAAGGTCGGAAAAATACTCCCTGAAACGCTCGCCCGAATATGTAAAGCCTGCGGAAGTTGATAATCCCGCTCCCGCGCCTATAACGATGGCATCGGCTGAGTCAATGGAGTGCTTTAATTGTTTTATTGCAGTATCTTCAATTAACATTGGTTTCCACCTCCGTGTGAGTAAACGCTGACCGACGGCATTTAAACGTGCTTTACTTTGCGATACATGGGCGATTATCGTTGAAACGTTCGGCAACTTGTGATAAACTAAATGCGTTATATTTTTGAATACCGTAAGGGAGATAATCATGGAAAATATTCGAATTCAAGATGATCTGTATACATATGTCAACCAGGCGAAACTGGAAGAATTGGTGATTCCTGACGATATGCCTACTGCAGGTGGTTTCGCAACACTGAGCACCGAAATTGAAAAGCTCATGATCGGCGAATTCAATTCCATGTGTGAGAGCGCAGCCTACCCCAACGAACACCTTGCAAGAGCTTGCACCCTGTATACTCTTGCAAAGAATGTGAAGAGAAAGGAAAAGCACGGCATAAAGCCGGCGCTGAAGAATCTGTCCATTCTCAAGAAGCTGGGTACTACTCGCAGCTTTAACCTTCACACAAAGGAGCTTATATTGAAGGGTATTGCTATGCCCATCAACATTGCAGTGGAGCCCGACATGAAGAATACCCTCAGACACTGCGTTATGATTCAGGGCGCATCTGTGATCCTGCCTGATGTTTCTTATTACAAGAATGAGCAGCAGAGAGATATGCTGCTGGGTATGTGGAGCGGTTTTGCAAAGCAAGTGCTTGCAATCGCCGGCCACAGTGAGGAAGAGTGCGACGCTCTGCTGAAGGACACTCTGGCTTTTGATGCGCTCATCGCAAAGTATGCCAAGAGTCAGGAAGAGTGGTCCGAGTATACCAAGATGTATAACCCCATGAAGACCGGCAGAGTAGCCGGCATGGTCAAGCCTCTTAATCTGAAGAAACTGCTGACAGACCTCTTTGGCGTTGTTCCGGAGGAGATTATAGTAGCAGAACCCAGATATTTCAAGAATTTCAAAGAGATATTCAATCAGGATACCTTTGAAATGTACAAGAATTGGGCATATGTGGTTACGCTGATGGATGGCTGCAGCTTGCTTTCTGAGGAACTGCGTGCCTTGGGTGGCGCTTTCCGCAGAGCACTCTCCGGTATTGACGCTGTTTCTCCCGCAGAGAAGTATGCCTATCAGCTTGCTTCCAGCATGTACAGTGAGCCCGTTGGCCTGTACTACGGAGAGAAGTATTTTGGTGAGGAAGCCAAGAAGGACATCACCGATATCGTCAAGCAGATTGTAGCCACCTACCAGAAGAGAATAGTAAGCAATGACATTTTGGAGCAGTCTACCAAAGACAAGGCCATTTTGAAGCTTTCCAAGATGGGAATTAAGCTGGGATACCCCGACAGAGTGGAGGAACTCTACAGCAAGCTGGTATTCGACGCAAGTAAATCCCTCTTCGATATAGTATACTCTCTCAACAAGGTTCGTATGGAAGAGAACTTTGCCAAGCTGAACAAGGAACCGGACCGTACCCACTGGGCGATGCCCGGACATATGGTCAACGCCTGCTATGATCCCTTTGTCAACGATATTACCT
>JAFYLI010000153.1 GCA_017537165.1 Oscillospiraceae bacterium | reverse complement strand
TCCCGACGAGCCCGGTACTCCCGACGAACCCGGTACTCCCGATGAGCCCGGTACTCCCGACGAGCCTGAGACTCCCGACGAGCCCGAGACTCCCGACGAGCCCGAGACTCCCGACGAGCCTGAGACTCCCGACGAACCTGCAAATCCCGATGAACCCGCAGATCCCGACCAGCCCGGTGGTGACGACAACACCGGCGATGAACCCGAAGAGGAAGAAAAGCTGATCTTCGGATTGAAGGAATCTGAAATCGTAGGTTATGTACGCATTAGCTTTGAGGATAAGGGCGTTCGTGTAAGCGACGAGCTCAGCGAGATGGAAGCTAAATTCCGCAATCCCCTCGGAACCATTATTTCTACTACCCGCGTTCCCTTCACTTATGGCGATACCATTGCAGCCGTTACCGTGCGTCTGCTTGAGGAGAAGGGTTATACCTACACCAATACCGGCAATATCTTCAATTCCTTCTACCTGGCCTCCATCGGCAACTTCACCCTTAAGGGTACATATTATGACTACTTTGGTGAGTTCGATGCAGGTGTTGGTTCCGGTTGGATGATCACCTGGAACGATTGGTTCATCGACCAGGGTACTTCTGATTTCTATGTCCAGGATGGCGACATCATTAAGTGGCAGTACACTTGCCGCTTGGGTGTTGATATCGGTGATATTGATTGGAGCGATACCGGTTCTTCCGACAAGGAAGAGGATGACAAGACCGCGGATGAGGAAGAGGATAAGACCGATTCCGAAACCAAGGCAGATACCACCGTTACCGTAGTTACCGGTGCAACCGTTGTTGGCGGTAAGGCTACAGCAAGCGTTGGTATAGCCGATATCAACAATGCCCTTGACGAAGCTAAGAAGGACGAAAACGTTACTTCCGTTACCATTGCTCCCAAGGTTAAGGGCGAAGCAAACACTGTTACCGTTAAGATTCCCAAGCAGTCTGTAAAGAACGTTGCAGACAACGACTTGGCTATCGCAGTTGAAACCGATATCGCAGATATTAAGGTTCCCGCCAAGGCTCTTGAGGATATCACCGGTAAGACCGGACAGAACGTAGCTATTTCCGCCGAAAAGGCTAAGGATGGCACCGTCAATATTTCCATTGCAGTTGACGGAGTAGCAGTTGGTCAGGTGGACGGCGGTATGGTAGTTACTCTGCCCGCCGAAGATAGCGGCAAGGTCCTTGTTATCGTTAACGAGGATGGCAGCGAGACTATTGCTAAGAAGTCCGTTTCCGGCACCGACGGCGTAAGCGCTCTCATTGAGGGCTCCGCAACTGTCAAGCTGGTGGATAACAAGAAGAGCTTCGGCGATACCGAGAAGCATTGGGGCAAGTCTGCGATTGAATTTGCAACCAGCCGTGAACTGTTCAACGGTGTTTCCGACACTGAATTTGATCCTAACGGCACCATGACCCGCGCAATGCTGGTAACCGTACTTTATCGTCTGGAAGGCGAGCCTGCATCCAACGCAAGCAATAACTTCAGTGACGTTGACGACGGTAAGTGGTATACCGACGCAGTCGCTTGGGCAAACGAACTTGGTATCGTTGAAGGCGATGGCAACGGATTTGATCCCAACGGAGAAGTTACCCGTGAGCAGATCGCGGTAATTCTCCACCGCTATGCAGAGTACCTGGCAATGTCTACCGAGGATAAGGGTGACCTTGCTGAGTTTGACGACCATGGCGAGACTTCTTCCTGGGCTAAGGAAGCCAAGGAATGGGCAGTTGGCGCAGGCCTTATCACCGGCAAGGACGGCAATAAGCTGGATCCCACCGGCGACGCTACCCGTGCCGAGGTTGCTACTATCCTTGAGCGCCTCGTTGGCCTTATGATGAAATAATTTCACTCCATTTTCAGAGCAGTCCGACTCGAAGAGCAAAATCTTCGGGTCGGACACAGCTCGTTATTCAGGAAGTATACGCGAAAAGAGGGAAGATGCGTGAAACGAATCAAAAAACGGATTTTATGCCTTGTTTTGATCGCTGTGTTGATGCTCGGACTCTGTGTTCCTGCGCTTGCGGCCGATAATTTGGGCGCGCTTGTGGAAAAAAGCGCGGAGTATATGCTGAACACTGTCACGGAACCGCAGGTGGGTTCCGTGGGTGGTGAGTGGGCTGTTATCGGTCTTGCCCGCAGCGGTTACGATGTTCCGCAGAACTATTGGGATGACTATTACGCCGCTGTGGAGGACTATGTGGAGTCCTGCAATGGCGTTCTTCATAAGAAGAAATACACCGAGTATTCCCGTGTTATCGTGTCCCTTACTGCCATAGGAGCAGATCCTGCGAATGTGGCGGGGTATGACCTTTTGAAGCCGCTTGGCGATTTCGAGAAAACTATCTGGCAGGGTATCAACGGCCCCGTCTGGGCCCTTATCGCGCTGGACAGCGGTAATTACGATGTGCCCGTTAATGCTGAGACGAAAACTCAGGCGACCCGCCAGCTCTATATTGACGAAATACTTTCACGCCAGAACAATGACGGAGGCTGGAGCCTGACATCAAAGGGCGGCGACAATGCATCCGACCCCGATCTTACGGGCATGGCGCTGCAGGCACTGGCCAAGTATCAAAGCCAGTCTGCGGTAAAAGAAGCAACAGACAGAGCTATTGATTGCCTCAGTAAAATGCAGGACGATAAGGGCGGATACTCAAGCTGGGAAACTGCTAACTCCGAGAGTGTGGTTCAGGTCATAGTAGCCCTCTGCGAGCTTGGCATAGACCTTAAGGACAGCCGCTTCGTGAAGAACGGCAACACATTGCTGGATAACCTGCTCAGCTATCGTGAATCCAATGGCAGCTTTACCCATACGTCCGGCGGAGGCGGCAGCGATCAAATGGCTACCGAGCAGGGCTTCTACGGTATCGTAGCAGCTCTTCGTGCAGAGGAAGGCAAGAACAGCCTCTACCGCATGAGCGATTGCAGTATCCATGTTTCGGGTAATGCGGGTGTTGCCAACGGCCTTCCCGACAAGCATGCGGATGTAAAGAAAACGGAAATCACCGTAAACGGAAAAACCTTTGACGATATTAAAAATCACGCCAACCGCGCTGCCATAGAGGCACTTATTGCCCGTGGCATCATAAACGGTATGACCGATACAGCATATCAGCCTGATGCCACCATGACCCGCGCTCAGTTTGCTACTATCGTAGTAAAGGCTCTGGGCCTTCCCACCAAGACCGTCAGCGTATTTGAGGACGTAGCAGCCAAGGAATGGTATGCTTCTTATGTTGGCGCAGCCTATACCTACGGCATCGTAAACGGTAAGACCGACACTACCTTCGATCCCAGCGGCACTATCACCCGTCAGGAGGCTGCGGTAATGGTAGCCCGTGCTGCAATGCTTTGCGGCATGGACACAAAGCTTGAAAACTACGAGATACTCAACGTCCTTGCTCAGTTCGGCGATTATTCCAAGGTCAGCGATTGGGCAAGAGAAAGCACCGCGTTCTGCTACGGGAATAACATCCTTGACCAGAGTGACCTTGATATTCAGCCCAAGCGTGCCATCCTCCGCGGTGAGATAGCGCAGATGCTGTATAATATGCTGGGCAGCGCAAAGTTGCGGTAAAGGAGCGCCTATGTGGTTTAAGAAGAATAGAATAATAATTCTTGCCGCCATGCTTTTAATAGTGGCACTGACCGTGGCCTGCGCACCCGTAGGCAATACACCCGTTGCTGAGAGCAGTACACCTGCTGTAAGCGCGGAGCCTATGCCGGAAAGCACGGCTGCCGCCGAGCAGGACGAATATAAAACAGACCCCGTGCCCGAGGGTAAACCCACTCCCGTAGAGCCGCAGGACGTAGTCATCGGTGAAAACGAATATACCTGCACTATCTCAATTTCCTGCGCTACTATTCTGGATAATATGAAATATTGCGATCCCGAAAAGAGGGAACTGGTACCCGAGGATGGCTGGATACTTCAGCCTACGGAAGTTACGTTCATTGAGGGTGAGAGCGTATTCAACGTTCTGCAGAGAGTGTGCAAACAGCAGAAGATACACATGGAGTTTATGAATACGCCAATATATAACAGCGCGTATATTGAGGGTATTGCCAACCTTTATGAGTTCGACGTAGGCGAGCTTTCGGGCTGGATGTATAAGGTGAACGATTGGTTCCCCAATTACGGCTGCAGCCGATATCAGCTCAAGGACGGCGACGTTATCTGCTGGGTATATACCTGTGACCTCGGCGCCGATGTAGGCGACACCTACCTTACCGGAGCCCAGGGCTGGGAATAACCTCTTCGGATGAGGTTTTGTTTCTATGTCATCGAATACATAAAATAGCCTTCAAGGCGATAGTCGCCAAGAACAACAAAAGACGCTGCATGGAAAGCAAAGCTTAG